>JAITTS010000124.1 GCA_031286995.1 Oscillospiraceae bacterium
GTTGATGCTTACAATAAGTTCGGTCAAGCGAAATCCCGCTGGCGCGCTTCCCATGACAAAGGCGAAGTCCCTTTTGGTCTTGTCGATTTCCTTTAAGCGTTCAATTGGCCACTCCCGTCTTTACCCAGCGCTAGACTTTTGGCTGCACCCGCGCTACAATGGGCATGGGCAATGCCCATACAATTTGGATCAATGGAGGGAGAGACGGCTATGAAGCAATATGTCTGTACTGTCTGTGGCTATACATACGACCCTGCGGAGGGCGACGCGGATCACGGCGTTGCGCCCGGCACCGCCTTTGAGGATCTGCCTGCGGATTGGGCTTGCCCCCTGTGCGGCGTGAGCAAAGACCTTTTCGAGGAGGCCTAAACGTGCGAGCGATCCCCTTAAAGCCCGGTGTCTATTGGGTAGGCGCTGTGGATTGGTTTTTGCGCACCTTTCACGGCTACACCACCGACCAGGGCGCTACCTACAACGCCTACCTGATCATGGATGAAAAGGTGGCGCTGATAGACACGGTGAAGGCCCCCTTTGCCGAGGAACTGCTGGCCAGGGTTGCGCAGGTTGTCCCCCTGGAGCGGGTGGATTACCTGGTGAGCAATCACGTGGAGATGGATCACTCCGGGGCCATTCCGCAGGCCATGGCGCGCATGCCAAAGGCGCAGCTGGTCACCTGCTCGCCCCAGGGACAACGGGGCCTGACGGCCCACTACGGGGCCGGTTATCCCTACCTGCCCGTCAAGGCGGGCGACAGCATCTCCCTGGGCCGCCGCACATTGCGATTCATCCCCACGCCCATGCTGCATTGGCCGGATAACATGATGACCTACTGCCCGGAGGAAAAAATTCTCTTCTCCAACGACGCTTTCGGCCAGCATTACGCATCCGGCGGTCGCTTCGACGACGAGGAGCCCCTGGCCGACGTGATGCGCCAGGCGGCCAAGTATTACGCCAACATCGTCATGCCCTACCCCGCGCAGGCCAAGGCCGCGCTGAAGGCCGTGGAGCCGCTGGCGATCGACCTGATCGCGCCCAGCCACGGGGTTATTTGGCGCGCGCACATCCCGGATATACTGGCCGCCTACAAAAAATGGAGCGACAACACGCCGCCCAAGGCCGCTGTGGTGGTGTTTGACAGCATGTGGCACAGCACCGAAAAGATGGCCCTGGCCATCAGCGAGGGCTTTTTGGCACAGGGCGTGTGCGTCAAGCTGCACGATCTCAAGACCAGCCACATGTCGGATATCATCACAGATCTGCTGGAGGCTTCCTGCCTGGCCGTGGGCTCGCCCACGCTCAACAACAACCTGCTGCCCACGGTATCCGCATTTTTGACATACCTGGCAGGTCTGGCCCCCAAGGGCCGCAAGGGATTCGCCTTTGGTTCTTACGGCTGGGGTGGCCAGAGTATTGGGCAGGTAGGGCAAGCCTTGACGGCGGCGGGGATAGAGCCCCTGATGGAACCTGTGCGTCAGCACTACGTGCCCGGCCCGGATGATTTGGCGGCCCTGACCGCGCGCGTGCGGGATTTGGCGCTGTAAGCAGCACAAGACAAAGGGGGAGAACCGTGCGCGGCAAACGGATGGTTTTGGCGGTCTGCCTGGCGGTGCTCGCGCTGGCGGCGGGGTGGGCGGCGCAGGCCGCATCTGTGGATGTGGTGGAGATAGCCGGGCAGTACATCCCCGTGAATGTGACGGAGCTGGATCTTTCGAACAGCGGCATCACGGATTTGACGCCTCTGGCGCAGTTTACCGCCCTGACCCGGCTCTCGCTGCGCGGCAATCAAATCACCGATCTCTACCCTTTGGTGAAGTTGAAGAACCTGACGGAGCTGGATATAGGCGACAACCCCGGCATTGCGGATTTGACGCCCCTGGCCGGGCTGACCGGCCTGCGGCAACTGTGGTTGATCGCCGAGGAAGGCCGGGCCATACAGGATACCGCGCCCCTGGTCAAGCTGAAAAATTTGGATAGGCTGGGCATCCACACCGACAATCTGGCCCCCCTGGCTGCCCTGACGGCACTGAGCAACGTCACCCTGGTGTGCGGCGCGGATACGGATTTGGCCCCCATCGGCAATTGGACGCGCCTGCGCAACCTAACCTTGCGCACCGCCTACCCGGAACACACGGGCAGCAACGCATCCTGGCGGCCCGGCGACCCGGCGCGCCGCAGCCTGCACGCGCTACGCGGCATGCAGCAGATGCGCAACCTGTGGCTGGTAGGCGTGGCAGCGGATCTGATGCCCCTGGCGGATATGAAGTACCTGCAGTTGCTCTCTGTCACCGGCAGCGTGGGGGATCTGCGCCCCATCGAAACCCTGTGGGATCTGTACACCTTGCAAATCACCAGCGACACGCCCGTGGATATACTGCCCCTGCGGGCGCATCGATCCGTGACGCTGCTCACCCTGTCGTGCCCTGGCCTGGCTGCCGACCTGTCCCCCATCGGCGCCATGAAAAAGCTCGAGGTGCTGCAAATTGCCAGCGATGGTCTGCGCACGGCCCACGGCCTGGCGGGCGCCAAGCGGTTGCGGCAGGTGACGCTGCAGGGTGTGGGCCTGCAGGAGGTATCCGCCCTCGGTACGCTGCCCAAACTGCGCAGCGTACGGATATGGGCTGGCCAGCCCTTGGATTTATCCGGCCTGCTGCCCCTGGTGCCCATGCGGGGCCTGCAGGTGGGCCTGCTGGGGCCGGATGGGCAGCCCCTGCCGGGGCCTCGTGATCCCTGGCCCGGCGAAAGGCAGCTGACCCCCAACACCCGCGATCTCAATGAGGATGCCCAAGACGAAATCGGTTGAGCGAAATGCATGCCCCGAATATATCCCGTGGGGGCTGTCTTGCCAGCCAAAAGGCTGCCGAGACAGCCCCTTGCTATCGTGGCCGGGGAGCGCTTAGGAAAACTCGCCTGCCGCCGGTTGTGTCCATCGCCCCAATACGCACCCTGTTTGCTAAGACCACAACAAAAACACGCCCCCGCCGTCGCGGCGGGGCCGTGTTTTTGTGCGGCGAAGGGTTACCGCTACCGCCCGCCTTCGCAACGCTGGATAAACTGCCGCGCCGCGCGGGGGGAGCGCCCGCCGCGGGCCACAGCCCAGGCCAGGGCATCGGCGCGCAACGTATCCGTGACGGGGATGCTGCAAGACGCGGCCAGGGCGGCGACGATTTGCAGGTACTCATCCTGGCTGGGGGCCAGGAAGGTGACGCGCAGATCGAAGCGGTCGGCTAAGGAGAAGCCTTCCTCCAGTGTATCCCTTTCGGATACGTCATCCTGCCTGTCGGAGAAGCGTTGGCGCAGAATGTTGCGGCGGTTGCTGGTGGCATAAACCACCGCGTTGGCGGGCCGGGCCTCCAGCCCGCCCTCCAGTACGGTTTTGAGGGCGGTATATTCCAGGCAGCTCTCGGCAAAGGCCAAGTCATCCACAAACACGATAAAGCCGCAGGGTTGCTCGCGCAGCAGGGCGAACACCAGGGGCAGATCCGTCAGGCGGGCGGGCGGTACCTCCACAATGCGCAGACCGTCGGCCCAGTAGGCCTGCAGCAGGGCTTTAACAGTGGCGGATTTGCCCGTACCTTTATCCCCGTAGAGCAGAATGTTGGCGGCGCGCTCCCCGGCCAGCAGGCGTTGCGTATTCGCTACCAGCACGGCGCGCTGGTCGCCGTAGAGCACCAAATCCTCCAGCCGGATGGGGTCGGGTGCGGATATACCGCGCAGGCCCGTGGGCGCATCCTCGCTTTCGCCCACCCAGGTGAGGCCGGGGCAGCGGGCGACCAGCCCCGTGCCGTGGCAGCGATAAAAGGCCGCCAGCGCGGGCAGGCTGCCGGCGCGCAACGCGATATCGGCCAGGCGCGTATCCCGCGCATCCCGCGGGGGCGACAGTTCCCACGCAGGCAGCTGACCCAGGGCTTGGGCCGATACGCCCACGCGCGCACCCAAAGCCAGTACGGCGGCGGGCTCCAGTACAGCCAGATCGCCCAGGGCGGTCAAGTCGTGCTGGGCCGCGCGCAACACACTGTAGGGCAACTGATCGTAGGGCAGACGGCTGCACAGGGTGGCCAAGGCGCTTGGGGTGAACACCACGCTATCCAGCAGCGCGTCGGCAAAGCCGCCCTGGCCCGCGGCCACACAATCCAGCCAGGCGGCATAGACGCGGGTATAGGCTGCGGTAAAGGCCGCATCCGTGGGGTCGCCCTCCGCGCACAGAACGAGCAGCCCCTGCAGCGCGCATGCCGCCGGATGCAAGAGCGCGTGGCCACAAACGGTGACACCGCGCAGGCGAAACAGCAGGTCTCTGGCTTGCGCCTCATCCATGGGCTACATCCTTTCCGGGGCCTCAATGCCGATCAGGTACAGGCCGGTGCGCAGCACATCACGCACGGCCCGGGTCAGCGCCAGGCGTGCGGCGGCGGTGCCGGGGTTATCATCCAATATGCGGCGCTCGTAGTAAAACTTATTGTAGGCCTGGGCCAACAGCGTGGTGTGCCGGGTGAGGATAGAGGGTTCGTTGCGCTGCGCGGCCTCCTGCACGGCATCCGGAAAGCGGGCGAGCAGCAGCAGGGGCTGCCGGGCCTCCTCGTCATCCAGGCTGGCCCAATCCGGCGCGGCGGCGGGGGCATCCAGGGCCTTGCGCAGCACCGCGCAGCACCGCGCGTGCGTATACTGCACGTAGGGGCCGGTTTCCCCATCGAACTGCAAAGCCCTGTCCCACCAAAAATCCACATCCTTGATGCGGTTATTCTGCAGATCCGCATAGATCACCGCGCCGATGCCCACCTGCCGGGCCACTTCGCGCTTATTTTCCAGCCCCGGCGATTTCTCTTCAATGATGGCCAGGGCCTTCTCCGTGGCGCGCTGCAGCAAATCCTCCAAATAGACGATGTGTCCCTTGCGCGTGGAGAGCGTCTGCCCCTCGTAGCTGACCATGCCGAAGGAGACGTGCTCTAATTCTTGATACCAAGGGTAGCCCATCAGCTCAATGGTTTTAAACACCTGCTTAAAATGCAGATCTTGCTGATAGGCGACGATGTAGAGGCTCTTGGCAAAACCGTAGGTATCCTTGCGGTAGAGGGCCGCGGCGATATCCCGCGTGGCGTACAGGGTGGCCCCATCCTTCTTGAGGATGAT
Source organism: Oscillospiraceae bacterium (assembly GCA_031286995.1). Classification (GTDB taxonomy): domain Bacteria; phylum Bacillota; class Clostridia; order Christensenellales; family Aristaeellaceae; genus JAITTS01. The sequence continues at coordinate 5,125 of JAITTS010000124.1, forward strand.
GCAGGGCGGCATCTTGTACGCGGATAAATCCACCACCCACGCGCCCTGGCTCTCCACCAGCAGGCCCTTGGCACGCAGCTCATCCACCACCCTATCCATCTTGTCGTTGTAAAAGCTCTCCCCCGCGTAGGAGTCGAAACTGACCCCCAACAGGTCGTACACGCGCTGGGCGTCGCGCAGGGTGAGGTCTTTGAACCAATTGAAGATGGCGAGCGCCTGGGGATCGCCATCTTCAATGCGCTTAAACCAGGCGCGTCCCTCATCCTCCAGGGTGGGATCGTTCTCCACCTCGCCGTGGAAGCGCACGTACAGATCCACCAGCGCGCCCACGCCGCCCTGCTCCACCTCTTGCTTGCTGCCCCAGCGCAAAAAGGCGCAGATCATCTTGCCAAACTGCGTGCCCCAATCCCCCAGATGGTTGATGCCCACGGCGGTATAGCCCAGATGCGTGTAGATGCGCCGCAACGCGTGCCCCAGCATGGTGGTGGTGAGGTGGCCGATGTGGAAGCGCTTGGCGATGTTAATCGAGCTATAATCCAAGCACACGGTCTTGCCCGCGCCCAGGTCGGATGCGCCCCACCTGCCGGGGTTGGCCAGCACAGCGGGCACAGTATCCTCCGCCAGTTGCCGCAGGTTGAGAAAAAAGTTGAGATACCCGCCCGTGGCCCGGGTCTGCGCAAAACCCCGGTTGCCAATGGCTTCAGCCAGGGCTTGGGCGATCATGGGCGGCGCTTTGCGCAGGGTGCGCGCCAAGGTAAAGCAGGGGAAGGCGCAGTCGCCCATGGCCGGATCGGGCGGTGTCTCCAGCAGCGCGGCCACAGCGGCCGGATCCAGCGCCTCCTGGCCGTACAGTGTGGTCAGGCTCTGCGATATTTGGGCGGCAATGCGGGTCTTGATGTGCATGCGGGTACTCCTTCTCAAATGTGCGGTTGGCCCTCTCTGGCGGGGTGGCAGTGAGCCTGGCCGGGGCGTACCTGCCGCGCGGGATTACTTCGCGGATAGCGACTGCAGCGCGGCGTACACGGCCTCCAGCTCTTCGGCAGAGGCGTATGTCAGCACGATGCGGCCCTTGTGCGGCGTGCCGGTGATGGCCGCGCGCACGCCCAGGGTGCGGCGGGCTATCTCTTCAAACTCGCGCATCTCCAGGGATGGAGGGGGTGGCGCGGGGCGCGCAGGGCGCTCGGCCTGCGCTGTGGCGCGCTCCAGCTGGCGCACGGACCAGCCCTCAGCCACGGCGCGCTCGGCCAGCGCCTGTTGCCGGGGCGCGCCCTGCACGCCGGCCAGGGCGCGAGCGTGGCCCGCCGACAGCGTGCCTTCGCGTACCCATTTTTGCAGGGTTTCGGGCAGGGTGAGCACGCGCAGCAGATTGGCCACCGCCGGGCGGCTGCGGCCGAGGCGCTGGGCTACGCTTTCCTGGGTCAGGCCGCACTCATCCATCAGGGTGCGCACGGCGGCAGCTTCCTCCATGGGGTTGAGGTTTTCGCGCTGGATGTTCTCAATCAGCGCCACCTCCTGCCGCCGCACGCGGTCATAATCCCGCACAATGGCGGGGATGGTATCCAGCCCCGCCAGGCGCGCCGCGCGCCAGCGGCGTTCCCCGGCGATGATGGTGTAGCGTTCCCCCTGCTGATAGACCAGAATGGGCTGTATGACCCCGGATGCGGCGATGGATGCGGCCAGGCCGCGCAGGCCTTCCTCATCAAAACGCTTGCGGGGCTGGTCGCGGTTGGGATCTATCTGGCCCAGGGGCAGCTCTGTAACGGCATGCTGCGGATCGGCCAGCGGCGCATCCGCGCCGGGCAGCAGCGCCCCCAGACCCCGGCCCAAGCTGTTCTTTTTCATAGTTTTTCCTCATTGCGTTTGATAAATTCTGCCGCCAGGGCCTCGTAGGCTTCGCTGCCCGCGCTGCGGCTGTCGTAGATGTGGATGGGCTGACCGTGGCTGGGCGCCTCGCTCAGGCGCACGTTGCGCGGTACGATGGTGGCGTACACTTTGCCCATAAAGTGCTTTTTCACCTCGGCCACCACTTGCAGGCCCAGGTTGGTGCGCGCATCCAGCATGGTCAGGGCTACGCCCTCTATCTCCAGCGCGGGGTTGAGGTTGCGCTTGACGAGCGAGATGGTGTTCATCAGCGCGCCCACGCCCTCCAGCGCGTAATATTCACACTGGATGGGGATGAGCACGCTGTGGCTGGCCGTCAAGGCGTTGAGCGTCAGCAACGTCAGCGAGGGCGGGCAATCTATCAGCACAAAATCGTAGGCGTCGGCCACCGGGGCCAGTGCCTGCCGCAGGGTGTGCTCGCGCTGGGGCAATTCCGCCAGTTCCAGTTCCGCACCGGCCAGGCGGATATCCGCCGGCAGCAAGGAAAGGCCCCGCACCGAGGAGCGCACCACGGCTTTTTCCGCCGGGCGCTCGTTGATGAGCACCTCGTAAGTGGTAGGCTGCTGCCGCCCCAGGCGCACACCCAACCCGCTGGTCATGTTGCCCTGGGGATCTATATCCACGGCCAGCACGCGCTTGCCCTTGGCCGCCACGCAGGCCGCCAGGTTGATGCAGGTGGTGGTTTTGCCCACACCGCCCTT
>JAITTS010000126.1 GCA_031286995.1 Oscillospiraceae bacterium
GTTGATGCTTACAATAAGTTCGGTCAAGCGAAATCCCGCTGGCGCGCTTCCCATGACAAAGGCGAAGTCCCTTTTGGTCTTGTCGATTTCCTTTAAGCGTTCAATTGGCCACTCCCGTCATGCGGCGCGCCTTGCATTCCCCCAAAAAAACTGATATAATTATCGCAAAAGAATGCGACGGAAAGAGGCGAGACGCATGACGGCGGAAGCGCGGCAGGGTGTATCTGACGCGGTGGTACGGCGGCTACCGGGCTACTACCGCTATCTGCGCGAGCTAGAGGCCGCGGGCGAGCGGCGCATATCCTCGCAGGATCTGAGCGAGCGCATGGGCCTGACCGCATCCCAAATACGGCAGGATTTAAACCATTTCGGTGGTTTCGGTCAGCAAGGTTATGGCTATAATACATCCGATCTGCGCCAGAGCATCGGCGAAATATTGGGCTTAAACCGCCGCTACGCCATGGTGATTGTGGGCGCGGGCAACATAGGCCGGGCAGTGGGCGGCTACCCTACCTTCCAGCGGGAGGGCTTTGATTTGTGCGCGGTGTTCGATATCGCGTTGCATGTGGTGGGCCAGACCGTACACGGCCAGACCGTGCAACCCTTGACTGCTCTGGATGCCTACCTGGCCACCCACGTGGTGGATATCGCGGTATTGGCCGTGCCTGCGGAGGCATCCCGCCAGGTGTTTGCGCGCCTGGTGAATGGGGGTGTGCGTGCGGTGTGGAACTTTGCCCCCGTAGATTTGGTGGCCCCGCCGGATGTAACCGTGCACAACGTGCACTTGACCGACAGCCTGTACAGGTTGACCTTCCGCATGCGCGAAAAACAGGCGCAGGCCGGGCAGGACGCGGGGCAAAAGCAGGTCGCGCCGCCCGCCCGTAGCGACGACTAGGGGAGTGTCCGCGTGTCCGATTATCAAAGGCCGGGCTCATCCAGGCCCAGGCAGACCCAGCGCCCGCAGACCGTTTGGCGCGGCCCTGATCCCAACGCGCGCCGCCTGCCGCCTCGAACCGGGGGCGGAGGGCGCGGCGGGCAGCCACGGCTTTTCCCCGTGTGGACGCTGCCGGTGATCGCCACCTGCGTAGCGCTGATTGCCGTGGGTGGCTGGTGGCTGCAAAGCCAATACGCGGTGTACAGCCGCTACCTGGCCGTGCGCGAGCGCGTGGCGCAGGATACCTTCTTCCCCGGCACCATGGTGGATGGGGTGGATCTCTCCGGCAAGAGCATGGGTGAGGCGCAGGCCCTGCTGGGTGAACAAGCCCAGCGGCAAACCGAGCAATTCGCCCTGACCATCGCTTACGAGGGACACAACTGGCGCATCACATCCCAAGAGGTGCCGGTGGGTGTGCAGAGCGACCGTGCCCTGCGCCAGGCCTATGCCTACGGCAGAGGCGGCACGTTGCAGCAACGCTACGCCCAGGTGGTGGCCCTGGCCCAGCACGGCGTACGTTTGGAGACAACGCTTGGCTACGACAGGGATCGGGTGCGCGAGTTGACCGACGAGGTGGCCGATCGCATCGATCAGCCCCCGCAAAACGCCCGGCTATCCGCTTTTAACCCCACGGCCCGCAGTTTTGTGTTTGAAGAGGGCAAGCCCGGCCTGCTGGCAGATAGAGAGAAACTGTACGCGGATGTCACCGCCGCGCTTGATGCCAAGATCTACGACGCGGCAGTGCAGGTGCAGACCACGCCCACGGCCCCCACACTCACCCAAGCGGATATCGCGCCGCTTTATGGGCGCGTTTCCGCCTTTTCCACCACCACCACGGATGACAGAAACCGCAACAACAACATCAATCTCTCCGCTCAGGCCATCAACGGGCGCATGCTGATGCCGGGGGATAAGCTATCCTTTAACGAGAGCACGGGCCAGCGTACCCCTGCCAAGGGTTACCTGGAGGCCGGGGCCATATCCGGCGGGCAACTGATAGACGAGACCGGCGGCGGGGTGTGCCAAACATCCTCCACGCTCTTCAACGCCGTGGTGCGGGCGGATTTAGAGATACTGACCCGTACCCAGCACGCCTGGCCCTCCACCTACGTGGAGAAAGGCGAGGACGCCGCAGTGGATTACCCCAGGCTGGATTTTGTCTTTCGCAACAACCAGGATACGCCCGTGTTCATCATCGCCTGGTACGAAAACCGCACCGTGACCGTGGAGGTCTACGGCAAGCTGATGCCCCCGGGCCGCAGCATTGATCTCTACAGCGAAACGCTCAAGACCTACAAACCCTCGGATGAGGTCATCTACACCCGATCCGCCAGTCTGCCCGCCGGCAGCAGCAAGGTAGCCAAAAAAAAGCGCACCGGTTACTTGGTAGATACCTACAAAGTGTATTATCAGGATGGCGCGGAGCTACAGCGCGATAGGCTGTGGCGTACCGAGTACAAAGCCATACAGCAAGAGGTGTACTTCAACTAAAAAACAAATGCCATCAAAGGGGGGATTGCCTTGCGCAAGGGGGATAACCGCCGGCGCGCCATATTGGATGCCGCCGAAAACCTGTTTTACGCCCATGGATTTGAAAGCACTTCCGTGCAGGATATCATCGACGCGCTGGGCTTCTCCAAGGGCGGCTTCTACCACCACTTTGAGAGTAAGCTAGCCCTGCTGGAGGCCATCTGCGAGGATCGGGCCCAGCAATCCTTCGATCTGGCCGAGGCCGCGGTGGATCAGTGCGAAGGCAACGCGGCGGATAAATTGAACGCCTTCTTTCAAAAGGCATCTATGCTACAGGCCGGCAGCACGGATTTTATCAGCTTGCTGGTGCGCGTGGCCTACCGGGATGACGGCGCGCTGATGCGCGAACGCATGAAGCAGCGGCAATTGAGCCTGACTCTGCCCCTGATGGATAAAATCGTACGCGAAGGGCTGACAGAGGGTACCTTCTTCACGCCCTTCCCCGCGCCCATGGGCGAGCTGGTGCTGCGCCTGGGCATGCAGCTCACCGACGAGATCGCCTTTCTGCTGGCCACAGACAAGCCCGGGGAGGAAGCGCTGGTGATCATCTTTGAAAAACTGAAGCTCTACCGCCACTCGGTGGAAACCCTGCTCTTTGCGCCCTACGGATCCATCGTCATCTTCCATCTGTCCCAGATGGAGGCCGTGTGCCGGGGCGTGCTGAAGGAAGGGCAGACCGCCGCGCGTTGTTAAGGTACAATACCGAGCCTGGTTCGATAAAATGGAGAGTGAAGAGCAAACCATAACCGAAAGGAACGACTTGTCTCCTTTTTCACTGCTCTATTGTACCTGAACACACCCGAACAAAAAAATTTGTGTGTGTTCGGGTGTCAATGATGAGTGAAAAAAAATCAGACGGCGGCAATCATCTGCAAAGGGGAGCGAAAAGCCAAACAAGTTTTGATACGAG
>JAITTS010000056.1 GCA_031286995.1 Oscillospiraceae bacterium
ATGCTCGACCCCATCCCCGGCATGAAGCTGATCATGTTGGATACCTGCAACTCCGGCGCCATCGTGGGCAAGGGCCTTTCCCCCGTGCTGCACAACTCGCTACCCTTGCCCTTCCGCCGGGCGGATTACATGGTGCTCACTTCCGCCGGGGGCACCGAGCTATCCTGGGCATTCAGCGACGAGAGGCGTGAGCGGGCGCTGCGGCTCGGCAACTCTTACTTTGCCGCGGCGCTGGCCTTTGGCTTGGGCCTGCAAGGCACCTATGCCGCCGATATCCAGCAGGATGGCGTAATCACGCTGGATGAGATCTATCAATATCTGCTGCAGAACCACGCCAGTTCCACCGTGCAGGTCTATCCCCAGCAGAGCGATTACCCCGTTTTCACTTACAATCCCAAAGCGGCCCGAACTGCGGCCCCGCCGGTGATCTCGGGCACCGTGTTCAGCGACGAACTGGTGACGCTGCAGAACCCTACCGTAGATTTTTCCTTTACCGTGCACAGTGCTGTGCGCCTGCGCTACCAGCTGGTGTACTGGCGCAGCGGCCAATGGGATTGGGCGGCAGCCCAATGGCTGCGGGATACCTACGAAACGCCCCAAGGTCTCCCCATCGACCAGGGTTGGGTGAGTCCGGGCCGCAAGCAGCGCGCTCTGGAGTTATCCGGCGTGGGCGAGCAGAGCGCCGGGTACGCCATGGTGCAGATCATCGCCCTGCGAGATACCGGCCCCCAGGTGTGCGCCAGCAAGCTGATCGCCTTGATGCCGCTAAATGGTGACCCCCGCATGCGTATTGAGCCCCTGCCCGAGGGTTTTGTGCCCTTGCCGGGCACAGAACTGGCCGTACAGGTATCGCACGCCTTTCCTCTGCGCCTGACCGCGCGGGTACTGGATGCCTATGGCAAACCCGTACGCCGCCTGGCCAATAACCAATTGACCCACCCCATCCCCATCAGCCCGGAGGGCAGTCTGTTCTATTGGAACGGGTGCGACGACGCGGGACAGCTCTGCCCCCCGGGCCTGTACACACTGGATGTCAGCGCCCGGGTGGGCGACACACGCTACCATGCGCAGGCCGACCTGCAGCTGATGGCGCCTTAAAACAAATTTTGCTTCATTTGTTCTAATAACGGCGCTGAAACGGCAGCACGCGGCCCTGGGCCTGACCCCAGGCGCGCGTACAGCGCGGCAACGCCTCTAGCGCGGCCTCGTATCCAGCCTGTACGCACAGGCTGAACGCCCCCAGGCTGCCGGGGTGTACGTCGGCCGGCAGGCGCGGGCTGACGGCCTGCCACGCGGGCGGCAGGGGTGCGGATGGCTCTGGCCCATGGGCCGCCAGCGCCGCAATATCCAGAGGACCATAGGGCGCGCGCGGGCGCTGCCTGTAGGCATGCACCACCAACACCCGCTGCGCGCCCAGCCTGGTGAGCGCCTGGGCTGCGGCCCCCACGCCCGCGCAGCCCAGTAGCGGCACACCCATCCACATCGCCGGGCGCACCAACAGGGGGATCGCCAACGCCGCCCGTATGGCCAGCGCCAGGGATGCCTGGCGCGTCCACACCAAATCTCCGCCATCTGCCGGCGTGCGGCTGGCGAACACCAGCACCTTGCGTGTGGGCAGCGCCAGGGCCGGTATGGCCAAGGCCAGGGGCACGTTGCCCAGAGCGCAGCGGCCGGTCTGTTCATCCAATAGGGCGGCCAAGCGTTCGCCGCGTATCATGCCCGCTGCGCTCCGCCTATCGGCATCCGCCAAGCGCCGGCCCATATCGCAGGCCCGTGCCAACGCATCCCGCACCCGGCCCGCATCCTGCAGGCAGGCGTACAGCCCGGCTACCCACGCGCCTGTCTCCACCCCCGCCAGCACATCCGGCGGGCGGCCCGCTTCCTCCAGCGCACGCAGCACGCCCACTTGAGCGGCCCCGTACACCCCCAGCCCGGTAAACAACACGCCAAACCCCAAACCCCATCCCCCGCCTTCTTCTTTGCCACTACAAGGCTATGCGGCGCGGACGCATTTCCCCCCGCCGCGCGCCCTCCATCCATAATTTTTCCATGAAACCGCCCGCAGGGCTGGAACGTCTGCTATCGTGTGTGGTATAATAGACATGATTTTGCGCACGCTAACGGAGAGGAGGATGCCATTTGAACCAGCGAGCACAGCCCCGCAACCGCAGAAGCGCCGCCAGGCACAGACCCCGCAAGGCCCGCACCGCCGGTTTGACGGCGCTGACCGTACTGTTTGTGTGCGCGCTGGCGCTGTTTGTGCTGGTATCCCCCTTTGAGCCGACGCAAAACGTATCCTCCGGTACAGTGGTGGATAGCGCCACGGGCGAAGCGACATCCACCAGCCTGCACATCACTGAGATCATGTCATCCAACCATGCCGCCTACCCGGATGAACGCGGCAGGTTCAGCGACTGGATTGAACTGACCAACGATGGTGAGCAACCCATCAACCTGCAGGGCTTCGGCCTGTCGGATCGCGAAGACAAGATAGGTTTCACCTTTCCAGATCGCACACTCGCGCCCGGCGAGCGCGTGGTTGTCTTCGCCTCCGGTCAGGGCCAGGGGGAGCCCACAGAGGCTTATCACGCGCCTTTCAAGATATCCTCCGCCGGGGAGACCGTCATCCTCTTCGCGCCGGATGGCCGGGCCGTAGAGCACATAGAGGCGCCCGCGATGATGGCGGATATGGTCTACGCCAAGACGCCCGACGGCTGGATCGTATCGGATATGTACACCCCCGGCTACGAGAACACCCAGGCCGGGATGGCGGCCTTCCGCGCATCCACATTCATTGAGACCGGCACGCTGCTCATCAACGAGGTGTGCGTAACCAACCGCACCGCCTTGATGGATGAGGACGGGGCCTACAGCGACTGGGTGGAGCTGTACAACAACAGCGACCGCGCTGTGGATCTTTCAGCCTTCGCTTTGAGCGACAACCCGGACAAGCGCGTAAAATGGCGCTTCCCCAAGGGTGCGGTGATCGAGCCCCGCGGGTACTTTGTGGTCTTTGCATCCGGCAAGGATCGTACCGGCGACGAGACGCACATGCCCCACGCCAACTTTGGCCTGCGCGCTGAAAAAGGCGCGGTGCTGCTGAGCGACATACAGGGCAACCTGGTGGATATGACATCCTACGACCTGGTGCCCACGGATGCCTCCTGGGGCCGCCAGGAGGGCGGGGCGAATACCTGGCAGGTGTTTACGCAACCAACCCCTGGCTTGCCCAACAACCGCGCCGGTGCGCTGGAGATGAACCGCCGCATGCTGGTCGCCAACACATCGGGCGTGGCCATTACGGAAGTGATGGCTTCCAACGTGAACACGGCGCTGCCAAACGGCGAGGTGGGCATTGACTGGGTAGAGATTTTTAACTTTGGCAATGAAACCGTCAGCCTGGGTGGCTACGGCTTCTCGGATACCGTCAATCGCCCGCGCAAGTGGCGCTTCCCCATGGATACCAGCATCGCGCCCGGGCAATACTTGGTGGTCTACTGTGACGGTACGGATAAGAGCGGCAACGGTGTGGTGCGCACCAGCTTCCGCATATCCAGCGGCGGCGAAACCCTCTGCATCAGCGACCCCTACGGCAACATACTGGATAAACTGGTGGTTCCCCAGCTTTTACCGGATATTACCTACGGCAGAACACCGGGCCGGGATGGCCTTTTTTATTATGCCAACCCCACACCCGGCACCTTGAACGGCGAGGGCTTTGACGGCTTTGCGCCGCCCCCATCCTTCGCCACGCCTGGCGGGCTGTTCGCCCGCCCCATCACACTGGCTTTGGTACCGCCGGATGGCGGCCAGGTGCGCTACACCCTGGATGCCACCGAGCCCACCGTATCCTCGCCCCTGTATACAGAGCCCATTGAAATAGCCCGCACCACGGTGGTGCGCGCCCGCAGCTTTCAGCCGGGGCTCAATCCATCCGTTGTCATGACGCAAACCTACTTTATTTCGGTCTACCACACCACACCCGTCATCTCCCTGGTGACCAACCCAGAAAACGTGTGGAACGAGGAGACCGGCATGCTGACCGACGGCCCGCTGGATCGCGAAACTTGGGAGAGACCCTGGTACGCCAAGGGCCGCAACCACCGGGATCAGATGGCCACCTTCGGCAAAAAGCTGCACTACGACGGCTTTATGGAGTTTTACGAGACCGACGGCACCCAGGCGCTCTCCACGGGCATGAACTTCCACGTCATGGGGCAGTTCTCGCTGGATATGCCGCAAAAATCCTTCTCCGTCAACGCCAAAAAGCGCTTCGGCACCGGATACTTTGAGTACCCCCTCTTCCCCGATCGACCCTTTGAGCGCTACAAGGCCATTGCCCTTCGAAACGGCGGGCAGGATGGCCTGTACACCCGCGTGATAGACGGCCTGCAGGCCCGCCTGGCGGCCAGCATATCCGGCACCACACTGCTCACCCAGGCCTGGCGGCCCGTCAGCGTGTATCTGAACGGGCAGTACTGGGGCCACTACAACATGCGCGAGCGGATCAACCGCTACTTTGTGGCCCAACACGAGGGCTGGGAGGATCCGGACGCCATGGATGTGCTGGAGGCCGACGGCACCGGCAAAAACAATATCAACTGGGGCAGCAACGCGGAATACACGGCCATGCTCAACCACATCAAGGATCTGGACATGACCGTGCCGGAGAACATACAGTACATCATCGACCGGGTGGATATCGACAACATGTTCGATTACTTCATCTGCGAAATGTACTTTGGCAACACCGACCCCGGCAACATCCGCTTCTACAAGAAGCACGGCGAGGGCAACAAGTGGCGCTTCATTCTCTACGATGTGGATTGGGGGCTGTTCGATTCCAAGAACGGCGGGCCATCCTACGTGCTCAACCCCAAGGGCATGGGCAGTTTCCGCATCAACAACACGCTCATTCGCAAGACGCTGGAAAACCCCCAGATGCGCGACAAGTTTTTGCGCCGCCTGGGCGAAATCTTTCAGACCACCTTCACGCCCGAAAACATACTGGCCCTTATGAATGAGATGGTGGAGCAGATTAAACCCGAGCAAGCCATGCACCAGGGCCGCTGGGCAGAGGAAATGCCCAAGCAGGTCAGCTTTGATGTGCCCAAGAACCCCGAAGGCGCGTACAACTACTGGCTGTCGCGCGTGGCGCGCGCTCACAACGTCATCAACAAGCGGCCCAACATCTTCTGGGGCATGGTGCAAGAGTGCTTTGGCCTAAGCGACGCCCAAATGACCGACTACCTTGGCCCCAGACCGGAATTGCCCCCTGAACAATAACCTCATCCCACAGAAGCATAACAAAGGAGGAACATCCCCATGCGCGACATTATCAATAGCGACGCCGGTGTACTGAATTGGTTTTCGCAACAATTTGCCTTATTGACTCCCCTCAAGATGGTGATCGCCCTGGGCATGGGCCTGTTGGTGGGGCTCGTCATCGCGCTGGTCTACCGCAAGGCCTTCCGGGGTGTGCTGTTCAGCGCCAATTTCGCCAACACGCTGATCATGCTCACCATGATCACCACGCCGGTGGTCATGTGCATCAAATCCAACATCTCGCTATCCATGGGCATGGTGGGCGCACTATCCATTGTGCGCTTCCGCACCGCGGTCAAGGATCCCATGGATACGGCCTACATGTTCTGGGCGCTGACCATGGGCATACTGTTGGGGGCAGAACTGTACCTCATCGCCCTGGTGGTGGTGGTGGGTATCTCTGTGGCCATACTGCTGCTCTCCTTCTTCCGCATGAAGGCCCCCAACGCCTACCTGCTGGTGGTGCACTACGACGAGGAGGTAGAGCCGGATATTGAGGCCACGCTCGCACGCCTGCGGAACCGCCGCCTGCGCTCTAAGACCGTGACGCGCGGCGGCGCGGAGATCACGGTAGAGCTGCAGCTGAACGAGCGCTACGATATCGTCAACCGCATGCTGGATATTGAGGGCGTGCACAACGCCACGCTGATCGCCTGCCAGAACGAGGCGGGCAACTAGCCGAGAACCGGCCAGCCCGGCAAAGGGGGCCCCCTATGGAAGTTTCCCGCATACCCATCCGGCACGAGTACAAGTACCACGTGACGCGGGGCGAGCTGGCCTACCTGCGCCGCGCCCTGGGCGCTGTGTTGCGGCCCGACCCCCACGGGGATGAGCGCAACGAGTACCACATCCGCTCACTGTACTTTGACACCGTGGATGACGACGCGCTGCACGACAAAATAGCAGGCACGCCCGACCGCAGAAAGTACCGCATCCGCATCTACAATCACAGCGACGGGAATATCCGCCTGGAGTGCAAGGCCAAGATGAATGACCTCATCTCCAAACAATCCGTCAGCATACCCCGCGACCTATGCGAGCAGCTGATGGCCTGTGACCCCACGGGGCTGGAATACATGCGCCACCCGCTGCTGCGCGAGATGTACCGCGAGATGAAGCTGCGCCTGCTGCACCCGGTGGTGATTGTGGACTACGTGCGCGAGGCGTACCTGCACGAGGCCGAAGAGGTGCGCATCACCTTTGATAAGCAGTTGCGCACGGGCCTGAACAGCGTGGATCTGTTCAACCCACACATCCCCACCTACTCCCCCTTTGATGACCCCTGGGAAGTGCTGGAGGTCAAGTACAATCAATTTTTACCCAGCTACATACAGGGCCTGCTCAGCTCCGTTACGGCGGTACGCTCGGCGGTTTCCAAGTACGTATGGTGCAGGCGGTTTGAAAACAAAGAATTTTGAAAACCCATAAGAAAAAGGGGCTGTCTAGCCAGCTTTTTTGCTGACCGCCGGGACAGCCCCTTTTGTATGGATCGCGGCACAGGCTAGGCGGTCTGGGCCTTGCCTTGCTGTTCCCGCTGCGTAATCGACCAAATGCCCAGCGACAGCGCAATGGCCGCGACATACAGGCACAGCGTCAGTACCAGGGGCAGCACCCGGTGTACCTCGGATAGCAGGCCGGCGATGGCCCCAAAGGGCGAGGATATCAGGGGCACCACCGCAAACAGGATGGCCAGCATGCGCGCCCGCTCCGTCTCATCCACGTGCAACACTTGCAGCGATTCGGTCAAAGGGTTGAGTAGGGAGAGCGAGAGCGCTTCGAGCACCACACTAAGCACCAGCAGCCACAGCGCGCCCGCAGGCATGCATATCAGCATCACCTTGGCGGCAATTTGCAGCGAAAAGCAGACCACGATGGGGTTCTTAAAGCGCTCTGTGGAGATGCGCGGCACGACCGTAAGGCAGCAGACCAGCATCACCAGGTTGCGCACCGTGGCGTAGATGGACAGGCTACCCTCGCTGACGCCCAGACGGCTGGTGACCAGCAGGGGCCAAAAGGCATCCGTGATGCTCTTGCTGGTGAGAAAGCACGCCAGCAGCCCCACAGTCAGCATGGTCTTTGGGGTGCGCAACATCATGCCCAGCACCGCGCCGCTGCCCCGCAAGAGCGAGAACAGGGATTGATGGCGCGTAGCGGCCATGCGCTGCCTGCCCATGCGGGTTTCCGAACACACGGCATTTAGAATAAAAATTTTGGTCGTCATCAGCGCAAAAGCGAACCAGTAGAGCCCGCGCACCGTGGGCACCAGGCCGTAGCGCTGCACCAGCAGGTAGGCCAGCGGCGCGAAAAAGCCGGATATCAGCCCCGCAATGTTGGCCACCGTAAAGATGCGCACCAATAGATCCGGCGGCTCGTCCTCCACCATCAGCAGACTCCAGGATGTGGTGGTGACACGCATGGCGCCATTGAACACAGCGCCGGCCAAGAACCAGGCCGGGCTTTGGGCCAAGGCCCACAGCAGGGTGGGTACGCCCCAGGCCAAGAGATCAAAGAGAAAGGTGCAGCGCTTGCGGCCCAGCTTGTCGGTAAGCGCCCCGCTCAGCAGCGCGCCCACGAACTGGGCGACCATGGTCACGGTGCTCACCAGGCCGATCATGCCGTCGCTCAGCCCCAGGGCCGACATGTAGACCGACACAAAGGGCACATACAAAAAATTGGGGATAGCCCAAAGCGGTTCGGTGATCATGCAGACGCGGGCATTGCGCCCCGCGCGCGCCGCCATTTGCGCCAAAGGATGCCGCCGGATGCCTCGCAACATCTTCACAGGGTCCCCTCCTTCGATATCATGCGTACCCGGGCAGCGGGCGGCGCTTCAAAACAACCCCGCCACCCATGCCATCAGCGGCAGACACAGCGCCGGTAAAAAAATGGCGGGCAGCAGGTTGCCCACCCGCAGTTTGGCCGCCTGCAGCATGTTCAGACCGATGCCCACGATCAGCAGGCCACCCACTGCGGACAT
>JAITTS010000074.1 GCA_031286995.1 Oscillospiraceae bacterium
TGACCTCGCAGTATTTGATTTTTTGTTTTCCCGCATACCGGGCATTTCTTGTCCGCGCTTTCTTTTATCTTTTTCATATCCTCATTATATCATTAAACTTTGTGCTTGTCCACTCCCGCCGCTTTTGACTTGACAGCGGAGCCAAATAGCCTGATACTGAGAATACCGTATTTGTCCCGGAGGTTTGTATGAAGTACGTGGTGGTCATCGCCGACGGCATTGCCGACGGCCCCGTAGATGCTCTCGGCGGGCTTACGCCCCTGGAGAGCCTGCACTTGCCGCACTTTGACGCCCTGGCTGGGGGATACCTGGGCCGGGTGCGCACTGTGCCCGAGGGACTGCCGCCGGGCAGTGACACGGCCATCCTATCCATATTCGGCAATGACCCGCGCCGTTGCTACACGGGCCGCTCTCCGCTGGAGGCAGCAGGCAGCGGCGTCACCCTGTCCCCTGGGGAGATCTCCTTCCGCGTCAACATGACCAGTTTGGAGGGGACGGACTTTGCGCACGCACGCATCCTTTCACACAACGGCGGCGGCGTAGAGGGCGAAGATATGGATGCCCTGACAGCCGCTCTGGCCGCGGATGCGGGCGTGGCCGCCGCCGCGCAGGCCTTGGGCCTTACGCTGCACCCCACGCGTTCCTTCCGCCACGTGGGGGTGATCGAGGCCGGCAAAGCACCGCCGGATGCGGCGTACCGCCTGGCCGAGCCGCACAACATCCTGGGTCAACCCATCGCCCCGCACCTGCCCCAAGGCGCCGGGGCCGAGGAACTGCGCGCCTACATGGCCGCCAGCTACGCCGCCCTGCGCGATCATCCCCTCAACCGCGCCCGCGCGGCCAGGGGGTTGCCGGGCGCCAACTGCCTGTGGCCCTGGGGCGCGGGCCGCGCCACACAGCTGGCCGACTTTTACGACAAGTACGGCAAACGGGCTGTGGCCATATCTGCCGTGCCGCTGGTGTGGGGCATCGCGGCCCTGGCCGGGATGCCTGCGCCGCGCGTACCGGGCGCCACGGGCGGTTTGGATACGGACTACGCGGCCAAGCTGGCCGCAGCCTTGGCTGCCCTGGCCGCGGGCGCGGATATCGCCTTTTTGCACATCGAAGCCCCGGATGAGTGCGCTCACGCCGGGGATGTAGCGGGCAAGTGCGAGGCCTTGCGCCGCATTGACGCGCGCGTGCTGGCGCCACTGCTCAATGCTCTGCCCCACATTGATCCAGATTTTCGCATCCTGCTGCTCAGCGACCACCCCACGTTGCTATCCACTCGCGGCCACGACGGCGCGCCGGTGCCCTACTGCATCTACGAAAGCCGCCGTCCCGCCCCGCCCCGCAAGTTCAGCGAGGCCGAGGCCTCCAAAGAACCCCTGCTCGAAGAGGGCAGCGAACTGCTCGCACTGCTCTTTGCCTGATGCAGGCAGGCAAAACCGCGCCTGCTTCGTTTTATTACAGACCCTTTATCTCGCGGTGGAATAGGAGGAATGACATGAAGCGTCCGCTGCAAGCCACCCTTGCTCTGCTGTGCGCCCTGGCCTGCCTGCTGCCGGGGACGGCAAATGCCCAGGCCCAAGGGACGGATGCCCCCCTCATCCGTCACTACATGGTGCTGGGGCAGGATTACTACATGGAAAGCGGCGCACAAAGCGCGCGCACGGATGCGCTGATCCTGGTGTCGCTGGATACGGCGGGCAACCGCATCATCTTTTCCTCTATATTGCGAGACTGCAAGGTGACCACCTCCGGCGGGGGCGAGAACAAGATCAACAGCGTCTACCGCAACCATGGCGCAAACGGCGTCGCCGAGGTCATCAAGCGCCACCTGGATATCGACATTGAGGGCGTGATCGTCTTTGACTTCAACACCGTCAAAGACCTCATCGACGCCTTGGGCGGCATCGATCTGACAATCAACGAGAGTGAATTTTTCATGATACGCAGCATCCTGCTGCACCGCGACCCCAACATGCCCACCGGCCCCGGCATGACCCACATGACCGGGCGCATCGCCCTGGCCTACATGCGCAACCGCAGCACAGGCAGCGGCGATTTCAGCCGCACCGAACGCCAACGCAAAGTGCTGGCCCAGCTGATGAACAAGTGCGCCAGGCTTTCCCTGCCGGATCTGCTGGCCCTGTACAACCGCATACAGAACGGCCTCCACACCAACCTGGATGCGGCCAAGCTGGTGCAACTGATGCTGACCGCCTACCCATTGATGAGCGCTGAGGTGGTGAGCAACGTCATCCCCGCAGATCGCACCTTTGCCTACGCCGAGCTTCGCAGTTCCTCTGTATTGGCTGTCAATTGGAAACGCAATCGCGAAGCGCTCAACGCCCTGCTCTATCCCCAACAGACGCCTGCCCCGTAACCGGAAGGAGGTATCGACATGCCCCGCATTGCGCGCGCGCTGCCCGTTCTGGCCCTGTGCCTGTGCCTGCCCGTCGCCGCCTTGGCGCAGACCTTCACCCTTACCCAACCCATCGGGCCGGATGGGCTGCCCTTCACCTTCACGCTGGATTACCAGGTGCGCGATGAGGTCTGCTACACCTCGTCCCTGACCGTGACGCAAAAGGATGATGGCCGGGTGATACAGCGCATCACTCTGGCGCCCCCCACACAATCCTACGACCCAGAGACGCTGGACTTTGTGCTGGAAGACTTGAATTTTGACGGCTACACGGATATGCGCCTGCTGGCGGTGTTGCCATCCGGGCCCAATCTGCCCTTTCTGTGCTGGCTGTGGGATGCGGCCCAAGGCCAGTACGTGTACGATGAAGCGCTTTCGGCCATCCCCACCCCAGAGGCAGACCCCGCGGCTCAACGTATCCGCAGCTTTTACCGTGACGGCGCGGATACCTATGTGGAAGCCGCTTACGCTTACATAGACGGTGCGCTGACCCTGGTGTCGCGCACCACCACCACCTACGACGCACCCAACGGTCTGGTGTGGACGGCCACCGAAGAGTTGGTGAACGGCCAACTCACCCTGACCGACCGTGCCCAGAAAACCTTGGAGGCGGACGAGCAACCGTCGCAATAGACCAATACCAATGCTAGGAGGAATTCCCCCATGGCCCAACCCCGCGCGCCTTACGAAAAGGTATCCCCCAATCTGGATTTTGCCGCCCGCGAACAAGAGGTGCTGGCCTTCTGGCAGGCGCAGGATGTGTTTGGCAAGGCCCAGGCCCTGCGCCGCGGCGCCAAGCCCTTCACGTTCTTTGACGGACCGCCCACAGCCAATGGCAAACCGCACATCGGCCACATTCTCACCCGCGTCATCAAGGATATCATCCCCCGCTACCGGGCCATGAAGGGGTACGACGTGTTGCGCAAAGCGGGCTGGGATACCCACGGCCTGCCCGTGGAGCTGGAGGTGGAGAAAGCCCTGGGGCTGGATGGCAAGCCCCAGATAGAGGCCTACGGCATCGAACCCTTCATCCAAAAATGCAAAGAATCCGTGTGGCGCTACAAGGGCGAGTGGGAGCGCATGAGCGAGCGCGTAGGGTTTTGGGCCGACATGGCGCACCCCTACATCACCTACGAGAACGACTACATTGAATCCGTGTGGTGGTCGCTCAAGGTCATCGCGGATAAAGGGCTGCTGTACAAAGGGCACAAGGTGGTACCCTACTGCCCGCGCTGCGGCACCGCTCTATCCAGCCACGAGGTGGCTCAGGGCTACAAAGAGGTGACCGACACATCCGCCTTTGTACGCTTCGCCGTGGCGGGCGAGGCGAACACCTACCTATTGGCCTGGACGACAACGCCCTGGACGCTGCCATCCAACGTGGCCCTGTGCGTCAACCCCACCCAAGATTATTGCCGCGCCAACTGGCGCGGAGATACCTACATCCTGGCCCATGCGCTCATCCCCAGCGTGTTCGGGGCGGATGAAGCCGCGAATGTCGCGGTGACCAAGACCTTCTCCGGCCAAACCCTGCGGGGCATGGCCTACACCCCGCTGTTCCCCTGTGCCCAGGTGGATAAACCCGCCTGGTACGTGGTGTGCGATCCCTACGTAACGCTGGAAGACGGCAGTGGCATTGTGCACATCGCCACCGGTTTTGGTGAGGATGACGCCCGCGTGGGGCGCGAGAACGGCCTGCCCTTTGTGCAGCTTGTGGATGCGCAGGGCAGGATGGATGCGGCCACGCCTTGGGGCGGCGTGCCCATCAAGGATGCTGATCCCCTGGTGCTCGCCGCGCTGAAGGAAGCGGGTCTGCTCTTTCAAACCCTGCCCTACACCCACAACTATCCCCACTGCTGGCGCTGCGACACGCCGTTGCTCTACTACGGGCGGGCCTCCTGGTTCATCCGCATGACCCAGGTACGCGAGGCGCTGATGGCCAGCAATCGCTCCGTCAACTGGCTGCCCGAAAACATCAAGGAAGGCCGCATGGGCAACT
>JAITTS010000189.1 GCA_031286995.1 Oscillospiraceae bacterium
GATTACCATCTATAACATCTGGAGCAATACTCGTATCAAAACTTGTTTGGCTTTTCGCTCCCCTTTGCAGATGATTGCCGCCGTCTGATTTTTTTTCACTCATCATTGACACCCGAACAAATGCGGTAAAATGTTTTTTCTTCTCCGGGGGTCAGGCTCGCCAGGGCGCTTGCAGCAGGGTTAGGGTGCCCGCGGTGGCATCCAGCCTGCACGCTACGCCCAGCGGCAGGGAAAGGGTGGGGGTGCAGTGGCCTATTTGCAGCCCGGCGAGCACGGGTTTGCCGCAGGGCAGCAACATGTCGCGGATCACCTCATCCACGGTCAGGCCGAAATCGGGGTACTCTATGGTGCAGTCGGTAAACTGCCCCAGCGCAATGCCCGCGCAGGCATTCAATGCGCCGGATAGGCGCAGCTGGGTCAGCATGCGATCCAGGGCGTAGGTGTGCTCGCCGATATCCTCTAAAAAGAGGATTTTGCCGCGCGTATCCAGGGCGTACGGCGTGCCCAGCAGGGCCGTCACCAGGGTGAGGTTGCCGCCCACCAGCGTGCCCTCGGCTACGCCGGGGTTCAGGCATACCGGCGGGGGGCAATCCGGGGGCGTTTGCAGCGCGCCCAGCGGCTGGGTTCGCGTCAGGGCGGCCAGCAGGCTCTGGCGACTGACCGCGCCGCTCTCTTCATCCAGGCTATCCGAGCAGGGCATGGGCCCGTGCAGGGTGGGGTAGCCGCACAGGGTGTGTATGGCCGCGTGCATGGCCGTGATGTCGCTGTAGCCGATGAAGGGTTTGGGGTTCGCCCGCAGGGCATCCCAATCCAGCATATCCAGCAGGCGGGGCGTGCCGTAGCCGCCGCGCACGCAGTAGACGGCATCCACGGCCGGGTCGGCGAACATGCGGTTGATATCCCGGGCGCGCACCTCATCCGTGCCGGATAGGTAGCCGTACCGCTGCCCCACGCTCTCGCCCAGGCGCGCGCAAAAGCCCAGGCCCTCTACCTTGGCGGCCAGCGCGTCGGGCGTCTGCCCGGGGTTGCGTATGGCGCCGGATGGGCCCACCAGCCCCACCAGGCCGCCGGGGCGCAGGGCGCGGGGTTTCGTCTGCGCGGTCGTCATAGGCAGAAAAACATGAAGCGCAGGGCTTCGTAGTAGTCGCCGGTCTCAAAGACCACTTCGCGGGGGCCGTCGGCCCGCGCGCCGGGGTAAAAGCTGGCCACCTTGGCCTTGGCGTGCTCGCGGTAGCGTATGCCAACGGTAAAGCTGGGCGGCAGGGGGAAGCGGCAGGCGTCGGGATCGCCGGATACAGCGGCCATGGCGGCCTCGCGGATGCGGCGCACGGCCAGCGCCGGGTGCATGCTGACAGAGCCGCTGCCCACCCCGCGGGATACCGGTACGGTGCGGATGTTGGGGTTGACGCCCCGCGCCCATTCGCACAGCTGCTCGTCGCCGGTGACCATGAGCACGGGCACGCCCAGCATGGCGGCGGTGAGGCAGTTGATGTGCAGCTCGGATGCCGCCTCGCCGTTGATGGCTACGCGCAGCAGGCTGCC
The DNA here is from genome assembly GCA_031286995.1 of Oscillospiraceae bacterium. GTDB lineage: Bacteria > Bacillota > Clostridia > Christensenellales > Aristaeellaceae > JAITTS01. The sequence continues at coordinate 1,543 of JAITTS010000189.1, forward strand.
GTTCATGGTGTGGGCCAGGGGGTTGCCATCCGTATCGGCGCCGCTGTGGTAGCCGGTGAAGAGCACGCCGGAAAAGCTGCTATCCAGCCCGGCCATCATGATGTAGGGATCGCGCGCCCAGCCGCGAAAGATGTGCGCGCACTGGGGCAGCAGGTTGACATCGATGTTGCGGGCGGAGTCGTGGGCATCCTTGACGAACAGCTCATCCGCCCCGCCCAGCTGCGCGCCTTCGCAGGCGGCCGCCACCTCGCGCGACATCTGCGCGGCGAACTTGTCGTAGCCGGGCTTGCCGATCTCCGTCTCATCCCAGTGCGCAATGCCGCAGGTGCCCTCGATATCCGCTGAGAGGTAAATCTTCTTCATAAGCTGGCCTCCTTCGTGTTTACAGGGTATGCAAGATATCCCACGCCAGGGTGGCCTGCATCTGCACGCCGGTGCGCAGGCAATCCTCATGCACGCGAAAATCCCGCGTGTGCAGGGCCGGGCCGATGCCGCAGCCCACATCGTAGTATACGCCGGGGCAGCGCTGGGTGAAGAAGCCAAAGCTCTCCACCCCAAGGCTGGGGGTATCCGCCAGCACCACGTGCGCGGGCCCCAGGGCCTGGCGGGCCAGATCCATGGCGCGCAGGGTCATGGCCTCGTCGCAGACCAGGGGGCCGTAGCTATCCCGCAGCGCCACAAAGCCTTCGCCGCCCAGGGCCGCGCAAATTTGCGGCACAATGGTCTGGATGCGATCCCTGCAGCTCTGCCGCACCTCGGGCAGCAGCGTGCGCAGGGTGCCCTCCATGCGCACCTCTTCGCAGATGATGTTGGGCGCGGCCCCGCCGTGGATGATGCCCAGGGAGAGCACCGCGCTATCCAGCGGGGAGGTGTTGCGGCTCACCACGGTCTGCAGGGCGGTGATCACCTGGGCGCTCATCACCAGGGCATCCACCCCGCGCTGGGGATAGGCGCCGTGGCTGGGGCGGCCCCGCACGGTGATTTGGATGTCGTCGCTGCTGCCGCTGTGCACGCCGGGCCTGGTGCAAAACACGCCCGTGGGGTGCTTGGTGGTGATGTGCAGGCCCAGCACCGCATCCACGCGCGGGTTTTCCAGGCAGCCTTGGGCGATCATATCCTTCGCGCCGCCGGTGGTCTCTTCCGCGTGCTCGAAGAGCAGCTTGACAGCGCCGGGCATGTCATCCCGGCGGGCCGCGAGTAGCCGCGCCGCGCCCAGCTGAATGGCCATGTGCGCGTCGTGCCCGCAGGCGTGCATGACGCCGGGGTTTTGGCTGCAAAAGGGCAAATCCGTGGCCTCCTCATGCAGCGGCAGGGCATCCATATCCGCGCGCAGGGCCACGGTGGGGCCGGGGCGGTCGCCCTGGATGAGCCCCACCACGGCGGTGAAGCCCGGATAGGTTTGGCAGGGAATGCCCAGCTCTTCCAGCGCGGCCAGGATGTAGGCCTGGGTGTCGCGCTCCTGATTGGAGAGCTCGGGCCGCCTGTGCAGGGCGCGGCGGTGGGTCACCACCCAGTGCTGGATCGCGGCGGCTTCGGCCGCGAAGGTATCAAGCATGGCTTGCGTTATCATGGTGTGCTCCTGTTTGTTTGCGTTGGGGTTTTGGGGCTGCGGGGCTCGGCCCGGTTCGCCCGCGCGAGGATTCGCCGCCCGGTCACTGTGCCGCTTTGGCCCGAGCCAGTTCTTCCGCCTGAATCGCCGGGTTGTGATAGCGCCGCCGTTTTTGCGTTTGATTGCCGTATTGAATCGCCTTTGCCGGGCACCAGCTGATGCAGGCGGCGCAATGCTCGCAGCGCCCCTGCCAATTTGGCTTGCCGCCTTGCAGGCGGATGTTGCCCACAGGGCAAAGCCTGGCGCACAGCCCGCAGGATGTGCAGGCGGCATCCGCGCAAAACGCCCTATCCAGCGCCTCAATGTTCTTGTACAGGGTCTGCGCTGTAAAATTTATCTTTTTGATCCGTTGGGCTCCGGCGGCGATTTCCCGCGCCCTGGCGCTCAGCTTCCTATTCACTGTGGTCAGTTTGCCCGCGCTTTTTTCCGTTGAAGCGGGGTTGTACATCATGATGTAATTGGCGGGCATACGGATGCCCCGGCCGTAATGCAGGCGCAAGCCCTTTGCCGCGAGCGCGGTCTCTAAAGCGGCAATGGCGCCTTGCCCGAACGCGCCCATCGTTACAACGGCGAACAGGTAGGTGCCCTGCTTTATAACAAGCTGATCCACGAACGCCCGGACGCTTCTGGGCAGGTTGCCATAATAGGATGGAAAAACAAAACCGATCTTCTCGCCCGCGCCGCCAACCTCCCCGGGCGCAGCGCCTGCGGCAACCGGAACCAGCGGCATATCGCCGAGCGCCCCGGCAAGAAATTTTGCGGCGTATAGGGAGTTGCCGGTGCCTGAAAACCAGTAGATAGCGGACATATGCTCATCTCCTTTTTGATTCCGCCTGCGGGATTTGGAACGCTCTGCCGAGCGTTTCCCCCAGGCTGTAATAGGCGGGCCCTACGAGAACCGGCGGAGAGATTTTGATCGGGTCGGGCTTTCCGTCGGTCAGGCAGTCCTCGCGTGCGAAGGTGGCGGCAATCTCGCCGAAGAAAACCTCAAACCCCTTGATTGAAGTGGTTTGAATGACCTTGCAGAGATAATTCATGGGGCTTTCCGCTATCATGGGCGCATGGCTCATCTCATCATAAAAAGAGGTGAACACGCCGGATTTATCGGTTTGGCCGCCGGTTGTCTTGCCGCAGTAATCCACTTTCGCCAGCATCCCGGCAGAGGGAAGGTTGACGCTGAAAAAGCCGGTTTCCCGTACGCCTTTCGTGGTGTGATGGGTGCTTTTCAGCGAGATATAGAAGACCGGCTCTTCGCACACAAAGCCAAACGCGCCAATGGTGGCATAGTTGGGCTTGCCGGCCACCAGCGCCCCCGCCAGCACGACCGGGGCGGTGCAGACCATGGGATAGTTTGGTATCTTCACTTTGTTCATTTGCCGTCGCCTCCTTTCCCCGGCCCTGTCTGCCAAATGCTTATCTGTGGGCAGGCGCTCTTTGCGCGCGAAGCCCGGCCCCGGTTGCGCAGCCCCGCCCGCGTCAATCCGTCGCCGCAGATAGGTGCGGGCAGTGCCCGCCGCCGCCCAGCAGCGCGTCATCCACGGCCACGGCCTCGCCCCCGGCAAAATACACCCGTTGGGGCCGCTGCGACAGCGTGGCCAGCGCGCCGTTGCGGTTGGTGCGCGCCCAGGCGGCGTAATCCGCCAGGCTGACGCCCTCGCCCAGCAGGGCCACAGGGTCGCCCGCCGCCACGCCGGGCACATCCGTCACATCCGCCATCATCTGATCCATGCACACCCAGCCCAGCACGGGCGCAAGGCAGCCCCTTATGGATACGCTGGCCCGGCCGCCCATGGCGCGGGGGTAGCCGTCGCCGTAGCCCGCGGGCAGGGTGGCCACCAGGGTGGGGCGGCGCAGCGGGTGATCCTCATCGTAGCCCACGCAGGCGCCCTCGGGCGCCCAATGCAGGCGGGTGATCGTGGTCATGAAGCGCAGGGTGGGCAGGCAGGCGAAGGGCGCGCCCTCGCTGCGCGCGGGCCGTACGCCGTAGAGCAGCGCGCCCACGCGCACCGCGTCAAAGTGCCACTGGGGGTAGCGCACCAGGCCGATGCTATCCACCAGGTGCAGCATGGGCGGGGCGCAGCGCATGCCGCGCAGGGTCTCGCAAAGCGCCTGCACCCGCGCCGCCTGCGCCGCGTCGTCGGCGGGGTCGCGCAGGGAGAGGTGGGCGTACAGGCCTTCCACAAAGAGGTAGGGCAGGCCGCATATCTCGCGCACCGCAGCCGGGGTATCCGGGGCTTCGGCGGGCAAGCCCAGGCGGTGGAACCCCGCGTCTATCTTGATGTGTACAGAAACCGGTTCGCCGCGCAGGGCGGCGGCCTGGGCCACGGCGCGGGCCTCTTGCACACCGCAGACGGTGAGGGTGAGGCCCGCGCGCAACGCTTGCCCCAACAGAGGCTCTTCCAGCGCGCCCAGCACCAGCACGGCGGCTTCTATGCCGCCCGCGCGCAGCTGCAGCGCCTCGCGCACGCAACTGACGGCAAAAAAATCCGCGCCCTCGGCGGCCAGGCGGCGCGCCACGCGCACAGCGCCGTGGCCGTAGGCGTTCGCCTTCAGCACCGCCATGACCCGCGCGCAGGGCGCGGCCAGCGCCCGGGCCGTGCGATAGTTGGCGGCCAGGGCATCCAGGTCTATCTCGATCCAGGTGCGGCGGGGAAAATCCAGCGCGGGCATAGAGCACCTCGGCAAAAGAATGAAGCGGTTGGGGGGCCTCTATCCGAGGCGCGCGGCCTACTCTAACAGGTGGCAGGCGCAGAGATGCCCGCCGCCCAAATCCCGCAGGGCGGGGCGCTCTTGCGCGCAGCGGGGCACGGCTTTGGGGCAGCGGCCCCTGAACAGGCAGCCGGGCGGCGGGTCGATGGGCGTGGGCACATCCCCTTGCAGGGGGATGCGCGCGGCCTGGGCCGCCCGCCTGGGATCGGCCACCGGCGCGGCGGAGAGCAGCGCCTGGGTGTAGGGGTGCTGCATATGCTTGTAGAGCACGGCCACGGGCGCCAGTTCCACAATGGCGCCCAGATACATCACCGCCACCCGGCGGGAGATGTGGCGCACCATGGTCAAGTCGTGCGATACGAACAGGTAGGTGAGGCCGAACTGATCCTGCAGGGCTTCCAGCATGTTGACCACCTGGGCCTGGATGGATACATCCAGCGCGGAGATGGGCTCATCGCACACGATGAATTCGGGGTTGCCCGCCAGGGCGCGGGCCAGGCCGATGCGCTGGCGCTGCCCGCCGGAAAACTCGTGCGGGTAGCGGTTGATGTGATCGGGTTTCAGCCCCACCAGCGCCAGTAGCTCGCGCGCCCTGGCATCCCGCGCTTTGCCGGGGTACAGGTTTTGCACGCGCAGGGGCTCGGCTATGATGTCGCCCACGGTCATGCGCGGATCCAGCGAGGCGTAGGGATCCTGAAAGATCATCTGCGCCCGGCGGCGAAAGGGCAGCAACGCCGCGCGGTTCAGGTGCGAAATATCCTGCCCGTCGTAGCGGATCGCGCCGGCCGTGGGCTCGTACAGGCGCACCAGGGTGCGGCCCACCGTGGTCTTGCCGCAGCCGCTCTCACCCACCAGGCCGAAGGTTTCGCCTTTCTCAATGGCAAAACTGACGCCATCCACCGCTTTGAGCAGATGGCGGCTCTTGCCGAAGAAACGCGCGCGCACGGGGAAGTATTTGCACAGGTTTTGCGCCTCTACCAGGGGTGCGGAGGGGGGATTGGGGGACGCATGTATCATAGGCCCTCCTTCTCCCAGCGCACTTGGGGGGCGGCCGGATGGGTTAGGTGGCAGCGCACCTTATGGGTGGGCGACAGTTCGGTCTCGGGTGCGGCGCAGCGCAGGCACACGGGCATGGCGTGGCGGCAGCGGGGCGCGAAGGGGCATCCTTGCGGTGGGGCCAGCATATCCGGCGGGCTGCCGGGGATGGGCACCAGGGGCAGACGGTGTTCCGTCTCCGCCTCGGGGATGGATCGCAGCAGCCCCCAGGTGTAGGGGTGGCGGGGGCTGTAGAATATTTCATCCAGGCTGCCCTCCTCTGCCACGATGCCGCCGTACATCACCACCACCCGGCGGCACATGCTGGAGATCACGCCCAGATCGTGGGTGATGAGGATGGTGGATGTGCCCAGCTCCTTCTGTAAATTGCGCAGCAGATCAAGTATCTGCGCCTGGATGGTCACATCCAGCGCGGTGGTGGGCTCATCCGCGATGATGAGGCGGGGGCCGCAGGCGATGGCGATGGCGATCATCACCCGCTGGCGCATGCCGCCGGAAAATTCGTGCGGGTACTGCTTTAAGCGGTTCTCGGGGCTGGGCATATCCACCATGCGCAGCAGATCCAGCGCGCGCGCGCGGGCCTTCGCGCCCCGCAGGCCCTGGTGAATGCGCAGGGGCTCGGTCAGCTGCTGCTCTACGGTGAACAGGGGGTTGAGGGATGTCATGGGGTCTTGAAACACCATGCCGATCCGGCTGCCCAGCAGGCGGCGCTTCTCTCTGCCGCTCATGGCCCCCAGGTCGCCATCGGCAAAGCGCATGGCTTGGGCGCGCACCTGCGCATTATCCGGCAACAGCCCCAGCAGCGAGAGCATCAGCACGCTCTTGCCGCTGCCGCTCTCGCCCACAATGCCCACGGTCTCGCCCTCGGCCACGCGCAGGGTAACGCCGCGCACGGCCTGCACTTGCCCCGCGGGGATGGTGAAGGTGGTATATAGATCCTGTATATCCAGTATAGCCAGTGGAGAGGCCCCCTTTTCCGCGAGTGCGCGTTACTTCTTAAGGCGTGGATCCAGCGCGTCGCGCAGGCCGTCGCCGATAAAGTTGAGGGAGAACATGGTGACGCAGATGGCCGCGACCGGGAAGAACATTTGGTAAGGCCTGCTCGAGAGCGCTGCGATTGCCTCGTTGGCCAGGGTGCCCCAGCTGGCCATGGGCACCTGGATGCCGATGCCCAAAAAGGCCAGAAACGCCTCTGAAAAGATGGCGGAGGGGATGAGAAACGCCGTGGAGACGATGATAGGCCCCATGCAGTTGGGGATGAGGTGGTGCAGCAGAATGTCAAAATCCGACGCGCCGGTCAGGCGCGCGGCCAGGGCGTACTCCGAGCTTTTGAGCATCATCACCTCGGATCGCACAACCCGCGCCGTGCCGATCCAGGATGTGAAGCACAGCGCCAGCACGATGGATTGAATGGATGAGCCCAAGGCCATCATGATGAGGATGATGTAGAGCAGCGAGGGCAGGCCGATGAGGATATCCACAATGCGCATGAGCACCATATCCACCCGGCGGCCGATGAACCCCGCGATGCCGCCGTAGAGCACGCCGATCACCAGGTTGATGACCGCCGCCACCACGCCCACCGTCAGGCTGATGCGCGCGCCGTAGAGCACGCGCACGAAGATATCGCGCCCCAGCCTATCCGTGCCGAACCAGTGCGCGCTGCTGGGGCCCATGTCTCCGTTTAGAAAATCCACATCCTCATAGGAGAATGGGGAGAGCATGGGGCCGAATATGGCGGCCAGGGCGACGAGGATGAGCACGCACAGCCCCGCCATGGCCAGGGGATCGCGGCGAAAGCGCGCCCACACATCCTGCCAGTAGGTGGTGGATGGGCGCGCGATCTGCTCGTTCTCGCGGTCTGCGTCGCCCAGGGGCGCAAAATCTTCCGCGGGCAGGTTGGCGTAGGCTTCCGGGTCGATGTGCATGGGGTCTCTCCTCCGGCGCGCGCGCCTGGCGTGATGGGTCAATCCGTCAGCTTCACGCGCGGGTCAATCAGCGCGTAGCAGATATCCACAATGATGTTGCATACGATGACGAAGATGCCGAAAAAGGCGGTCATGCCCATGATCAGCGTGTAGTCGCGGTCGCCTACGCTGGCCACGTAATCGCGCCCGATGCCGGGGATGGAGAAGAGCCGCTCCACAATAAAGCTGCCGGTCAGCAGCGCGGCCACCAGCGGCCCCAGGTAGGTCACCACCGGCAGAATGGAGTTTTTGAGCGCGTGCTTCCAGATCACCATGCCCTCGCTGACGCCCTTGGCCCGGGCGGTGCGCGTGTAATCCTGCTGCAGCGCATCCAGCATGGAGGAGCGCACCTGCCGCGCGATGTAGGCGATGGGCTGAAAGGCCAGGCAAGCCACGGGCAATATGTAGTGCCGCCAGCTCGTCAGCCCCAGAGACGGCAGCCATTTGAGGTGCATGGAGAAGAGGTAGAGCAGCGTGACGGATATGACAAAGGGCGGGGCGGATATGCCCACTGTGGCAAAGACCATGGATGCGTAATCCGGCCATTTGCCGCGTTTGACCGATGAGGCCACGCCCAGGGGCACGCCCAGCCCCAGGGCCACGGCGATGGTCAGCCCGCCCACGCTGGCGGAGATGGGGAAGCCCACATCCAGCAGCCGGTTGACGCTGATGCCCGCGCGCTTGTAGGATGCGCCGAAATCCCCCTGTATTAAGTTGCGCAGGTAGAGCAGGTATTGCTCCCACACGGGCTTATTCAGCCCGTAACGTTCGTTGAGAATCTCCAACACGAACTTGGGGGTCTTTTTTTCTTCTTGAGGGCTGAAGGGGCCGCCGGGGATGGCGTGCATCAAAAAGAAGGTGATGGTGATCAGCACGAAAATGGTGACCAGCCCGGCCGCCACGCGCTTTAGGATGTACTTGCCCACCCCGTATCCCCCCGCTTCCCGGCGCGCCGTTTTGCAGGAAGAAAGGAGCGCGCCTTGCATGTTACACGTGCAATCGCCCTTTATGATACCAGCCGCGGCCCCGTTACGCAAGCCCTTTCTTTTATAAAAGCGGGAGAAATCCGTTTCGCTTCCGGTTTGGCGGGTGTGCCAAAGGGCCTGGGATGCCCTAACAGAGAACGGCTTTCATCGCATCGAGCATCAGCGCGTGCCCCAGCGCGTTGGGATGAATGCCATCGATGCACAGCAGGCGCTCATAGCCCTTATCCGCCAAAAACGCGCCGCGCAGGTTGAGCAATGGGCAGCACAGCTTGCTGGCCATTGTGCACACCATCAGCGCGTAGCGTTCCTGCCAGCGGTAAATGTGTTCTATATCCCCCAAAAAGCGCAGCACCGCTGCGCTATCCAGCCCCCGGGTCACCCAATCAAAGTAGCGCCGCGCGTGCAGCGGCGGCGGCACTGCCAGCATGGGCTGCATGCCTGCCCGGCGCACTTGCTCTACGCATTGTTCCAGCGTACGGGTAAAGACCTCGGGCGGGGTTTTGGGCTGATGATCCTTCGTGGGATCGGCCGCCGCCGCCGCCCAATCCAGGTTGCAATCGTTGCCGCCAAACTCAAGCAGCGCCAGGCCCCCGGGCTGCGTTTCGCCGGCCTGCAGCAGCTCGAATCCTTCGGGCGCGGTGCATCCCATGCGCGCGTTGTTTTCTACCGGATAAGGAAGCAGCGCCTTAAGCTGCGCCACACAGTTGCCGCGCAGTATCTGGTAGCGGTTGCGCGCCTCGTCGAACACCACGCCTTTGAGCAGCGAGTCACCCCAAATTTGCAATTGTTTCCACATTGGATTCACTTCCATAACATAGTGTTTGATACTAGATTACACGATATTATGGTTTATGTCAACGGATTTTATAAAATATTTGTTGTTCTTTTTAAAATGATATGATATGCTCAGTACAAGAAAAAAAGGAGGGGATTCATCCGGTGGAACCGCTGCCAACCCGCCAGACCCTGGCGGAACAGATGCTGGCGTACCAGCCCCCCGCGTGGGATGCGCTGCCCGACCTGGGCTTGTACATGGATCAGGTCATCACTTTTTTAGAGCGGCAGCTTTCACCGTTTCACCCCCTGGGCATAAAGGATAGGATCATCACCCCCGCGATGATCAACAATTATGTAAAGATGCGGGTCATCCCGCGCCCGGTGAGCAAAAAATACGAGCGCGGCCATTTGGCTGCGCTGTTGATGCTGTGCACGCTCAAGCAGGTGCTGCCCATGGATGCGATAGGCCGCCTGCTCGCCAACCAAAGCGAGGATATCCGCGTAGGGTACGAGGCCTTTTGCGCGCAACAGCGCGCCGCCTTCCGGCAAGTGAGCGCTGCCCTGGCCTCAGTTGAGACGGATGCGCTGGGCTGCGCGGTGCAAGCCAGCGCGCTCTGCCTGGCGGCCGAGACGCTGCTGCCGCCGGCGCGCGAGCCGGAAAACGCTTAGCCTGATAGCCTGTAGAGGTGGCGCAGGCAATGGGCGAACAAACACCGTTTATCGCGCACGGTGTTGAGCGATATGCTGCGTATCAATCCCGATCATTCATCTTTTTTGTTGTTTTCGGCGGCTTCCTGCACGTCCCTCGGCATCCGGTGGCAGAATGGGTTGTGCGGCGCGCGTTTTGTGTTTGACAACCCGGGCGGTTTCTGCTATATTCGGTGTAAGTTTTGCAGCCTGTGGGCAAAAAACTTTCATTATCGCGGGGGATGCCCCGGGGTGCAAACCACCAAATTCAAAGTCTGGAGGGGAATGGCATGAAAAAGATACTGGCTTTTACCCTGGCGCTGGCGCTGTTGCTGGGCGCCATGGGCACGCTGGGCGCGGCGCAGGCGACGGAGGGCGGCAAGAAGCTGATTTACGCTATCAGCGGTGATCCGGAGCAGATGGATCCAACGCTCAACTCGTATTCCCGATCCGCCACGGTGCTCAAGCAGCTCTTCAGCGGCCTGTACAAGGCGGGGGCGGATGGCACGACCATGGTACCGGCGCTGGCCGAATCCTACACCGTGTCTGATGACGGCCTGCGCTACGTGTTCACCCTGAAGCCGGATCTGAAGTGGTCTGACGGTTCCCCCCTGACAGCCGCGGATTTTGAGTATGCCTGGAAGCGCGTGCTCAACCCCGATGTGGCATCCAAAGCCATGTCGGATTTGTACGTGCTCAAGAACGGCGAGGCGTACAGCAAGGGCGAGGCCAGCGTGGATGACGTGGGCGTAAAGGCCACGGATGGCCGCACCCTGACGGTGGATCTGGCCAACAACACTCCCTGGTTCCTCACGCTGACCTCCGGCGCGGTGTTCGCCCCCGTCAAGAAAGACGTGGTGGAGGGTGCCACACCCTGGACGGAGAGCGCCGCTACCTATGTCTCATCCGGCCCCTTTATGCTCAAAGAGTATCGCTTGAAGGAAAAGCTGGAGCTGGTGAAAAACCCCTACTACCCCGATGCGGACAAGGTGGCGCTGGATGCGGTGGATATCGTGATCATTGAGGATGCCTCCGCCGAGCTGGTCGCCTATGACAACGGCGAGATCGACGTGGCCGACAACCTCAACGGTGAGGCCATCGCCAAGTACAAGGATACGCCGGAGTACGAGGCCATTGCGCGCATTGGCATCATGTACCACGACTTTAACGTGGAAAAGGCCCCCTTCAGCGACAAGCGCGTGCGCCAGGCCTTCGCCATGTCCTTTGACCGGGCGGTCATCACCCAGCGCGTCATCCAGACCCCGGATGTACCCCTGTATGGCTGGGTGCCCCCGCGGCAGATGTCCCTGACCGATCCCACCAAGACCTACCGCGAGGTGGCGGGGGATATGTTCGCCTACGATGTGGAGAAAGCCCAGGCCTTGCTGGCCGAGGCGGGCTACCCCAACGGCGAAGGCTTCCCCCCGGCGGAGCTGGTGGTGCAGGCTACCCAGGCCCAGAAGGATATCGCCCAGGCCCTGCAAGCCATGTGGAAGCAGAACCTGAACGTGACGGTGAACATCACCACTTACGAATCCTCCGCGTACTGGACAGAACTGGATAACGGCAACTTTAACATTGACCGCAATGGCTGGACGGCTGACTACAGCGACCCGCTGGCCAACCTGTCCATCTTCCGCACCGGCAGCAACGGTTACGAAAACCGCTGGGATAACGCGGAGTACGACGCCATTATCGACAAGATTTTGGCCGAGACCGACCCCGCCACGCGCGAGGCGCTGATGATCGAGGCCGAAAAGCTGCTGGCCGATGAAATGCCTGTGACCCCCAGCTACAGCTACGTGGATGACTTTCTCTCCAAGCCTTATGTGCAGGGCGTCACCAAGAATGCCCTGGGGCACGTACTGCTGGAGTATGTGACGATGGATTAGTTTGTTGCTGGGCGCAACTTGGAAGGGGCTGTCTCCCCGGCCATTGGGTCGGTGAGGCGGCCCCTTTGCTCGTTGATTTGATGTTTCGCCGTTCCCCGGCCTTGGCCGCGCAAGGCGCAGGTGACGCTTTGCGCCAAAGCGGATAGGTCAAAGTCACCGTGCGTTAATATTTTCAAAAAAATGTTTGACATATTGCGAGTAATCGAATATAATTATATTGATATATTATTCTTGCTCTTATTGGCTTTGTATGCAGGAGGAATTTCTGTGAACAGCTTTAACGGATATGTAAAGGCGGAAGAAATCGCGGCGCG
>JAITTS010000092.1 GCA_031286995.1 Oscillospiraceae bacterium
GGCTACATCCCGATAGATGGTGGATTTGGATACGTTCAGTTCCTGGGCCAGCGTGGCCAGGCTGCAACCATCGTGGGTGAGCAGTAAAGATTTAATAGCATCCTTGCGTTTGGCGGCTAACATGCAAAATCCTCCTTATTCGGTGATGAGGCGAATGCCCAGCGCGCGGATGGGTTCGCAGTAGATGTGATCAATAGGCCCGTTGGTGACGACGGTATCCACCAGGCTCTGCAGCGCGCCTATCTTGTGCGCACCCTGGTAACCGAACTTGGTGCGGTCACAAACCAGTACCACCTCGGTCGCCATCTTGGGCAGGGACATGTAGATGTTCAGTTGCGACAGGTCGTTGATGGTCATGCCCAAATCCGAACCGATGCCGCTGACGGTGATGAAGGCCTTGTTGACGAACACCTTGTCCAGCTCCAGCGGAATCTTGGGGCCGCCTGTGTAGCACACGCCGGCAGCCATAACCAGTTCGCCGCCGATAAAGTAGATGCTGGGTATATGGGGCGCCAGCAGGTAGGCGGCGTTGACGCTGGTGGTGACCAGTTTAAGCTGAGGGAAATTCTTCAAATAGTGGGCCATCACGCAAAAGGTATTGCCGCCGCCTAAAAAGATAGAGTCATTCGGTTCTATGCAGCGCGTGGCCAACGCCGCCAACTCTTCCTTCAGTTCCAGGTTCGGGATGTGGGGGGGATGATAGATGGCATCCAGAATCGGTATCTCCAGCGCCGGTGTCTCTATCAGCACCGCGCCGCCGTGGGATCGCTGCAACTTGCCCGCCCGCTCCAACTCATCCAGGTCGTGACGAATGGTGACGGCGGTGACGTTGAGGTGATTGACCAACGCGGAGATTTGCGCCGCTTTGTTCTTGGCCAAATAATTCATAATGGCCTGTTGTCGCATTGACTTACTCATAAAGCACCTTTCTTTTATGAAAAATAAAATGGGATTTTCTCACAAATCAATAGAATAAACTTTCCAACTAGTCCATTTTATGTCATTTATAGAGCCCTGTCAAGACTTTAATAAAAAAATATGTGCCAGGCCAGCAAAAATTTTGCCTGTATCCCTCAATATTTGAGATATGCATAATTTGTTAAAAAGGCACGCACGTTTTGCCGCTAATCCTGCCGGGCTATGTTTTCTTCAGCTGTTTTCATCAACGCAAGGGGGCGGCAAGCTGAGCAGCCTGCCGCCCCTACGCGCATCATGGCAGTAGATCAAAACCCGGCTGTCCGCCCATTTCACTTTCGCGCGGTTTTACCGAAAATGCCTTGCCGGCGGACAGGGGTGGCAACGCATCGGCGGGCAAGGCTGGCAATACGTGTTGGTAAAGCTGGGTTTCCCCTGCGGGTACCCCACGCTGGCGATAAGCTGCCCACTGCCATTGTCCGTCACCGCAACGCTCACTGGAAACGCCCGGCTATCCATTACCCAGCCGCCGCCTGAGGGATTGAGTTCTCGCACCGTATACATGTATACGCCCGGTTGATCAAGCGTGATGGCCGGGAAAGTGATATGGCCGCTTCCGTCATTTGCCGCCCGGGCAATCTCGTTGCTGTTCTGATCAAACACCCCGAAGGTAAACATGCCGGAAAAGAGACACGCGCCACCGAGCGTCTTGGTCGCCGCGAGCGTCACCGTCGCCGGATGCGCAGACCCATAAGTGTTCACAAACGCGGGCATCCCCTGCGGATAATTCACGCTGGTTACCAACTGCCCTTGGCCATTATCCGTCACGGTGACAACTGCTTGATATGCCCGCGTATCCACAGCCCAGCCGCCGCCGGGGGGCGTGGTCTCGCGGATGGTGTAGCTGTAAACCCCCGGCGCAGTGAACGCAAGGGCCGGGAAGTTGACGCGGCCGTTGGCGTCATTGGCGGCGGTCACGACAGGGCTGCCGTTCTCGCCGAACACGGCGAAGGTGAACCGACTCGCTGGGAGCGGCGCGCCCACAGCGGATTTTTGAGCCGCAAGGTTCACGTTGGCGGGGGCTGCCAAGTAGGTGTTTACGAATGCGGGAGCACCGTTGGGGTAATCAATGAGCGCTATGGCGGATGTGGCGACGCAGCTGCCGCTCGCATCCGGTTCGGTGAAGACATAGACGGGATAAACGGTGCTGTCCGTCGCCCAGCCGCCGCCCGAAGGCGTCAGTTCACGCACGGTAAACGCCCCGCCGCAAAAGGGCGCGGGCGGGCCGGGTACCTGCCCGGCCACAAAGGCAATTGGCTGAAAGCTGATATTCCCCGCTGCGTCGTTTGTGGCGGTGGTCACCAGATTGCCGCTTTCGTCATATATACCGAACTGGAACTGCCCATCGGTGAGCGGCGCGCCGGCGGCGGATTTTTGCCCGGTTAAGGATACGAGGGTCAACACATTGCCGCGGGTATAGGCAATGTCGTAGTTGTTGTAGCCCTGCGTAAAGGGAACAGTCCAATGCGTGCCCTCAATGTGGGCGAAATAGGCCGGGTCGTCTATGGGGTTGCGGTCGTAGGCGGCAGAGGCGCTGTTGCCGGCAAAAGTCACATTGGGGCCGATGTTAAGGTTTGCCAGGTTTGCATAGGCGATCCAGATCCCGCCGCCGCTGCCGCCCAATGCGGCGTTGTTGGTTATTTCGCTGTTTCCGGTGATGTTGAGGGCGGTATTGGCGGTCTGATAGATGCCGCCGCCGTCCGTGCCCGCGCTGTTGCCGGTAATCGCGCCGCCTGCCATAGCAAATGTGCCGCCAAAGTTGAATACACCGCCGCCCCAGGCGGAGGCGGTGTTGCCGGAGATATCACCGCCATTCATAAAAAACCGGCCGTTCTGGTTGTACACCCCGCCACCGTAATTAGCGGTATTGCCGGTAATTGCGCCGCCGTTCATCGTAAGCAGGGCCGTCATATTGATATTATATATCGCCCCGCCTCTGCCGCCACTGGCCGGGTTATTGCCGTTGTTCTGCAGCACCGCGCCGTCATTGAGGGTCAGGATACCTTCGTTAAAAACGAGCGGGCCATTGGCGGTTACGGCGCCTTTGTTGCCGTCTATCACGAGGTTGGCAAGGGTCAGCGACGCCGTGTTTGGTACCTGAATCAGGCCGCCCGTCACCCTGGTGCCCTGCGTAATGGTGTACGGCCCGCCTGCACCGGAGGTCATGGTTACGATCTTCCCCAAGTGGACGATGGCAGGGGAGGTCATCGTGAACGAATCGGTGACAATTATATCTATATTAACATCCGAACCGGCCAGCGCCGCGTTCAGGCTTGCCTGGTCGTGTACATTATAAGTCATTCGCCTTGTCCTCCTTCGGTAAACAGTTCTTTTTCTGTTTACGCTATGCGTTTTGCTGCGAAAGCGTGCATGGCGGGTGAGCTGGGGGGGCCGCCGCTTGGCTTGCCGCGCCCATGCCAAGCGTACGGGCGTCCCTTTGCGGCATATTTCCTTTGCAGGCGCTGTGCGTGCGGCATGCCCGGCGTTCTGCCCAAAGGTTGCTTCGCGGGAACAAAGCGGTTATAATTGAGCTATCCAAGGCTGTGGGCGCGGTGTGCCCCGGCATAGGGGGCTGAGCATGGATATACAGGCGGCGCTCTTGGGCGCGGCGCGCTGCCCCGCTTGCGGGCAGGCGCACGGCACATCGCTTTTGCGCGTGGATATTGGGCGGGATGCCTGGGCCAGGGTGGCGCCTTTTTTGATGGAACAAGGCCTTTCGCGTTTGCTGGTGGTGGCGGATGATATCACCTGGGGCGTGGCGGGGCAGGCCCTGTATGCGCTGCTGCGCAAGGCGGGGCTGGAAGCCATACCGCTGGTGTTGGCCAGTGGCGGCTTGCTGCCGGATGAGGCAGCCATCGGCGCGGTAGTAGCCGCCTGCCCGCCGGATGTGCAGGCCCTGGTGGCTGTGGGTACGGGTACGGTGGGGGATATTGTCAAATTTTGCAGCCACCGCGTGGGCAAGCCTTACGTGGCGGCCGCCACCGCGCCCAGCATGGATGGCTTTGCATCCGTGGCCGCGGCCATGCACCTGCGCCATATGAAGACCACCCTGACCGCCCACGTGCCCCTGGCCATCTTTGGGGATATGGATACCCTCTGCCAGGCCCCTATGGAGATGATCGCCGCCGGGCTTGGGGATACCCTGGGCAAGCACAACTGCCTGAACGACTGGGATATGGGCCGCGCCCTCACCGGTGAGTACCACTGCCCGCACATAGAGGGCATGGTGCGCTCGTCTCTGGCTGCCTGTGAAGCCAGTCTTTCCGGCCTGGTCCGGCGAGACGGGGACGCCGTGGCAGCCTTGGCACAGGCCCTGGTGATCACCGGCGTGGCCATGAGCTTTGCGGGCAATTCGCGTCCCGCTTCCGGCGCGGAGCATCACCTGTCGCACTATTGGGAGATGCAGGCGCTCTTTGCCGGGCGTAAGCCTGCCCTGCACGGCCTTAAAGTGGGCCTGGGCACCCTGGTGACGCTGGATATCGCCCGGGCGCTGGCTGGCTGGCAAGTGAATTGGCAGGCCGCCGCCGCCCACGCACGGGCCTTTGATGCGGATGCCTTTGCCGCGCGCATGGCCGCCCTGTACGGCCCCGCCGCCCCAGAGGTGATCGCCTTGGAGCGCGCGGCGGGCAAGAATGCCCCGCAGAGGGTGTTAGCCCGTCTGCAAGCCATCCGCGCCCAATGGCCCGCCTTGCAGGCGGCGCTGGCCGCTTTGCCAGGCCCCGAGCGGGTGCGGGATCAGCTGGCCGCCCTGGGCGCACCCACACGGGCGGGCCAGATGGGCATATCCGCCCAAGAGGTGGCGGATGCGGTACTTGCCGCCAAAGAGATGCGCGATCGCTACACCGTGCTGCAGCTGGCCTATGATTTGGGCGCGGAGCAGGCCATGGCCGAGCGCGCGGCCGGCGCCTGGGCTTAAAAAACCCTGCCGCCGTGCTGTATAAAAAGGGCGCGTTGGCGCAAAATGGAAGCAACCCCGGGCAGAGTTGGAGCATCCAAGAGTTAGCGGGAGGCGCATGGGGACGAAAAAATACTAAATTGCGCCAATAATGTTACGATTTTTCATAAAAACGTGCGAATTTTGTCATGAATTGCTTGACACGCTGTGCCGGATGCAATACAATGAGTACACGGGAACCCTTGTATATACTGCAACTTTTGTTTTGCTTCTATGACGATGTTCCGCGACGATGTTCCGCTCGTGTACCAAGAAGGGAGGAAGGGCGCCTGCGCGCACCCGCCAAAACAATGAAAAAGGTATCGCTCGCCCTGTGTTTGGCGCTATTGGCGCTGCTGGTGGGCATGGCAGCGGCGCATGCGGACTATGACCCCATCACCGTCAGCGCCAGTTGCTCCCCCAAGTCGCTGGCCGGGGTGGGTACCGTGGAGGTAACCGTCTCTGTCAGCAACAACGCGGATGGGGATTTTACCTCTACCATCGAATTGCTCGACCCCAACAACGAGCCGGTCTCCTGGTTTGGAAAGGTGTCGCTATCCAACGGTCAAAACAAGAAGGCCAGCGGTTCCTGGCGCGTGACGGCCGATCAGCTGGCGGCGGGCAAAATTATCTATAAGCTGCGTTACCAGGCGCTGGCCGATGCGGTGGGTGACGCCGCGCCCGAGAAGATCAGCAAGACCCGATCCATCTCCATCGGCATTTCCAAGGCCACGCCCACGGCCAAACTGACGGCGGATTACACCGTATCCCCCACCAGCGCGAGCAAGGGACAGACCGTCACGTTCACCTACACCCTCAGCAACACCAGCAATCTGGATGCCACCAACATCCAGATCACCAACCCCAACATTACGGATAAAACCATCAATATCGAAAGCATACCCGCAGGCGGGCAGGAAACGCGCAGCTTCAACTACACCATGGGCTCTAAAACGGTTAAATCCAAACCCCGCGTCACCTATCGCGCTGCGGGCAGCACCAAGGTGCAAACCATCACCAACATGCCCCAAAAGACCATAGAGCTGGCTAAGGGCGGCGTAATCGTCAACCTGAAGGCTACGGGTGAGACCACGGCGGCGCCCGGTTCTAAGCTGGATCTGACAGTTACCGTAACCAACAACAGCAACAGCACTTATTCCAAGGTGGCCATATCCGACCCGGTGCTGGGTGAGATTTTAAGCGACAAACAGATAAAACCCAAGGATAAACTGACCGCCACGAAGAGCATCACCATCGGCCAGACGGCGGATTACGCCTTCACCGTCACCGGCGAGGCGGGTAAGGATAAGTTGAACATCACATCCAACATCGTGCATGTCATCGCTCTGGATCCATCCAAAATGCTCTACTTAGAGGTCTCCGCAGAATCCGACGTCATGACCATCACGGAGGAGCCGGCGCTGGTGACCTTCAACATCTCCATAAAAAATGTGGGCGCCACCTACGCCAAGGATCTGCTGGTGGCCCACGGCAAGACGGATATCGCCACCATCCCCAGCCTGGCGCCGGGTGAGGAAGCGGTGCTCAGCAAGCTGCTGCGCCTGAGCATGAAGGGCAAGTACATGTTCACGGTATCCGGCCTGGATGAACAGGGCGCCAAGCAAAACTTTGATACCAACGAGTTGATGATCGCCTACATGGCCCCCACGCCGGAGCCGCCCCCGGAGACCCCGGAACCCTTCGAAACAGAAGACCTGGGCTTCACCCTGCCCGTGGCCACGGAAGAACCGGCGGCGCAATCTGGCAGCGGGAGCAGTGCGGGCATGACGCTGCTGTACATCATCGCCGGTGTGCTGGTAGCCGGGCTGGTGGCTGTGCTGGTGATGATTTTTCTGGGCCGCCGCCGTGGCCTGGATGCCGAGGCGGAGGATTTGGACTCGCTGGAGCGCGGATCCAGGCGCGACTACGCGCGCGCGCCGGCCCGCACCCACGTCGCCCCGCGCCGCCGGGAGAAGCGCGGCGAGGATTTGGAAGGGGACGAGTACGCCGAGCCCTTTGAGGAACCGGTCGTCAGCAGCATGCACGATTTGGCCGAGCGCTACGGCGAGACAGCGGATGGGGCCGCAGTGGGAGCGGAGGCCCAGCCCTCGCAGTACGGCGGCTATCAGCGCCATCAAGAAACCGTACGGGACGAGACAGAAGAATCCGTCCTATCCGCCACGGGCAGTTACCGCCGCCGGGGGCGGCACGCCAGAAGCCTGGAATTGAGCGACTGAGCATGGGCCAGCCTCTGCAGAGACCCGCTTGGCGGCATGTTGCCGTCAAGCGGTTTTTTGCAGCGCTTTGGCGTAACAAAGTTTGCAATTTTTGTCCTCCTCTTGTATAATCAATATAAGAAGGCACCTCTGGCACAAAGAGGTGAATCGTTCAAGGAGGGGATTTTCTATGAAAAAGGC
>JAITTS010000149.1 GCA_031286995.1 Oscillospiraceae bacterium
CGCTCTCCACCGTAGAGAGCCTGTACCACAAGTTGCCCGACAGGTTTGTGTACCCCGCCGTGCCCGGCGTGCCCACCAGCGTGGCCTGGGCGTCGGTCTGCCCGGCATCCTTCTGCTGGTTCAGTATATCCAGTGAAAGCTGCTTGGGCGTGATGGTCAGCTTGCCGGGGTTGCAGGTGGCGGCGTTGTACTTGGCCGCCGCTGTGCTGCTGAAGCCCACGCCCGCCGGGGCTATCAGCAGCTCCCCTGTGTACTGGCCCACATTTTTGTTGGCGGTGTTGTTGCGGGTGACCGTGACGGATGCAACATCCGCATCGAGGAGGCCCGCGCCCTCCAGCTTCACCCAGAAACCGGCGGCGGATTGTTTGTACACCACATCGGTTGCCGGGGTCATCGGGTCGGCGGTGACGGCTGCCGTATCCGCCTGCCCGTACACCTTGCTGGCATCCAGCACGGTGGCGGTGACGCTCACCTTGTTTTGTATTTGCAGCGCGCCGGTCATGCTCTGCAGGGTGTAGTTATCCCTGGCTGTGCCATCCAGCGCCGCGCTGAAATTGTAGCTGCCCGCCGTCTCTCCTGCCGCGCGCTGCACGTTGGTGATCGCCAGCTTGGCAACCGCCGTATCGTCAATGCCCAGGCTGGCATTGTTCACCATGCCGGTCAGCTTGTACCAATAATTGGTGGTTGGCAACTGCACATAATCCGATGTTGGTGTGCCCACCGGCGTGGCCTGGTCGTCGGTCTGCCCCACGTACCTGGTCAACGGCCATATAGCCAGCGTAATGGGCTTGGGCGTGATGGTCAGCTTGCCGTCCACATAGCTCACCACGCCGCCGGTGTAGCCCGTATTCACAGCGGAGGAGCCGGCGCTGAGCGCGTAGCCGGTCGCGCCGTTTGCGGCCTCGCCGGGGGCGCGGCTGACGGCCAAATTGCCACCCGTGCCCGTATAATCCGCCGCCGTGATGATCTGCAGCTTCACCCAGAAGCTGCCCGCCTGCACGTAAGAGGTGCCGCTGGGGGGGGTAGCGGGAATGGTGCCGCTGTCGGCCGTGCTATCCAGTGTGCCGTACACCTTGGTGGCATTGAGCACCGTGACGATGGGGGTGGTAACCGCTTTAATCGTCAGCGATCTCGCCGAAGAATTGGTGTTTATCGAAGCAAAGGTGTAATTACCGGCGGCCGGGCCGCCCAGCGTGGCGCCCGTCCAATTGTAGGTGCCCGCTACGTCGCCTGGCGCGCGCTGCACCGCGGTGACGGTGATATCGGTGCCGAATACATCCGGGGAATCCGCGGTGCCGGTATAAGACACACCCGGCATCTTCACTGTAGCGGGAGGATCCGAACCAGCGGCGGCGAGCAATGTGGCCATCACCTCGCCCATGCCGGGTACCGGCACGTACTTGCCGGCGTTGGCGGGGTCGTCTTTAAAGGTATTAGCGTCGGCGGTCAGCTTGTTGTCGGCATCGCCCTCGCCCACGAACCGCTCCGCGCTGAGTACGCGCACCCGCAACGGAATGGGGGCGACGGTGAGGGTGCCTGTGGCGACCAAATCCGGGCTCACACCGGGGATCGTCGTGGTGATAGTGACCGTGTAAGTGCCCGCATCCCGAATGGCGGATACGGCGCCTACGCCATTCTTCGCGATAGATACCGAGTAATCACTCTCTTTGAGCTGGCGGTCGCCGGGGTTAGAGCGGACCTCGAAAGCGCCTTTGTTGCTGGCCGTATAGAACGTTGTGGCCGCGTACTCTTTGCTGATGGGAAAACTACTAGCAAGCGCAATGCTCATAGGCAGGCCGACGCTGTACTGCACCGGCGCGCTCACAATGGTTGTACCATTCTGCCGCACGCGCAGGTAATGTATGCCAGGCTCTGCGTATGTGGCGTCACTATTTGTACCGGTGGCGTCCACATATTCAATCGTGTAGGTACCTTCGCCCAGCATCACCTTCGTTGCGGGGCTCACAACATCATTTTCATAGTAATAGACGGATTTCACCACCGGGTTCTCGCCAAAATCGCAGGCAACCTCTTCTAACTCAACAACTAGATATGTGTATGTAGCCTGAATGGTTAGATCCCTGGCCTGTATCGCCAGCGGGGCGAAGGTCTCTTCCGGCTCGGGCGTCTCCTCTGGGGCCGGCGTCTCTTCCGGCACAGGCGTCTCTTCGGGGATGAGCGTCTCTTCCGGCACAGGCGTCCCTTCCGGGATGAGCGTCTCTTCGGGGATGAGCGTCTCTTCCGGCACAGGCGTCTCTTCCGGGATGAGCGTCTCTTCCGGGATGAGCGTCTCTTCCGGGATGAGCGTCTCTTCGGGGATAAGCGTCTCTTCGGGGATAAGCGTCTCTTCCGGCCCGGGCGTCTCTTCGGGCGCGAGGGTCTCCGCCGGATCGGTCAGCCCAGGGTCGGTAAAACTGGGGTTCGCAAAGCCGGGATCCACAAAGCCGGGGTCGGTAAAACCGGGATCCGCAAAACCGGGATCCGCAAAGCCGCCCGTTCCGGCGGATGGGGCATCATCGGGCAGATAGGCATCCATCAGTTCCTGAAAGGTGCGCGGCGGGGGCGGGGGCGCGGCGGGGTCGCCGGGGGTACCGCCTGGCTGCTGGGCCGCGTCGCCGCCCGGGGCGGGCGCGCCGGGCAGAAGCAGGGCGGCAAACGCGGCCTTCTCCGCATCGGGCAGGGTGTGCCAATAGGCCTCTATCTCCGCGGCAGAGAGCTTGCCCAGCAACAAAAACAGGTCTTGCCCCGTCTGCGGCGGCTGGGCATCCGCCCCCTGCGGGGGCGCGGCCTCGGGCATTGGCGCGCTGTGCTCTTGCCCGGGGGCAGGGGTTGTGCCTTCATCACTCACGGTCAAACCGCTGTAAGGCGTCAGCAGCAGGCACAGAATCAGCACCAACCCCAGTATACGCCACTGTCTTTGTTTGCGCGCCATCTGTATAATCTCCCCTTTTATGGATTCCAATTACTGTAAAATATATCCTAATCTTCCGTCTATTATATTAACACACGCTTGAGGAAAAGCGCAACCATGAATTAACCCTTAAATAAGTTCTTAACATCGGTTTAAGGATGAATTTTTTTATTTTTCTTTTTTATGGAAATCTCGCGCGCAAAAAAGCACAAAGATGCCTGCCTGCCGTTGCGCCGGGCGCGCGGAATACCGCGGGGTGGCGCACGGGCGATATCTGCGCCGTTTTGCGGGGGGCCGGCCTAGCGCGAATTCCGCGCGATCTCGCGATCCGCCAAATCCAAATAAACCATGCCGGTCAGCGCGCCCGCGCCATCGTACACGTACCGCACGGCGGCGTAGCCTTCGGCGCTTGCGCAGGGGCTGCCCGCGGCGTTCAGGTAGCGGGCGCAGGTCACCCGGCCCAGCGCATCCAGCTCGCGCCGCACGGCGGCGTAACCGGCGGCCAGGGTGTAGGGCAGGCCCTGTTCATCCAGGTACTCCTCCAGCGCCGTATACTGCCCGGCGCGCCGCGTGGCGCGCAGGGCGGCATAGCCATCCGCGTGGCGGGTGGGTCTGCCCTGG
Source organism: Oscillospiraceae bacterium (assembly GCA_031286995.1). GTDB lineage: Bacteria > Bacillota > Clostridia > Christensenellales > Aristaeellaceae > JAITTS01. Next base: position 3,533 of record JAITTS010000149.1, read on the forward strand.
GCATCCTCGTAAGCGGTGATGGTCTGCCCATCCTCGCCGTAAGCGCGGGTAAGGGCGGCATACCCCGCGGCCAGGGTGTACGGCGCAGCCTGGGCATCCTGGTAAGCCTCGCGCACCATGCGGCGGCGGGCATCGTAAGCGCGGGTGAGCGCGGCGTAGCCGCCCGCGTGGCGGGCCGGGCCGCCCTGCTCATCCTCGTAAGCGATGCCGGCCACGTTGCCAATTTCGTCATAGGTGTAGCGCGCGGCCACATACCCGCCGGGCTGGGGTTGGGGCCGGCCGGATGCGCCCACGTACACATCGCGCGCCGTGCGCCGGTTTTCATCAAAGGTGCGGTCTATCCCCGCGTAGCCCAGCGTGCCCGGCGTGGGCGCGCCCTGGGCATCAAAGTATCGCTCTTGCACGGGGTTGCCCGCCTCATCGTAAACGCGCTGTATGGCCGCCACGCCCCGGGCATCCTGCAGGGGTTTATCCTGGGTATCAAAGCGCCTCTCCCAGAGGACGCGGCCGTTTTCGTCGTAATCGAAGGTCTGGCTGGCGCAGCCCTGCAGGCCGATGGTTGGTTCGCCATCCGCGCCGGTATAGCGCACGCGCGCCACCAGGCCCCGGTCGTTGTAGCGCCAGGCCGCGCCCGCATAGCCCTGCTCGCACAGAGTGGGCTGATCCTGCTGGTCAAAGTAACGCTCCCACACCTTCCAGCCCTGTTCATCATAGGCGCGGCGCACCGTGGCGTAGCCCGCCTGCAGCAGCACGGGCTGCCTATCCGTATCAAAGTATTGCTCGCAGACCGTGTTGCCCTGGGCATCGTACTCGTAGCGCACGCCAAAGTAACCCTGGGGGCCCGTGGCCGCCTCATCCCTGTGCCAGTAGGTGACGGTCTCCGGCTGACCGGTATAATAATAGGTAGACTGCTCGCGCGAGACACCGTTTGCGGCGGCGATCTCCCGCCCCTGGGCATCCAGGTAGGTTTTGCGGGTGACGCGGCCCTCTTGGTCGTAGGCAAAGGCCACGGCACAGTAGCCATCCGGCAGGGTGGCCTTGCCGCCCCTGCGGTTTACATACGTGGTGCCGGTGAGGCGGCCCTTGCCGTCGTACGTGTTGCGTATGCCGCTGTAGCCATCCGGCAGGGTGACGGGCTTCTCGCGCTCGTCAAAGTAATGCTCTTCATCCATCAGCCCCCGGCCGGTGTAGTGGCGCTGTACCATGGCGTAACCCCTGTCGGGGGCCACCATCAGGCGGCCCTGCAGATCCAGGTACGCCTCGTTGGATATGTAGCCCCGCTGGGTGTAGTAGCGCCGCAGCCCGGCGAACCCGGCGGTGGCGTAAGTGCGTTCGCCTGCCCGGTTGTAATAGGTAACGCGCCGCACCCTGCCCGCGCCATCGTAGGTAAAGCCCATGGATGCGTACCCGCCCCGCTGGGTGCGCGGGTTACCGCCCTCATCATAAAAATACTGGCGGCTGGGCAGGGCCTGGCCCTTTTCGTAGGTGTACGTGCAGTAGGCGTAGCCGTTTTTGTGCAGCATAAGGCCGCCATCCGCGCCAAAGTAGGCGGCCTGGATGGGCCTGCCGTTTTCATACACCTGATGGTAGCCCGCGTAACCCCGCTGCCCGTTAAACACCGGTTCACCGTGCGGGCCGTAAAAAAACTCGCGGATCAGTTCATCCTTGCGGTTAAACTCGCGCTCCACATAGGCGTAGCCATCCGGCCCCGCCACATACTGGCCGCCCGCGCCCAGGTACTCGGTCTTGATGACGTTGCGGCGGCTGTCGTGCGTGTTCTCCATACGGGCGTAGAGCGTGGCGCTGTTGACATAGCTGCCATCGGGCATAAAGTGCTGCGCGCGCACCAGGCGCAGGTGGTTGTAGGTGAGCGCGTAGCGGTGGTAGCCCTCTGGCCCCACCACAGGCTCGCCCGCGGCGCTGAAGTAGGCCCTATCCAGCAGACGGCCCACGCCATCCCAGGTTTGGGTCAGCGTGCCGTAGCCCTCGGCGCTATCCACCGGATTACCCTGCGCATCAAAGAAAGCCGTCTTGATCAGCCGGGGAAAGCGGTTGTAGGTGTTCTCCTGGCGGCAGTAGCCCTTATCCTCGGCCACGACAGGCGCGCCCAGCGCATCCACAAACACGCGGGTGACCAGGCCGCCGTAACGGTCGTAGGTATCCTGCGTGTGCAGGTTGGTGGAAAGCTGCGCCCGGGCCTCCCCCGCAAAAAAAAGGCACAGGCAAAACATCACCGCCCCCAACAGGGCGCGGCGCGCGTTACCCGCGAACGGATGGCGCATAGAATACCTCGCGTAAAACGAAGAGTGGCAGGCGTGCGCTTTGGGGCAATTGACGAAATGCCAGCCGGTGTATTTGCCGGGGATAGCCGCGCTAGTACATCTCTGGCAGGCAGACCGGGTGCTTCACCAGTATATCATCCATGGTCTCTACCGTGTGCGGGGGCAGCCCCGCGCCCCTGGCCACCAAATCCTGCGCGGAACATTCCCCCATCAGCCAGCGCGTCAAAGCCTGAATGGAGATTGCGGGGCCATCGCCAGCCACGGGGTACACGCGCATCAGGCCATCCCGGCCGCCGATGCGCCAGCAGCCCCGGTTCCAGGGCGCAAGGTCGTCCCGCACGGTCAGGGTGACGGTGGCCCGCGTGCTGCGCCTGGCCGGCAGCCCGTCTATAAACGCCTGCAAATCAATGATGCGTAGCATGGTGTGGGGCTGCAAAGTGACCAGGCCCCGGCTATCCGGCAGCAGGTGTGGCAACGGGTCGTCCTCCGGCACGATCAGGTGCGCCTCGGCCAGGGTGGATGCGTGCCCGGCCAGGTAAGCCAGGCCCGCGCGGCGCGCCCGGTGCGTGGCGGCGGCCCACTCATCCACTGCCAGCGCATCCCCCTGTACATGGTAGAAGAGGTACCCTTCCGGCCCATCCGGGCCCAGGATGAGCGCCGCGCGCCCCTCCTGCAGGGCGCACTCTTCCATGCGCAGGGCAAAGGCGTGGGCATCCCGCTTGCAGCAGCCCCAGTACCTGCCGTAGTAGGCCTCGTACACGCGCAAAAAATCCTGCTCGCGCCCGGCGATATCCGTCAGCGCCACCACGCGCGCATCCGGTGCGGGCGCTGCGGATAGGCGCGCCAGGGGCACGCGCAGCTTTTGTACCCTGCCGCAGTCTGTCCAGCCCCAGCGGCGGTAAAAATCGTAATCAAAGGGGTAGAGCGCCGCCAGGGGCACGCCCTGGCTGTGCAACCAACCGCAGGTACCGGCCAGCAGGCGGCCCATATACCCCTGGCCCCGATAGGCGGGCGCGGTGGTCACGCCGGATAGGATGCGGGCATCGCGCTCGCAGCCCCGCACGCAAAGGCGCACGGGCACGGTGACGGCCTGGGCGCGCACCTCGCCCTGCCCCAGGGCCAGCACATCGCCGGCGCGGCGGGCAAAGTACCAGCTGATAAACGCCGGATCATCCTGAAAGCTGTAGCGCCACAGGGCCTCTGCCTGGGGCCGCTCTTCGGGCGTCAGCACCCGAAACACGGCATCCCCGCCATCCTCAACCATCCCTTGCCCTCCTCTGCGCGCTTATAACGCGCCGTGCGCCAGCACCGCGCTGTACTTCTCTATCATGCGCGCCGGATTGTAGGATCGTTTGGCCCGGCGAAGGCCCTCCAGCCCCATATCTTCCTCGCGGTTGATCCAGCGCGTATCGGCAAAAGCGTTGCGCACGAACTCCCGGTTGATCATGGTGAACAGGCCGGGGATATCCGCGTTCGCCTTTTCGATGTGGATGAGCGCCATATCCCCCGTGATGCGCTCGCCCACGGAAAAAGCCTCTACCCTGCCCGCCACGCGCAGCACGCCGCCCACCAGCCCCAGCGCCTGGGCATGCCGCAGGGCGCGGTGCACCGAAAGCCGCTCCCCCGCAAAGGTGGCGGCATCCCCCTGGGTAGCGGCCCAGCGGTCGTAAACCGCCATGCAGGCTTCCGCCAGGTCGGGGGTGTAGGGCAGGTAGTCGTACCGCCCTTCGTACATGCTGGTGAACTTGTTGATGTGGTTGCGCTTGGCGTGAAAGTCGCGCCCAGGCAGGTTTAGCAGATCGGCGGTATTGTACACGTAATCATCGTGATGGGGTTCGCGCTCAAAAACAAAGAACCCCGGCCTGCAATCCGCCATCAAGTCGCAGTACCAGGCGGGCAAGCTGCTCATGCAAAAGGCCTCTTTGCGCTCCGCCATGGCGGTGATGCCCGCCCCCAGCGCGCAGCACATGCGGGCACGGGGCGCAAAGGCCATCATCATACAGGGCATGCCATCCTGCCGCCGCCCGTGCAGCAACAGGCAGTCATCTTCTATCGCCCAGCCGATGCCATCCGTCTGCCCCCATATATACAGGTTAGAAAACGTGCACTCGCTGCCTTCATTATCTGGGTACAGGCGCAGGTAGCGCAACAGGGTCTCTTTATCCGCCAACTCTATGGGGCGAAACGTGATCATCCCTATCCCCCTGTTTCATCAATACAGCGCTCATTTGGCCTGGGGCCGCTTGCCGCACCGCGCCATCAGCTTGACGATGAAGAAGAAGAGCAGCAGCGTAAAGAACACGCCGCCCAGGCCGTAGGCCATCAGTTCTAAACCCAACACAAAATCTCGCATATGTGCTCCTTTCCTTACAGACGGCTGAGCAGCCATGGCACGATGGAGAGCACCACGCCCCCGGCCACCACCGAACCCAGCTGCCCGGCCACGTTAGCGCTGACCGCCTGCATCAGGATGAAATTGTAGGGGTCTTCATCCTTCGCCATGCGCTGCACGATGCGCGCGGACATGGGGAAGGCGGATATGCCCGCCGCGCCGATCATGGGGTTGATTTTGTTCTTGGTGAACAGATTGAGCAGCTTGGCAAAGGCAACGCCGCCGGCTGTGTCGAACACAAAGGCCACCAGGCCCAGGGCAAGGATGACCAGTGTTTCCACCGTTAAAAACACATCCCAGCGCATCGTGGCGCCGATGGTGACGCCCAGCAGCAGGGTGACGATGTTGGCCAGCTCGTTCTGCGAGGCGCGGTTCAGCCGTTCCACCACGCCGGCTTCCTTCAGCAGATTGCCAAACATCAGCAGGCCGATCAGCGGCGCGCTGATGGGCGCGATGATGCCCGCGATCACGGTGATCAGGATGGGGAAGCAGACCAGCACCCACTTGGGTGCCTCCAGCGCGCTGGCCTCCATGCGGATCAGCCGCTCTTTGCGGCTGGTGAGCGCGCGGATGACCGGGGGCTGGATGATGGGCACCAGCGCCATGTATGAATACGCCGCAACGGAAATGGGCCCCAGTAGCTCCGGCGCGAACTGGCTGGCCACCACAATGGATGTGGGGCCATCCGCCGCGCCGATGATGCCCACCGCAGAGGCGCTTTTGAGCGTAAAGCCAAGCGACGGGATGAGCATGGTGAGCCCCAGTACCGCCAGAATGGTAAAGAAGATGCCAAACTGCGCCGCCGCGCCAAAGAAGATCATGCGGGGGTTGGCGAACAGCGGGCGAAAATCCGTCATGGCGCCGATACCGATGAAGATGAGCACCGGAAAGAGCTCCGTCAGGATGCCCGCGTTGTACAGCAGCCGCAGCACGCCGGGTTCACCGCCCGTACCGTTCCAGATGATGGCAAGGGGCAAATTGACCACAATGGCCCCGAAGCCGATGGGCAGCAGCAGCGAGGGCTCGTAATCCTTGGCGATGGCCAGATAGATCAACACTCCGCCGATGGCGTACATGATGAGGGACTGCCACTCAAACTGAAATACCCCTTCAAAAAGTTTGGCAACGGAATCCATAGTGCTCTCCCCGTTCGCAATGATGTTGGAAAATTTGAACCTACTCATTATAGCTTAACGAACGAGAATATGCAATTGTCCGTTTGACGAGAATTGAATAAACCCTGCCCCGCTCAGCCCTTCACGCTGCCCGCGGTCAGGCCCGTCACAAAATACCGTTGAAACAGGATGAACACCAGCACCACCGGCGCCAGCGCCAGCACGGACATGGCGAACACGTACCCCCACTGGGTAAACTGGTGCTGCCCAAAAAAGCCGGCGATGGCGATGGGCAGCGTGCGCAACGCGTTGTCGTTGATAACGGTGTTTGCCCAGGGATATTCCTCCCAGGCGGTCAGAAAGTTGAAGATGGAGACCGAGGCAATGGCGGGGCTGGCCAGGGGCAGCGCGATGCGGGTAAAGACCACCAGCACGCTCGCGCCATCCATGTAAGTGGCCTCCATCAGTTCATGCGGGATGCCCTCCATAAACCCCTTGATCATGAACGTGGAAAACGGGATGACCCATGCCACGTAGAAAGGGATCAGCCCCCACAGCGTGTTGATCGCCCCCAGCTTCACCGCCAGCTCAAACTGCGGCACGATCAGGGTGGTGCCGGGCAGAATCATGGTGAGGATGATGAACCCAAACAGCGGCCGCTTGCCGGGGAAACGAAACTTGCCCAGCACAAACGCCATGGCCGCAGCCACGAGCGCGGCAATGCCCACCGAGGATGCGGAGACCAGCACGCTGTTGAAAAAATTTACCTGAAACTTGCTTTGCGCCAGAATGTACCGGTAATTTTCCAGCGTCAACGCCGCCAGTTTGGGAAAGAAGCGCGGCGGGTACTCGTAGAGCGCGCCGTTCGGTCGCAGCGAGGTAGCGACCATGTACACCATGGGCACCGTGGATACCACGGCGCCAAAAAGCAGCAGCGCGTATCGAAAAAACTGCGCCCGCAGGCCGCCCTTACGCACGCCCAATCCCCCCCTTCGCATCCCTGGCCTGCATGGCCCGAAATTGCAGCACAGCCAGCAGCGCCAGGGCTGCCGCCATCACAAAGCTAAGCGCCGCCGCGTAGCCGAATTTGCCCGTGCTGAAGGCCTTGTAATACATCCAGGTCAGCAGCGTGTCGGTCTGGTGGGCTGGCTTGCCGCCCGTGATCATCTTGATGGATGTGAACACGTTAAACCCGCCGATGGTCAGCATGATTAGCGCGAACAGCAGCGTGCCCCGTATGCCGGGCAGGGTGATGTGCAAAAACTTGCGCGCCGCGCCGCAGCCATCCATATCCGCGGCCTCATATAAATCCAGCGGCACCTGCTGCAGCGCGGCCAAAAATACCACCATGTTCCAGCCTACGCCCTTCCATATGCCCAAGATCATCGCCACGGTCAGCCCAGACCAGCGCGTATCCAGCCAACGGATATTGCCCGGCACAATGCGCAGCACCTGGCCAAGAAAGTAATTGAGCAGCCCCTCTGTATTGAACACATAGCGAAAGACCAGCGAGGCGATCACCCACGATGTGATGACGGGCAGGTAGCAAATGACGCGAAAGGTCACCCTAAACCGGGTGACGCCGTGTATCAGCACCGCCGTAAACAGGCCCAGCGCCATTTGCCCCGGCACCGTCACCAGCGTGTAGAGCACCGTGTTGGCAAACACAACCCAAAATGTGTCGTCACCCATCACCTGCCGGTAGTTGGCCAGCCCGATAAATGGCTGCCGCAGCATGGCGCCAAAGTTCCAATCAAAAAAGCTCATCAGGAGCAGCCGAAAGATCGGGTACACCGTAAACACGCCGAACACGCACAGCCCGGGCAACAGCAGCAGCCCGATCTGCAGCCGGTTCAATTTGCTTTTTGTCTCCATCGCGCGCCTCCAAAAAAGCGGGCAGACAGACCGCATGCGCCGCCTGCCCGCGGGGATCGGTTGGTCGGCCTACTCTTGCAGCAGCGCGTCTACCTTGGCGGCCAGCTCATCCATGGCCTGCTGCGCGCTCTGCTGGCCGCTTATTACAGCAGTGACAGCACCGGTCAGATCGTTGTCTATCTCGGCCCAGGCCGCCACCGTGGGCCGGGCCTTGGCCGTGGTGATCGCATCTAAAAAGGGCGCAAACGGCGCGCTCTTAACCGTGTCGCTTGCCAGGGCGGCTTTGTTGACGGGGATCTGGCCGCACTTGGCCATTTCCGTTTGGGCATACTCGCCGGTCATAAACCGCATAAAGGCCCAGGCGGCCTGCTGATTTGCGGTGGTAAACATGGCGATATCCTCGCCGCCCAGCACAGATATGGATCCGCCTTCGCCGGCGGGCATGGGCGCGGTGCCGTACGCCACATCGGGGTAAGCGCCCTGCAGTTCCGCCGTCTTCCAGGGGCCTTCGAGCATCATGGCGTAGCGCCCAGTGCCAAAGCCATCCGTCATGGGGATATCCCCGCTGTTGAAGCCCGTCAGCGCGCCCTCTTGATACAGCGCGGCAAAGGTCTCAACAGCTTTGACGGTGGCGGGGCCGTTGATGTAGCCGCTGGCCACCGTCTGATCCTCACTGACCAGCGCGCCGCCAAAGCTCCAGATAAACGGGCACAGGTTCCATCCGGAAAGTGCGGGTTCATTCCAGCCCCAAACCTGCCGGCCATTCGCATCGGTACCGGCGATCTTGCGCAGCGCGTCGGCCCAATCATCCAGCGTGGCAGGGGGAGTAACGCCCGCATCCTGCAACATCTTTACGTTGTAAAAGAGAATTTTGGAGTTGGTGTTCAGTGCTAGGCCGTAGTGCGCGCCCGCCACCTCGGCGGTTTTCATGGTGCTGGCCAGCAGCGCGCCGGATACATCCGCAAAGCCCGGCTGCTCATCCAGCGCGGCCAGCACGCCCATCTTCTGAAACTCCGGCAGCCAGGCAATGTCGCAGCGCGCCACATCGGGCAGGCTGCCGCTGCCTGCGCTCACCAGCACCTTGTCGTGCAGTTCCGCCCACTCATGGGATACCGCGTTGACGCGGATGGCGGGGTTCTCCGCCTCAAATTTGGGGATGAGCACGTTCATCAGCGTCTCATTCTCTGCGGATTGCGCGCTGTAATGGTGCCAAAAGTCGATGGTGACCGGTTCCTGCGCCGCTTCGCCGAGAGCCGGGATGCAGGGCAACGCCAAAGTTAATACCAACAGTACCACCAGAGATTTGCACAGGCTACGCATTGTCTTCTTCCTCCCATATTTGTATGATCTTAACAGAATACGGCGGAACCGGCACCGGCGCGGTCTGCCGCCCATCCGTCAAGTCCAACGTGTTGCCGGCCAGCAGATCCACAGCGCGGCCGGATGAACCGATATCAACGGACTGCATTTGGCTGCCACAGTTGAACAGCGCCGTCACTGTCTCACCGGCCAAAGTGCGGTTGAAACCATACAGCATGCGGGCATCGTCGCACACACAGGTGCGAAAATCCCCCAGCCGCAGCGCCGCGCTCTTTTGGCGCAGGGCAATCAGTTGCCTGTGCCACGCCAGCAGTTGGAGGTTCTGATCCTGCTGACGCCAGATCATCCCCGCGCGGCAATCCGGGTCATTATACCCGGCCATGCCTACCTCATCGCCGTAGTAGATGGCGGGGCTGCCGGGGAACAGCATTTGAAACGCCACCGCCAGCTTGACGCGCTGCACATCGCCGTCCGCCTCTGTCAGAAAGCGTGGGGTGTCGTGGCTGCCCAAGCAGTTGTACATACCCAGGTTGATCGCATCCGGGTACTTCATCAACATCCGCTGCAGCCGCTCATCCAGTTGCGACACGGTGAGGCGCCGCTTGGCGAAACCATCCACCATGGCGCTACGGAAGAGATAGTTCATCGCGCTATCCATCTGTGTGCCATCTGCCACCAGCCGGGCCGCATCACCCCAAGTTTCCCCCAGCAGCAGCGCATCCGGATACGCATCCTTCAGGCGCATGCGGATAAAATGCCAGGTGCAGCCATCCACCTCATCGGCCACATCCAGCCGCCAGCCGTCAATGCCCGCGCGCCGTATCCAGTGCAGCATCACATCCAGAATCATATCCCGTACCTGGGGATGGCCGGTGCGCAGCTTGGGCATATAGGCATAGTCGCCCACGCACGCATAGTTCAGCGGTTGCATGGTCAACGGGAACCCGCTTGCGTAAAACCAATCTTTATACTCGGATGCTTCGCCTTTGCGCAGCACATCCTCAAAGGGCGGAAAGTGCACGCCGGTGTGATTGAACACGCCATCCAGCAAAACCCGCATGCCCAGCGCGTGGGCCCCTTGCACAAGCGCGCGCAGATCCTCTTCCGTGCCGAAATCCGGATCAATCGAATAGTAGTCTATTGTGGCGTACTTATGGTTGTAGTCAGCCCGGAAGATGGGGGTTAGGTACAAGCACCCGATGCCAAGATCCGCCAGGTACGGTAGCCGCGCGCGAATGCCCGCCAGGTCACCGCCCAAAAAATTTTGAGCAGTGGGCACGCTCTCCCACGGTTCATATGCGTGCAACGCCTTCTTTGGGTTCCCCACCGCATACCGATCGGGGAATATCTGATAGTAGACGACACCCTTGGCCCAATCCGGCGTCTGCAGCACATCCCGGTCATTGGCATACAAAAATTCGAAAAAACCATCCGCCGGCGGCTGCACGGTAAAGCCGTATTCGCTCAAGTACATCTCCTGCCCATCCGCGCCGCGCAGTTTAAAAAAGTAGCGGATATAGTGCGCGGTCTCCACAAAGGAGACAGCCGCGCGAAAATCATCCCGCTGGGCCGAGCGATACCGCAAGGCCAACGCCGCCTCCCTGCGCGAAGCTGGATAGGGGTCGTTGCGTTTCCAATAGATCAGGAGGCACTCGCGCAGATCACCGCGCGCCGCCAGCAGACGAAAGCTGAGGCGTGTGCGGGCGAGCGGCAGCACAAACGCGCGGGTGGGCTGATGGTCAATCGCAGCAAGGTTCATGCGCCCACCCCCCGGTCTGTGGATTCGCGGCGAATCAACGCGACGGAGAGCAGCACTTGCCTGGCGGGGCCGGGTCTGCTGATCTGCTGAAACAAGAGCTCTGCGGCCTGCTCGCCGAGGAGCCCCGTGTTGACATCAATCGCCGTCAACTGTGGCTGCATAAATGGCGCAAGCGGCTCGTTGTCAAACGTCACCAACCCGATATCCCGCGGAACGGACAGGCCTGCCGCGCGAATGGCGCCCAGCGCGCCAAAGGCGGCCAGATTGTCGTGACACAGAAAGGCATCCGGGCAATTCCGTGCCGTCAACGCCGCCTCAACGGCGGACTGCGCCGAGTGTGCCGTTCCATCCGTCGGCAGCACCAGCGGGGCAGCGCCCATGTTCTCCAGCGCGCGCCGATACCCCTTGACGCGATTGACCGCAAAGCGCAAGCGTTCCGCCCCGCCCAGGAAGGCTATGCTGCGATACCCCTGTTCCAACAGGTGCCCCACGGCCAATTCCGAGCCTTGCACGTTATTGACATCCACCCAATTGATGTTGGTGGCCGGCGAGCACGCGTCGATTGATTGCAGATCCGGTTCGCCCAGTATGACGTAGGGAAACTTCATCCCATCCATCCGCTCCACCAGCTTGGCTGTGATGGTGGATGGCGGCAGAATCAGCCCATCCACCTTTCGCTCCCGCATCAATTTTTCGACGGGGGATATTTGGCCCCGCCCATCCGCACAGTTGGAGATGATGACATTGTATCCCTTCTCCTGCGCGATTTTTTCAATGGCGAATAAGCTCAGGCTGAAAAAGGGGTTAGCGTACGCTTGGTTGTCGCGGGCATCCATGGCAATCCCAATCGCCTCGCTGATGCCGCTGACCAGGCTGCGCGCCACACCGTTGGGATGGTAATCCAGTTCCACCATCACGGCGTTGATGCGCGCCCGCGTCTTCGCCGAGATCGGCGCCTTACCGCTGATCGCACGGGAAACCGTTGAAGGATTTACACCCACACGCTCGGCAATGTCTTGAATGGTTATCGCCATGCCCATGCCCCCATTGCAATCGTTTGCTTTTCATTTTTAGTTAATCAGCAAGTAAAAATAGAGACTTCATTGCAGCAAAATTTGCATTGATAATGCAATCGATTGCATTCTAACATTATTATAGAGGACGCCGCCTTCTATGTCAAGTTTTTCTTTTATCTGGTCTGCTCGTGACGATCTGGCGCGAGTGGCAAGCTCACCAACTTTTGTATCGACGCGAAAAGAAAGGCACCAAGCCATTTCATGGCTTGGTGCTCTCCGCCAGCCTCCTCTGCACAGGCCGGTCTTGTGGTATCCGGCAGCGACCTACTCTCCCGGGCCGTCTCCAGCCAAGTACCATCGGCGCTGAAGGGCTTAACTGC
>JAITTS010000187.1 GCA_031286995.1 Oscillospiraceae bacterium
CTCGGCACTGCGCGCCTTTTGGTAGCGCTTAAAGTAGCGCTGGGCATTTTGTGCGGGGGTGTAGCGGGCATCCAGCGCTACGGTGATGGGCGTGTTGTCTTCGTAAAAGTTTTCCAGCACGGCCTCAGCCACGCCCTTCTGCAAGCGGTGCAGGTTGGCGTTCAGCAACTCTCCCGCCACGCGCCAGGCATCCGCCTGGGCGCCGGCATCCAGGGCCTCCTGTTGCAGGGCCAGTTTTTTTTCGCAGCGTTCGATGTGGGTCTTGAGGGACCGGGCCAGGGCGGCGGTGCGCTGGCTGGCGCGTTCCCGGGCGTCTCTGGCGCAAAAGAAGGCATCCAGCGCGGCGCTGATGCCTGCGGGTACCTCTCGCTGCAGCCCGGCGGCAAAGCGGCGTTGGGCAAAGGGGAATATATCCACGGCCTCGTCCTGGGCGTTGAGCAGCAGCACGGGCGGGCCGAAGCCAGGCATAGCATCCAGCAGGGCGCGCAGGCGAAGGCAAAACCCAGGCATGGCATCCGGCCCGGGCAGAGGCGCGGTCTCATCCCCGGTCAGGCGGTAGGCGATCTCTCCCGCGCTTTGGGGCGACAGCCCGGCAATGGCGCCCAGCAGGGCGCTATCCAGCCTGCCTGCGGTGCCCGACAGGGCGCGGGCCAGTTCCGCAGCATCCGCGGCCTGCGGGTCGCGCTTGCCTTGGCCGGGCGGCGGCGCGTAGGCCAGCCCGGGCAGCACTTGGCGCACCCGGCTCATGTCGCCGTTTACGTGGCGTATGGCATCCAGCACGCGGCCCGCCTCATCCCGCAGGATCAGGTTGCTGTGGCGGCCCATGATCTCGGCGCAGAGCGTGTACAGGTGCGGTACGCCCATCTCATCCGGGTTGCGTACGTCTATCTCCGCCACGCGGTCGCCGCCCAGCTGGCGCACATCCGTCACGCGCCCCCCTTGCAGGTGCTTGCGCAGCAGCATGCAAAACATGGGCGGTTCCATGGGGTTGGCCTTGTTTTGCGCGCTCAGGTGCACGCGGGCGTGGTGCGCCCCGGCGCACAACAACAAGCGGTGGTTCTCGCCATGGTTGCGTATCACCAGGTGCAACTCGTCCCGCTCCGGCTGCTGCACCTTGTCCACGCGCCCGCCCACCAGCGCCAAAGCCAATTCCCGGCACACGTAGCTTAGGGTCAGGCCATCCAGCGGCATGGCAAAACCTCCTTGCCCGGTTGGTATTAGCCCCATCATAGCACAGGCAGGGACTTGCCCGCAACGGCTTTGCAACACCGCCGTGTTGTGCTAAAATAGGGAATGCGCACATAGCCTTCCTTGCGGATGGAAACCAATCATCGGCGAGGAGTGAGCAATGGTGAAATTCAGGCGCGCGGACGTGGAACGGATGCTGATAGGCGGCGCGGCGGGGTTGGTGCTGCTGCTGGCCATTCGCGGCACGCAGACGGGCACGCTGGGGCCCGAGCCCTATGAAGAGCCGCTGGATCAGATACCTGTGGAGCAGACGGCAGCTATCCCCCAAGGCCCCACCCAGCCAACGGTGGTCTACTATGAGGATGGCGAAGGTTACTTGGTGCCCGTGCAGCGGCAGATCGAAAAACAGGCTGGTATCGCCAAGGCCACGCTGGCGCTGATGGTGCAAAACCCCGCCAACGACATGGAGGCGGCGCGCCTGGGCCTGCGCAACGTCATCCCCGAGGGCACCAGCTTCGGCCTGGATATCGTTGGGGGCAAGGCCAGGGTAGATTTGGGCCGCCAGGCGCTATCCGCTACGGATGCGGGGCAGGAGGCTAACATGGTCTCGGCCATGGTCTATGCCCTGACGGAGTTCCCCACCGTGCAGGAAGTGGAGTTTCTGGTGGATGGCCAGAAGCGCAGCAAGCTGACCCACGGCACGGATATATCCGGCACGATGCACCGGCAGAACCTGAACCTGGAGAGCGTGGATGCCCAGACCACCCTGGCCGGGTCGCAGCAGGTGCGGATCTACTTCCCATCCGATAACGGGCGGTTGCTGGTGCCCGTTACGCGCACGGTGTTCTCGGATGCGGATGTGAATACCGCCGTGCTGGAGCTGGCCAAAGGCCCCCGCAAGGATAGCGGCCTGCAGACGCCGCTGCCGGGGGATGTGGGGCTGATCGACGTGAAAGTGAGGGACGGCGTGGCCACCGTCAACTTTACGCAGGAGTTCGCCCGCATCGCCGAACAATCCGACGGCGGCCAGCAGGCGCTTCGGGCGCTGGTGCTCACCTGCACGCAGTTCCCCGGCGTCAAACAGGTCAAGGTACAGGTGAACGGCAAGGATTACGCCTTGCCATCCACCGCCGCGCAGCCTACATTCGCCAACGTGGCGGAGGTGGTGGCGCAGCAGTTCCCCGGCGTGGTGGAGATGGATTAGTCTGCAATATCATGACCCCGGGGCAGCGGGGGCCATCAGGCCCCCTGCCTTTGCCCCCCAAGGAGGACAAGCCCATGGCGGATACACCCATCGTGAGATCGGACGGGCGCGCGGCGGATGCCCTGCGCCCCGTCACCCTGCAACCGGGCTTTGTGGGTACGGCCACAGGCTCTTGCCTGATAGCCTGCGGCGGCACGCGGGTCATTTGCACCGTGAGCGCGGAGGATGGGGTACCCCCCTTTCTGCGCGGCAAGGGCAGCGGCTGGCTGACGGCAGAATATGCCATGCTGCCCGCATCCACCGGCAGGCGCAAGGCGCGGGATGGTTTGAAGAAGGACGGCCGGGGGGTGGAGATACAGCGATTGATCGGGCGATCCCTGCGCCAGGCCGTGGATTTGACCCGCCTGGGTGAGCGCACCCTGACCGTGGATTGTGACGTGCTGGAGGCCGATGGCGGCACGCGCACCGCATCCATCACCGGGGCTTACGTGGCCCTGGTGCTGGCGGTGGATAAGCTGCTGGCCGAGGGCAAGCTGGCGGAGTCGCCCATTGTGCGCCAGGTGGCGGCGGTCAGTTGCGGCATGGTGGGGGATGTGCCCTGCCTGGATCTGTGCTACACGGAGGACAGCGCCGCACAGGTGGATTTGAACCTGGTGCTCAACCAGGACGGCGGCTGCATTGAGATACAGGGCACGGGGGAGAAGCGCGCCTGCACCATGGAGGAACTGCACCGGATGCTGGCCTTGGCCCAGGGCGGTATCGCGCAGTTGATGGCGGCCCAGCGCCGGGCGCTGGGGGCTGCGGCCCGGCACATCGCGCCCAAACCCAGGTTGGTGGCAGCCACCAACAACCCTTACAAACTGGCGGAGCTGCGGCAGCTTCTGGGGGATCGCTTTGCGGTGCTCAGCCAACTTGAGGCGGGCTGCGATATAGAAGCGGCAGAGGATGCGGATACCTTTGAGGGCAACGCGGC
>JAITTS010000023.1 GCA_031286995.1 Oscillospiraceae bacterium
GATCGGATTTTGATCGCAACGCGCGCAGGGAAAATTGATGGGAGGCGATGAACCGTGCAAGCGATCACCGGCTACGCGGATGAGGTTGGTGCCCTTTAACGTACAACAAGTTTCGCACAAGTGGGGATGGGAAGCGAGCGGGCAGCGCCGCGGCCAGTGGCCGCGGCGGGGCACGCCGCCGAGGCCAAACCTGTGGCAATATGGGAAGCGCTTTGCGTTTCCCATTATTTGCGCAGGCATTACGCAAGTGCCGCAACGCAAGCAGATAGGTGCTTCCCTTCATGGTTGTACATCCGCGCCGGCCCTACAGCCGCGCCAACAGCCTGCGGGGCATTTGGGCACGGGGCTTGCTTGCCCATGTGCCCGCCCGCTTCGCGGGCCAGGCCGCCAACACCACAGGCACCCCGGCACTATCCCGCCAGCCGCCTTGCCGCGTGTTTATCCCCTTTGCCTGCGCTTTCCCTATCCGTTCTAAAAACCCTTGCTCCCAACGCGTTTGGTGTGTTATGCTCCCCATGACAAGCCCTTCCTTTCGGTTATGGTTTGCGCATTACTTTCCATTTTACCGAACCAGGTTCTATTGTACCGCGGCACTTGGCGCAGGGCGTTCAGGTTGACCGTTGCGCCCTGTACCGCCTCGCCTGGCTGTGCGTTTCGCCGGCCACGGCGGGCAGCCGCCGAACGGCAAGCAAAACCGGTGGGCTGGGGGAGGTTGAACGATGGCTATGTGGAACCCGTGGCGGGGATGCCGAAAGTACGCAGAGGGCTGTAAATATTGCTATATTCACAAGGGCGACGCGAAACGCGGTGTGGATACGAGCGAAATCGTAAAGACCGATAGCTTCTGTGCGCCCGTTGCCAAGAAGAAAAACGGCGAGTACAAGATGAAGCCCGGCATTGTTTACACCTGCTTTCAAACGGATTTTCTGATTGAAGACGCGGATGCTTGGCGCGGTGCGTGCTGGGCAATGATACGTGAGCGCGCCGATTGCCACTTTATTTTTTTGACAAAGCGTATCGCCAGATTCTCAAGCGTCGCTCCGGTTGACTGGGGCGACGGATACGACAATGTGACGGTCGGGGTTTCGTGCGAAAACCAACAATCAGTCGACGAACGGCTTTCTGTGCTTAAAGCGCTGCCGATTAAGCACCGCAACATCATATTACAACCGTTGATTGAGCATGTGGATATTGCAGCGTATCTCGCGGGCTGCGAACTTGTAATGGTCGGCGGGGAGTATGACACGAACGCCAGGCCTTTGAATTTTGCCTGGGTACTTGGCTGTAGGGAACAATGCGTGGCTGCCAATGTGCCGTTTCAGTTCCGGCAATGCGGAACGCATTTTATAAAGGATGGCAAAAAGTACACCCTCGCCTATCATCAGCTTGGCAAACAGGCGAAAGCGGCGGGGATAGACTGGAAACCCCGGTGAGACCGGGTTCTCACGGCTTTTTTGCGCGGCTATCATTTTATCAATGCCGGGCAAAAGGTTTGAAAAACAGCGTCATGAATATTTTTGCCGTACGTTACAGGATGGGGTACAATTTTGGGGCGCGCAGTTGTCAAGAACTGTCGAAAGTGGTATAGTAATGCGTATTCTTTTTATGGTGTAACCTGAAATTGATGCGCAATGATGGAGGAGGCATGCCCATGCTGGTGGTCAAAACACTGGAGCCCACGCGCAAAAATCTGCGCGCCTTTATCCGCCTGGCTTACGATGTCTACAGGGATGATCCCTACTGGGTGCCGCCGCTGGTATTCGACCAAATGCGCACGCTGCGGGGCATCAACAACGGCCTTTTCGAAAATGGCCCGCATCGCTTCTTTATGGCTTACGATGGGGATAAGCCCGTGGCCCGGGCCCTGGCGGGGGTGGATTATAAGCTGGTGGAGCGCACCGGCGTTAAGGAGGGCTACCTGTCTCTGTTTGAGAGCTACGACAATCCGGCTTACGCCCAGGCGGTGTTCGACGCCGCGGCCCAGTACCTGCGGGGGCTGGGTATGGATATCATGATTGGCCCTAACCCCGCCACCTTTGATGATTTTAACAAGGGCATGCTGGTGGAGGGCTTCGACGGTTCCCCGGTGCTCTTCAACGCCTACAACCGGCCCTGCTATATCGCGCTGTTTGAAAACTACGGCTTTACCAAGTATTGCGACCACTACGCTTACCAGATGCAGCTGGCGGATTTTGATGTGGATAAGTACAGCGAGCTGGCCGAGCGCGCGGCGGGGCGCTTTGGTTTTACCGTGCGCGAGATCAATCTAAAGGGCAACATCCTGCCGGAAATGCAGGATGTGGCCACCTGTGTGGCGGAAGCTTTCCCCAAGGATTGGAATCTGTTGCCGCCCACCACCGAGGATATTTATACGGAGTTTAAGCAGATGAAGTCCTTCGTCAACCCGCGCTACGCCGTGCTCGCTTACGCGGGGAACAGGCCCGTGGGTTTTGCCCTGGCTCTGCCGGATTATAACCAGCTCATCAAAAAGATGCGCGGCCGCCTAACGCCGGCCGGTATCTACCACTTTGTCACCGGCCGTAAAAAGATAGATCAGGTGCGGGCCGTCATGCAGTTTGTGGTGCCGGATTATCAAAACAAGGCGGTCAACGCCGCCATGATCTACCACGCCTACAAAAACGCCCTGGCCGATGGCATCCGCTGGGCGGAGGCATCCACCATTGATGAGAAAAACGCGCAATCCAACATCACGCTGGAAAAGGCGGGCTTTACGCGATACCGGGTATACCGGCAGTACGTCTATAAACTGAGATAGATAGGCCCCGGCAGAACCCTTCACGCGCGGGGCGCCCCTTACATAGGATGCACCACCACCGAAAGAGGGGTGTCATCCATGGCAGAGGCTTTCACCAGGCCCGCGCGCCTGCCTTCAGAGGCCGTCTTGCTGCCCGCGGCGGATGGGGAACGGCGTGTGCCGGTAGGCGAGGCCGGGCGAACCGGGCGAGCGCTGTGGCCGGATACGGCCGACGTACGACAGCATGCCCCCTGGCAAGAGGGCCAGGTACAGTTGCCTGCCCCGCGCC
>JAITTS010000027.1 GCA_031286995.1 Oscillospiraceae bacterium
ATACACTGTTGTTGCTTTTCTGCCCATCGGTATCCCTGCAAAAGAGGGCAAGCGCCCCGCCTATAAACCATTTTCAGAACGGGCATGGTTTAACATGTATGGGAACAATGCATAATCAACAGCCTTGCATTGAAATATCTTGATGTGTCGGTATGGATGTATATCGTTGCGCACTAGATTTAGCCCGCAACGATTTTTTACGAAAACCATCGCCCGTATGTTTCAGTAATCTGCAAAATGAATTTGAAAAAGTGATTATTAAGAAATATTTTAGAGAGCATATCTGCTTTCCCGCCTGTTATTTTATGTATTTTTGTGGTATCCTTTTTACGGCATCTCCGTTTGCACATCTACCTCACTGCCTGAAAGGGGCTTATCATGTTACGATTTATCGACCACACCAAAATGGGCCGGGGGCAGCACGGGTGGCTGGATAGCCACTTTCATTTCTCCTTCGCCGAGTATCACAACCCCGGCAACATGCACTTTGGCGTGCTGCGCGTGCTCAATGACGATCTGGTGCAGCCCGGCACAGGCTTTGATACCCACCCCCACCGGGATATGGAGATCATCTCCTACGTGGTGGATGGCGCGCTGACCCATGCCGACAGCATGGGCCACAAGCGCACGCTGACCCGCGGCCAAGTACAGTACATGAGCGCGGGCACCGGGGTCTTCCACAGCGAGCACAACCTGGCGGATGTGCCCTTGCGTTTTTTGCAAATTTGGCTTGTTCCCGACCGGCGCGGCTACGAACCCCGGTACGGCGATATCCCCTTCCCGTGGGCGGATCGCGTGAACCGCTGGCTGCCTATCGCCACCGGAGACGCGGCACCTGCAGCGCCGATTCACGTGCACGCGGATGTTCATGTGTTCGCGACCGAAATTACGGATGAGGGCGAGCTGAGCTTCCCTGTGGCGGCCGGGCGGCAAGCCTACCTCGTGCTCATTGAGGGCGCGGCGGATGTGAGCGGACAGAAGCTTTCGGCCCGCGATGCTTTGGAGATTGCCGAACAGGATGTGAGCATCCGCGCCAAGGGCACGGCGCATGTGCTGATGATTGAGATGCAGCAAAACGATCGCGGATAAGCAACGCGATGGGCCCCCAAAGCAAGTCGCGGGCACGCATCTGGCAGCGTGTACGCGCGCATCTCAGAGGCGGTGAACGCCGGATGCAGCCCGCATCATTGAAAAACCCAGCAAGTCTTAAGCCGCTTATTCTCCGCCCGCCGCCGCCTCATAGGCCTGTATAAAATCCGGACAGGCCCAGGCGCCGCAGGCGCCCAACGTGTCGCCGGATACCAGCATCTGTAAACTGAAGCCATCCGAAAGGCGTATGGTGAGGGATTGCTTGCCTCGCGGCACATCCTCGCCCATGTAAGCCGCGCTGTTCAGCAGCGTATCCACCAGCGCGCGCACCGTGGCGCGGTCTGTAATCTCACCTACGCCGGAAAGATCCAGCGACTCTACGCCGCCCCGGATATCCAACACATCCGCCAAATCCCCGGTGGCCCCATATTGGGCAAAGGTGAAGCGCTGAAAGAGCCGCAGGTTGCCATCCACCTCCGCCGCCACGGCGGTGTCGGCGGATATGCCGCTCACCCGGTACACCGGTGTGCCCTGGGCAACGGCGTTGGATACCAGGCCTTGCCAAGCATCCTCGGCCAGGGCGGGTTCATCTGTAAAGGTCTGTATTTCACCCAGGCTGCCGCCCAGGGCGGATTGTTTCAGCGCAGCGGGGCGCTTCAGCATGCGGTAGGCCTGTCCCTGCCAGCCAATGAGCGGAAAATTGGCCCCTGCCCCCGTGGCAAAGAGCAAGGAAAATTCGGATACCGGCCTGCCCTGGGTGACAGTCAGGCCACCCTGCGGTACATCCGCCTGAGCCAGCAGGGCGGCCTGGGCATCCTCGCCGGCAGAAAAGGTGCGGATGTTATCCGTAGGCGCAGGCCCCAAAAACTGCCCTACCAGCAACACGCCGGTTACCAGCACCGCCAGGGCAGCGGCCAACGCGGGTATCTGCAGCGAAGGGTGCGGCGGCGCAGGGCGCTTGCCCGCCAGCACAGCCGCGCGCAGGCGCGGCAGGGCCTGCAGCCCCCCCAACATCTGCCGCGCGGTATCTTGCAGGGTGGCAAACGCATCCGGCATGTAGGCTGTCTCCATGGGTGTTTTGGGTCTCATGGGGTTTCCGCTCCTTTCAGCAGAGCTTCCATCTTCTTGCGCGCGCGGGAAAGGCGGCTGGATATGGTACCCTCTGGCAGGCCCAGCATGGCGCCTATCTCTGCAATACCAAAGCCCTGATAGTAGTGCAGCAGCACCACTTCCTTGAAGGCGAGCGGCAAGGCGTGCACAGCCTCCATGACCTCTGCCTTGCGGGCATAGTCAGCAATGTCATCCGTGCCGGGTATGCACTCCAAGGGTGAACCCAGCACCACCCGCCGCACCCAGGCGGCGCGCCACAGATCGCGGCAACGATTCAGCGCCACCTTCAGCAACCATGCTTTTTCGTGGCCCGGCTGTATCTGCGGCGCGCGGGTGAGCAGGCGTACAAACACATCCTGACACACATCCTCGGCCTGCTGGCGATCCCCCAGGTAAAAGTAGCTGACCCGCAACACGTCGTCCACATAGGCGTCGTACAGCCTCTCAAACTGCTCGCGCCGTGCCCGGGTTTCCTGCTGCGGGTTGATCACCAGACGATACCACCTTTTCTGTAATGATTGAACGCGCGGCAAGACCTTTTTCTTCCCGCCCCCGTATATTTTTCAATCAATGGGGCCCTCTACCTCGGGGGATGAAAAGGTGCCGTCATCTACCAGGCCCTGGCCGTAATCTGCCCCGTCGCCTTCCTCTTCGGATAAGGCTTGGCGACCCAAGCTTTCCTCATCCGGGGTATCGGTGGGCACGGGGGCCTGGGCGGCGGTGGCCGTGGGTGCGGCTGGCGCATCCGGCGTGGTCACGGTATCCGCCGGGCCGGGGCCCCCGCGCAGGATGAGGATGGCGGCCAGCACAATGATTAGTAGCGCCGCCAGCACCAGCAGCGCCAGTTTGCGTTCCTTGTTCATGTTGCCTCCTTGCAGGTGAGGGGGGTTACAGGTTGATCAGCTCTATCAAGCCGTAATCACCGTCATTGCGGCGATAGGCCGTGCACACGCTGTTGGTATCCGCGTTATAAAAAGTGTAGAAGGTGTGGCCCAGCAGATCCATTTGGATGAGCGCATCCTGCACGGTCATAGGCTTGCCTGCGTAGCGCTTTACTTTGACCAGCTTAAACTCCGTCTCGTCCTCATCCTGCGGGGTCAGATCTGCCAGGGTGACGGGTTCCTCCGGCGTGAGAGACTGGCGCAGGTCGCGAGAGAGGCGGGTTTTGTGCTTTTTGATCTGCCGCTCCAGAACGTCTATGCCCTTATCCAGTGCGGGCAGAGGGGTCTCTCGTTCTTCGTTTTCTGTACGGAAGAGCTGGCCGCCGTAGGGCATGTTGATCTCTACCTTAAACACGCGCTTGCGCTCAGCTATCTTCACCAGCACGGTGGAAGCATCCGGGGTCTCGTGCCGATAGTAACCATCCAGGCGCTGGTGCAGCTTTTTTTCCGTGGTATCCAGGATATCTTGGGGCAGACGGGCATCTTTGGCGGCAAAGCGAACGATCATGTGCAACCCTCCTCTAGCGTTTCATCCTTGCATTAATTATACCACAGCCAATGACCCCGCGTCCACGCAGGGCTTGTATATGGGAAAAAATGTTGTCATGGGAACTGTTTGGGGAGCGACCAAACGCATGCCCAAAAATCAAAGGCGGTATTGCGAAAGTTATGATATAAGTCTGAGGTTGAACAGCTTGCGCTTTCCAGGCGGAGAATGAAATTTTGAAAACAAAGCCATCGTCAAATCAACCATTTCTAGAGAATGA
>JAITTS010000102.1 GCA_031286995.1 Oscillospiraceae bacterium
TACGCGCTGCCGGGCATCATCGACGCGCACAGCCACATCGGCATGTGGGAGGACGGCATGGGCTTTGAGGGCAGCGACGGCAATGAGGCCACCGACCCCCTCACCCCGCAAATGCGCGGCCTGGACGGTCTGAATCCGCAGGATCGCTGTTTTGAAGAAGCCCTGGCCGCGGGCGTCACCTGCGCGGCCACCGGCCCCGGCAGCGCCAATGTGATAGGCGGGCAATTTTTGCTGATCAAAACCCGCCCCGGCCCCCTGCGCGGGCGCGTGGTGCAGGAGCCGCTGGCCCTGAAGATCGCCTTTGGCGAAAACCCCAAGCGCGTGTACGACAAGAAGGGGCGCGTCCCCAGCACGCGCATGGGCACCGCCGCGCTGCTGCGGCAGGCGCTGGTGAACGCCCAGACTTACACGCACAGAATGGCCGGCCCGGAGGATAAGCGCCCGGATCGCGACCTGAGCAAGGAAGCGCTGGCCCAAGCCCTGGCGGGCACCCTGATGGTGAAGGCCCACGCCCACCGGGCGGACGACATACTGACCGCCCTGCGCGTGGGTGAAGAGTTCGGCCTGCGCCTGTCTCTGGAGCACTGCACAGAGGGGTACCTGATCCCGGATGAACTGCTGCAGGCGCAGACCGCCCGCGGCACGCCGGTCATCCTGGGGCCGCTGCTGTCCGAACGATCCAAGATAGAGCTGCGCAATCTCAGCTTTGCCGCGCCGGGCAAACTGCACGCCTGCGGTATCCGCTTCGCGCTGATGACCGATCACCCGGTCATCCCCATACAATACCTGCTGGTGTGCGCCATCATCGCCCACCGGGAGGGCCTGCCCGAGCGCGCGGCCCTGGCCTGCGTCACACGCGACGCGGCCTGGGCCGTGGGCCACGCGGATACCCTGGGCACCCTGGCCCCCGGCAAGGCGGCGGATCTGGCCCTGTACGACGCGCACCCGCTGGATGCGCGCGCGCGCGTAAAGGCCGTGTACGTGGATGGCGAACAGGTAGCGGGATAGCGTCCGCATCCGGCCCACATCAATCAATTCGATAAGGAGGTACGCGCATGAAGAGGCTGTTTGCCCGCGCGCTCACCACAGCCTTGCTATTGGCGCTGGCCACGGCGCTGATACCAGCCGGCGGCCTGGCCGCCACCAAGAAACCCAAGGAGACGCCCGTGCCGCGCAGCATGCTGCCTTGGTACGACAGGGGCGTGCCCATCACCATCAGCGGCTACACCGCGGAAGGGCTGTACGACAACGCCACCATGGTCAGTGTGGATGCCCTGAACATCCTCTTCGCGGGCATGGGGTTCTCGCTGGATGTGCGGGATGCCGGCATCTCCCTGTACCTCGTGGCCGCGGACGGCAAGGCAGAAAAATTCACCGCCTTTAAAGGGCCTGCCGTGTCCCTGGCCGAAATGGCGGATGTGCGCAAACTGCGCATCCGCATCCCCAAGCAGGAGGACGGCGGCGCGCTGTGGTACATCACTTTGCTGGATATCCTGGGGCCGCTCTCCACCGGTTGCCGCTACGCGGCGACCAACGGGCTCTCCGCGCAGCTGATACAGATGGATACCGTATACGCGGTGCCCTTTCACTACCTGCAGGATCTGTTGACCACCAACCTTTACGGGGATCTGCGCTTTGAAATGCGCGACAACGTGTGGCGCTGGGCCTACGGCGGCAGCCGCGCGCGCTGGCACGACGCCACGTTCTTGGAGCCGTCGCCCAACCGCGATGGCACCATGGTGGTGCGGGTGACCAACCTGTACCCCATGCTCACCGCCATTGAGGCAGTGAAAAATTAAAGGAGGGGGGCCTATGAAGATCCCCGGCATGTCCGGCTTTTTTGTGGCGGCAGTATCCCCCTTCACCCCGGATAACCGATTAAATGAAGAAGCGCTGCAGGCGCTGATGCGCCGCTGCATCACCCAGGGCGCCGCAGGCTTCCTCATCGGCGGCAGCTCCGCCGAGTGCCTGCTGCTCACGCACGAGGAGCGCGCCCGCAGCTTTGCCGCCGCCGGCGCACTGCGCGGGCAGGCCAAGCTCATGGCCGGCATATCCGCCTTTGGCACGGATGAGGCCATTGCCTACGCCCGCCAGGCGCGGGATGCGGGCTTCCACGCGCTCATCAGCACGCCGCCCTTCTTTTATCGCTTCGGCATGGAGCAGATCGCCGCCTACTACCGGGATATCCGCCTGGCGGTGGATTTGCCGCTGCTGATCTACAACTTTCCGGGCAACACGGGCGTCACGCTGGATACCGGGCACCCGGCTATCCGCGCCCTGTTGCGGGATGGCGCCATCGCCGGGGTGAAGCACACCTCCCCGGATCTGTACCAGCTGGAACGCATGCGCGATCTCAACCCCGACCTGCTGCTCTACGGCGGCTACGACGAGGTGTACACCGGCGCGCGCCTGCTGGGCGCGGATGGGGCCATCGGCTCCACGTTCAACTTCTCCCTGCCCCTGTTCACCCGCATCGAGGCCGCGCTGCGCGAAAAAAACCTGGGCGAAGCCCAGGCCTTGCAAGCCCGCGCCAACCGCATCATGCAGGCGCTGGTGGTCTGCGGGCTCTTCCCTTCCATCAAGCACATACTGGGCAAGCAGGGGCTGGCCGTGGGCGCGTGCCGCCGCCCCTTCGCCCCGCTCACCCCGGCGCAGCGGTCGCAGGTAGAGCGCGCCGTGGCGGATAATCTGTAAGCGGGCTACGAGAACAGCCCCTGCCAGTACCCCTGACCGCCGCAGAGCATCAGCACGCCCAGGGCGGCCAGCAGCGCCCCGCTGACGCGCCGCACAGCCCGGCTGTGACGCTTTAAAAAGCGCAGCGCCCCCGCCAGGCGGCGATACAGCAGCGCCGTCAGGGCAAAGGGCACGCCCAGGCCCAGTGAGAAGCACAGCAACAGCAGCAATCCCTGTGCCAGATGAGCGCTCTGCCCGGCCAGCACCAGCGCCGCGCCCAGCATCACGCCCGCGCAGGGCGTCCAGGTGACGGCAAAGCCCGCGCCAAAGGCCAGCGCGCGCCAGGGCGTCAGCCGGGCGGGCGCGCGCAGAGCGGCCCCGCCCCAAGGCAAGCGAAAGCCCCCCGCGTACCACAGGCCCATCAGCACCAGCAGGCCACCCGCCAGGCGGGTCAGCGCGCCCTGCCAGGCGGCCAGCAGCCTGCCCAGGCCCGTAGCCCCGGCCCCCAGCGCCATAAACACCAGCGTAAAGCCCAACACAAAGCAGCCCGTGCGCAGCAGGGCCGCCCGGCGGGTTTGCCGGGTCTCCTCGGTCTCCTCCCCCGCCAGGTACAGGGCGTACACGGGCAGCATGGGCAGCACGCAAGGGGATAGAAAGGCCGCCAATCCCTCCGCGAAGGCTGCGGCCAGCATGTACCAGGCAAAGGCCGGGGGCGGCAGGGCGGATAACATCAGGGCTCAACCCCCAGCATGGCCCACAGCGCGGATGCGGGCAGCGTGCCCACCCGCCCGTTCTTCAAATAGCCCTGCTCGTCTATCACCAGCGTCACCGGGATGCTTTCCACGCCGAATATCCCCGAGGATACGGCCAGCCCCTCGTCGTAATACACGGGCAGCGTGTAGCCATGTTCATCCAAAAAGGCGTCGGCCTTGGCACGGGTCTCCTGCCGACCGTCGGTCAGATTGATGGCCATGTAGGCGATGGGCAGATCATCCCCCACGATGCGCTCGTACACCGCCTGATCATCCGGCATACCATCCAGGCAGTAGGGGCACCAGGTCGCCCAAAAGTAGAGCACCACCTGCTTGCCCAGGTGATCGGAGAGGCTGACGGCTTGGCCGTCTCGCCCCTGCAAAGTAAAATTTGGCACCAGGGGCATGCCCTGGGCATTGGTTTCGGGTTTATCCGCAGCCAGCGCGGGGGCGCAGGCCAGCAGCAACGCCAGCAGGATGGGCAGCAGCCGTTTGATCATGACGCGCTCCTTTCGGCGGGGTGCCCGCCTGTCCCCATCATACACACATTCGCGCCCGGGCGCAACCCCCTCATGCACACCAAAGAGAGGAGGGGCCACCATGCCCCACCCCCCACGCTGGGTTTCGGCGCTATGGATTCGCTGCGCGCGTGTTTTCGCGCCCCGGTACGCCGCGCTCGCCTCCATCCTGGGCTTGGCCCTGGTGATCGCCCCGCTGCTGCTGGCGGCCCCGGCGGCCTTCCCCGCGGCGGATGATTTTGTGTACGCCACGCGCACCCATCAAACCTGGGTGCAGCTGCACTCCCTGCCCCACGTGCTGGTGGATGCCTGGCGCTACGCCGCGCAGATCTACCGCACCTGGCAGGGTACGTTTACCGGCGCGCTGGTGATGAGCCTGCACCCCGCGGTGTTCAGCCTATCCTTGTACGCCCTGCATGTGCCCCTGCTGCTGGCCCTGTGGCTGGCCGCGGCCTGGGCGCTGACCCGCGCGGCGTGCGGCCGCTGCTTCGGGCTCTCCCCTGGGCAGAGCCTGCCCGCCTTCGCGGCCCTGGCTGCCGCGCAATGGCTCTTGATGCCGGATCTGCAGGAGGGGCTGTTCTGGTACAACAGCGCCTGGCTCTACACCTTTGCCCACGCCGTGCTGATGGCCACGGTCGCGCTGGCCCTGCGCATGGATGGCGCGCCGCATTCACAGGGCTGGCGACCCGCCCTGCGCTGCGTTGCGCTGTGCCTGCTGTGCGCCTTTTTGGGCATGAGCAACTTCATCACCGCCACCCTGGGCGTGTGCCTGCTCGGCCTGTTGCTGGTCTGCCGCCAGGCGCGCGGCCGCCGCGCGGGCCTCGCGCTGCTGCCCGCCTGGCTGTTGCTGGCGGCGGGCCTGGCCGCATCCGCCCTGGCGCCGGGCAACGCGGTGCGCCTGGCGACAGACGGCCGCTTCCACGCCCGCGAGCCGTGGCTGTGGATCTGCCTGCTGGATACGCTGGCCGCATCCGCTCGGCTGTGGGCGCGGCTGCTGGCGCAGACCCCCGTGGGCGGCGTGGCCCTGGCCGCAGGCCTGTGGGTGGGTTGCCGGGCCCCCCGTGCGCCGCGCCTGCACCCTCTGCTCGCCGCGGGGCTTGCCTTCGCCCTGCTGGCGGCCATGATGTTCCCACACATGTACACATCCGGCTTCGCGGGCACACCCAGGGTGCAAAATCTATATTTCTGTTACATCGCCATGGCCACGGCTTTTGTGGCGGCTTGCGCCGCGCGCGCCCTGCGCGCGCAAAGACCGGCCCGGCGGCCCGTTCGCTGGGCCGCGGCCCTGGCCGCGCTGCTGGTGACAGCCCAAGTGCTCACCCTGGGGGATACGAGCTACCGCAGCCTGGCGGCCGGTCTGCTGGATGGCCGCGTGACCGCCTACCGCGCGGAGATGCAGGCGCTGTTCGGCAGCCTGGCCGCCCTGCCGCCCGGCAGCGACGCGGCGGTACCCCCCATACGCCACGGTGCGCCGGTGGTGCAGGTGCTCCCCCTCACGGATGACCCCGCCGCCTGGCGCAACGTGGCGGTGGCCGACTACTTCGGCCTGGCCAGCGCGCGCACAAATCAGGGGGACTGACGAAAGGGCGGTCGACGCATTCGCGAAGGGTTCCGCGCCCCCGCTATTGCGCGAGTCGCGCTAAAGGATGTGCATGGGGCGCGCCGCGCTGTAGGGGTAGGATGAGAGCGGACGGCTGTACGCGTCACTGGTGTGAGCGGCCACCAGGATGCGCGCCGCATCCGGCCCCTCTACCGCCACCACCACGGGGCTGTGCTGAAAGCGCTGGCCGGTGAAGGCCAACTGCACCACATCCCCCGGGGCCACCTCCCCAAGCCCCACCACGCGCGCCCTGGGCCTGCCCGTATCCAGCCCCAGCAGAAAGCGATACAGATATTCCACCCCCGTCCAGGATGCCGTGCGCCGCGCGCTATCCAGGTAGTACCAGCCGTACACCGGCGTGCTATCCATGGGCAGGCCGCCCGCCCGCAGCACCTGCGAGGCAAAGTTGGTGCAATCCCCGCCCAAATTTTCAAAATCCAGGTATACCGGGTTGCGGCGGTAAGCCCACTGCCGCGCGTAGGCCACGGCGGCCTGCCTGTCGTAAGGCATGCGCGCGCCCTCCCTTGCTTTTTCTGTATACTATGCGTCAAATGCCGCGAATACGGCGTTTTTTTGTATATTTTTGCACCCGTCCCCTGTCCATTTCCGCTTTATCATGGTATACTGGGGGTACCGAACAAAGGAGGCCGCGCCATGAAGACCCCATTTGTCACCGCCGCCGCGCTGCAAGAGATCACCGCGCGCTACCCAACCCCCTTTCACCTCTACAACGCCCAGGGCATACGGGCCACGGCCCGCCGCCTGCAAGCGGCCTTTGCCTGGAACCCCGGCTTTCGCGAATTTTTTGCCGTAAAGGCCCTGCCCAACCCCTACATACTCCGATTGCTGCGGGCCGAGGGATGCGGCGTGGATTGCAGCAGCTACGCGGAGCTGCTGCTGGCCCGCGCCTGCGGCTTTTCGGGCGAGGATATCATGTTTTCATCCAACCAGACCCCGGCGGAAGATTACCGCCTGGCCAGCGAGCTGGGCGCGCTGATCAACCTGGACGACATCACCCACATCGACTTTTTGGCGGATATGGCGGGCCTGCCGGATACCCTCAGCTGCCGCTACAACCCCGGCGACTCCTTCAGCATACACAACGCGGTGATGGATACCCCGGCCCAGGCCAAGTACGGTTTTACCCGCGCGCAACTGACAGACGGGTACGAACGCCTGCTGCGGCGCGGCGTTCAAAACTTTGGCCTGCACGCCTTTTTGGCCAGCAATACGAATGCGGAGGACTATTATCCCGTGCTGGCGGGGCTGCTGTTTGAAACCGCGGTACAGTTGCACCGCGAGACCGGCGCGCGCATCGATTTTATCAACCTCTCCGGCGGGGTGGGCATCCCCTATGAACCAAATCAAACACCCATTGATATCATGGCCGTGGGCGAGGGCGTGCGCCGCGCCTACGAACGGGTGCTGACGCCCGCAGGGCTGGGCGATGTGCGCATCTTTACAGAGCTGGGGCGCTACATCACCGGCCCCCACGGCTGCCTGGTGACGCGGGCCATCCACCGCAAGCACATCCACAAAGAGTACATCGGCGTGGATGCCTGCACCGTGGATCTGATGCGCCCGGCCATGTACGGCGCCTATCACCACATCACCGTGGCGGGCAAAGAAGCCGCCCCCCAGGATCATGTGTACGACGTGGTGGGCGGCCTGTGCGAAAACAACGACAAGCTGGCGGTGGATCGCCCCCTGCCGCAGATCGACACCGGCGACCTGTTGATCATCCACGACACGGGCGCCCACGGCCACGCCATGGGCTACAATTACAACGCCAAACTGCGCCACGCGGAACTGCTGCTGGAAGCGGACGGCAGCGTGCGCTTGATACGCCGCGCCGAAACCCCCAAAGATTACTTCGCCACCCTGGATTTTGCCACCGAGTTCGATCTGCCCAGGTAGCGCCGCGGGGCAGCCCCATTGGGGGTTTACGGTTCCCCGCCTTTCGGCGGCGCAAAGCGCCGGATGGCGGTTGCCCTATAAAAAAATAGATCAAGGGGGCTGTCTTGGCAGCCGCAAGGCCGGCAAGACAGCCCCTGTTTTCTGTTGAATACTAACGCAGCCGCAAAGCAAAGGGCTGTATGCCCATCAAGGGCGGCCCCACCGGGGCAAGCGCAAAGTTCAGCCCGGTTCGGCTGGCGCACACGGTGGCCAGATCATAGCTGGGCGGGGTGGCCGTGACGCCCAGGGCAATTTGCGGCGCCAGGCTGACCGAGGCCCCGGCGGGCACCGTCGCCATGTACACACCGTTCATATCCGTGTACGTGTAACCCGTGGTGCCGCCAAAGCTGTAGCGGATGGGCAGGCCCGCGGCGGGCGTGCCATCCGTCCCCGTCACAGTGCCGGATAGCGTTACCGCCGTGCCCGGCGCTGTGCCGCAGGGGTTGGTGGGGCAAAAGCGGGCGCACCCCCCGCAGCGATTGCCGCAGCCCCCACACTGGTTGCCGCAGCCCCTGCGGCCGCACCCCACGCCTGCGCCGCAGCAGGCGCTCTCACCCAAGACAGCGCCGTGCCGGCCGTGGCGGCAGCCGCAGCCGCCTGAAAAAAAGGGTGAAACCCCAAAGGGTTCGGGTATCGCGAAATGACAGTTCATACGAACGCTCCTCGCCGTTTCATTGGGCCGCCATCGGATGGAACCGGCCCTGTTGCAGCATATGCGAGGGTGCCCGTGCGCGTGAGCCCGCTGGATTACTGGCCGTAAGTAGCCTGGTCTACCTCCTGCTCTGTCTCGCTGGCATCCTCGGATATGTCGCCCAGCACCTCGTCGGGCACGTCGGCCTCATCCGGGGCGTACGCCTCAGCCCCTTCGTAGCGGGGCGGCGGATTGCAGGTCGCGCAGGGCGTCAGCCTGTCGTAGGGCGGGGCGTTCAGTTCGCCATAGGTAAAGGCCCGCAAGGGCAAGTAGCGATCCTTGACGCCGGGACAGCGGGCCATGCTGTGATAAAACTTGCCATTGTCCGGATTATAGTACATGGGCGTGGCTGGATCGGGCGGGGGCAGAGACCGGCCCTTGTCATCCCATATCAGTACCTTGGCGTTCTTCTTCAGGTTTTTCCACAGCCAGGCCATGTTCATGCCCTGCTCGTTCTTGGTGCGCTGCACGCGCACGCAGCCATGGCTGGCCTTTTGGCCCAAGTATTGCTCAAAGGCCGCGTAATTGCGCGATCCGTCAGCCTGGGCCTTGTGCGGCACCTCGTGCAGCAGCACCCCACCGTTTATGCGGATGGCCAAATCGCACAGCATGTTGCCGTTGACGAACAGGCCCACCCAGCTGTTGCACAAAAACTCGCCCGCCGGGGTCTCCGCGTTTGGCTGCCCCTTGGTGGGCTTGCCGGTGGATACCAGCAGCTCCCCGGTCAGCTTGCCGTTTTGAAACACATAGAGCCGCTGTGTCAGCTTGTCGATCACCAGGCCGATGGTGGGATCGGGGTTGATGGTTTTGAGCAGATCCGCGCGCACATAGCCGGATATCAGCTGCGCGGTCAGGCTGCGGATGGCCTGGCGCGGGGCCTTGTACCCATCGTTGGAGAACGCCTCAATGTGCGTCAGGCCATTTGGCAGGGTCTCCAGCACGTGCACCCCCTGGGATTGCCCGTGCAGCTGCCCCGTATAATGCTGGGCATCCTTGGGATCGGCATCCGGCGCGGAGAGCGGGTACACGTGCTCCGTGGGGTGGATATCCAGCACCGTCACCGGCTGCATCAGAATCTCCCAGATGATCTTTTGATCCTCCGGGTCGTACACATCCAGGTTGTCAATATCCATTTGCCAGAAGCAGCGTTCATGCGGATCGCGAAAGGCGGAAAGCTGGCGATCCGGCGAGGGGGTGCGGTACACGCGCGGCGTGGCGGCAGGGCGATCCCCCTCGCCCCGCACCTGCACAGCCACCGCCTGGGTGACGGCGCGCTGCCCCTGGGCATCCGTAAAAGACAGGCTCACCACCCACGCGCCGGAAGGCACCGGCGCGCCGCCGATCGCGCCATCCCACTTCAGCGCGCCCGGCCCGGCGGCGATCTCCCCCGCAAAGAGCGGCAAAGGCTCGTCGTCCGTGTTCTCCAAGTGCACGCTGGCCACCAAGCGCCCCGCGTCACTGGCCGTATAGGTGATGGTCAGCACATCCCCATTTTCCACAGCCAGGGCGTCAATATCCGGCAGCACATCCGCAAGCTGCGGTTCAGCCAGCGCGGGCACGGCGCACAGCGCAGCCAGCGCCAAGCACAGCGCGGCGGCGCAGAGCGCCCGCCCGAGGGATTCTTTGGGGGCCATGAACACCACTTCCTTCCCTGCGCGGCTGTCGTGCCGGGGCATGCCCGTTTCGGCGCGCCAGGCTAATGCGCCCTCGTTGCCTCCCCGGCGCCGCGCCGCAGAGGCAGCCGCAAACGCGGGCCCGGGTCACTCAAACGCCGCCGTCTGCTTATGCTCAACATCAAACAGCAGGTTGTACTGCGCGGCCTCATAACCCCGCAGTGTCGCACTGGCAGCCAGCGCTTCGGATACGCCGAGCACGCGCCCCTCGGCATCCATTGCGCCCCAGATGGTCACCACCGGCCACTGGGCGCGCGCGTTCGTCAAAAAGCGCTGGTAGCCGCTCAGCGGCAGGCCCGCCACCTGCGAAAGCAAGCCGCCCAGGTAACTCGCGCTGATATCCCCCATCTCAAGCGGGGCGAGATCGCCCCTGTTGCTCCAGATGAGGAAGGGGGTTTGGTAGGCGCGCATCTGCGCCAAAGCATCCCGGGGCTCCCCGGCCAGCGCGTCAAAAAACGCCTGACTGAACGAGGGCTGGTGGTCGCCAAAGACGCACAGCAGCGTAGGCTCCGGCCACGCGCGCAGGGCCTCCGCCAGTTCGCCCAGGGCACGGTCGCTCTCGGCCACCAGGCTGAGGTATGAATCCACCTCCGGCGTGGCGACCGGCGTCAGGGCGCGCACCGCGGGGATGTTCGCCGCGGGCGGCAGGTACCCCCCGTGGTTCTGCATGGTGACACAGAAGAGAAACAGGCGGCTGCCCGCGGGCTTGGCCCGCAGCTGGGCCAGCACATCCCGGTAGAGCGCCGCGTCGCCGTAGCGGCCCCGCACAAGATGCGCGGATTCCCGCATGGCCGGCAAGGCCTCTTGGGCTAAAAAACGGTCAAAGCCCATCAGGGGATACGCCCGTGACCTACCCCAATTGTCCGGGTGTTCCGGATGCATGGCCAGCGTGGCGTAGCCCTGCGCCTTCAAATGCGAAGCCAGCGAATAGGCGTTGCCGCGATCCGCGTGCATGTGCTGCTGATAAAACGTGGTGCCGGGCGGCAGAAAGGCCATGCTGTTGCCGGTGAGAAACTCAAATTCCGTTCCATCCGTCCCCCCCCCCAGGGAGGACATGCGCAGCCTGCCGCTGATGCCCCCCGCCGCCAGGGCGCGCAGACGCGCTGTCACCGGCGCGTCCGTCTCAAAGGGCACAATGGCCTGCAAATCCGCCAGGCTCTCGTTCATCACCACCACAATGTTCACCGGCGGGTCGGCCAGCGCATCCATGAAAGGCGCCTCCACCGCCCCATCGAGGGCCGCACGCACGGCCTGCGGATCGTAGCCCTGCGGCGCGGCGCTGAACTGAGAACCGGATTCAATCAGCAGTGAGGCGGTCAGGCCGTTATTTTTGTATGCCAGCTGGAAGTTCCACGCAAGCGCCCGCTGACTGGACAACTGCAAGGGATTGCTATCCGAAACAAACAGCCACACGCACGCCCCGGCAGCGGCGGCGGCAGCCAGCGCGCCCGCGCAACGCTTTCCCCGCCGCCCGCGCAGGCGCACATTGTAAAACAGGCTGACCCCGCAGGCGCAAGCCGCGCCCGCGGCGGATACCAAGGTGAGAAAGGGCACGCGCATGGCAGCATACCCGCCCAACACCCCCATGGCGGTACCGGCGGTGTAAATATCCCACGCGAACAGCGGCGCCGCCCGCTCCCCCCATTTCAGCGCGCTGATGACGCCCAGCGCCCACCAGAACAGCGTCACCGCGATCTGCCCTGGCGCGCTGCGGCCGCACAGCAAGCCTATCACCGCCTGCGTGGCCAAGTAGAGCCCCAGCACCGCCCACACATGCCCCGGCCAAGGCACCCCCTGCATCTGGGCGACCTCTGTCCACACAAACACCATCACCGGGGAAAGCAGGCATCCCACCCAGCCCAGAGCCTGCCGCAGGCGCGGCCGCAGGCAGGCAAGGGGATAAACGGCAAAGAGCAAGAACGACACGCCCAGCGCCAGCACGGAGGCGATCCATCCCCGCAACGCATGCATATCCAATTGCTGGTAATGGAAAAGCGCCTGCGGAACATCCGTCCCGCTCTCCAGGCGCTCACCGTTTCGCGCCGTGGGCATACCGGCTTGCAGGCGTATCTCGCCCCGCCCATCCACCCAGATCAGCGACAGGCAGTAGCTCTGCCGCAGGCTTAAACGCGCGCCCACGTAAGTGTAGGAAAAGGGGGTCTCCAGCCAATCCGCCAAAGGCATCTCGCGCGAGGAGAGCTGCCGCAGGCTTTCATCATAGAGCGCGGCGCGGATGACGCCGCCTTCCGCCGCGGCGCTGCCGGCAACGCCCAGGCCAACGTAGCTCAACCGGTCGAAGGCCGGGGTGAACCACAGGCGCAGTTCCCGCCCCGGCAACAGCGGTATTTCCTGCCCCGTCCGCGCCTCCGCCTGATGAAAAATGTCATGAAACACCGCGCCCCGGTCGCGCAGAAAAGCAATACCGCACACGGTCGCGGCCCCCAGGGCCAGCAGCGCCATGCACAGGGCGGCGACGCACGCCACACGCCGGAGGCGGGGATGCTCTGGTTTAGGCACATCAGCACTTCCTTTCCTCACGAAGGCCGTAAGGCGCTCTGGCTGTATAACGAAAGGCCCGGCGCGGGCCCGGGGTCACTCAAACGCCGCCGTCTGCTTATGCTCAACATCAAACAGCAGGTTGTACTGCGCGGCCTCATAACCGCGCAGTGTCTCGCTGGCAGCCAGCGCTTCGGATACGCCGAGAGCGCGCCCCCCGGCATCCATCGCGCCCTGCGCGGTCACCACCGGCCACTGGGCGCGCGCGTTCGTCAAAAAGCGCTGGTAGCCGCTCAGCGGCAGGCCCGCCGCCTGCAAGAGCAGGCCGCCCAGGTAGCTGCTGCTGATATCCCCCAGTTCAAGCGGGGCAAGATCGCCCCTGTTGCTCCAGATGACAAAGGGGGTCTGGTACAGCTTCATCACCTGCGCCGGGGAACCCTCGGCAAGATCCGCCCCCGTCAGCGCGGCAAACAGCGGCGCGCTGACCGTGGGCTGGTGATCGCCAAAGAAGCAGAGCAGCGTGGGCTCCGGCCAGGCGCGCAGCGCATCCGCCAGCTCACCCAGGGCACGGTCGCTCTCGGCCGCCAGGCTGAGGTACGAATCCACCTCCGGCGTGGCGGCCGGCGTCAGGGCGCGCACCGCGGGGATGTTCTCCGCGGGCGGCAGGTACCCCCCATGGTTCTGCATGGTGACGCAGAAGAGAAACAGGCGGCTGCCCGCGGGCTTGGCCCGCAGCTGGGCCAGCACATCCCGGTACAGCGCCGCGTCGCTGTAGAGGCCGCGCAGCAGATTGGCGGCATCCCGCATGCCGGGCAGATCCCCCTCGGCCAAAAAACGATCAAACCCCAGCAGGGGGTACACCCGCTGTCTGCCCCAGTTGGCCGGGTTGCCGGGGTGCATGGCCAGCGCGGCGTAACCAAGGGCCTTCAGGTGTGAGGCCATGGAATAGCCGTTGCCTCGCCCCGGGTGCAGGTACTGTTGATAGGCGGATGTGCCCAGGGGCAAAAAGGCCGCGTTGCCGCCGGTGAGAAACTCAAACTCCGCGCTATCCGTGCCCCCGCCCAGGGTGGATACGTGCAGCCTGCCGCTGATGCCCTCCGCCGCCAGGGCGCGCAGGCGCGCTGCCACCGGCGCATCCGTATCAAAGGGCACAATGGCCTGCAGATCCGCCAGGCTCTCGTTCATCACCACCACAATGTTCACCGGCGGGCCGGCCAGCGCTTCCATAAAGGGCACTTCCATAAAGGGCACTTCCACCGCCCCATCGAGGGCCACTCGCACGGCCTGCGGATCATACCCATCCGGCTTGCCCTCCGCCCACAGGCGCGTCAACGCCAACAGCGAGGCGGTGAAGCCCTGCTGCCGGTACACATCCGTATAGCCAACCCACGCCATGTCGTGCAGATTGGGGATGCGCACCAGGCCGCCGGGCGCGATGAGCGCCGCGCACAGCGCCGCCGCCCCCAGGGCGCACGCCAGGCTGCCCGCCGCGCGCGCGCGCGGACGGGCGCGCAGGCGCACCCCACAGACCGCGCTGACCAGGCAGAATACCCCCAGACCGCAGAGCATCAGCCAATCCCAGGGCCGCAGGACGAAGCGATATCCGCCCAGCACATCCGCCGCGGTGGTGGCCGCGTACAGATCCCAGGGTAACAGGGGCGCGCCGCGCTGGCTGAACTTGAGGCCGCCGATGAACGCCAGCGCCCACCAGCACACGCCGCTCACAATCTGCCCCGGCGCGCTGCGCCCCAACAAAAGAAACAGCGCCAGCTGCCCCAACAGGCAGGCACCCGCCACCGCCCAGGCGTTGGGGTGCCACCGGGGCTGCCCCGGCGCGTAGGTATTCTCTACCAAACAGTACAGCAGCAGGGGCGAGAGTATCAGCCACGCCCGGCCCAGGGCAGCCTTCGCGCCGCCCCGCCACAGGCGCGGCCACAGCAGGCCCGCCAGCAGGCACAGCTGTGCCAGGCCCATCAGTGCCAGCAGGGCGGCCGCGGTGGAAAGGGGGGCAAAGCCCTGCCGCGCAAGCGCGCCCTCATCCGGGGACAGGGCGGGGAACGCCAGCAGGCCGCGGTCTGACACAACGGCGGCGGCCTGGGCGAGCATCAGCGCCGCCAGCAGCGCGGCGGCGACGGCCCGCCACAGGGGCAGTCGGGGCCGCGCAGGGCTCTCTTGTGTGTGGATCACGCGGTGCACCCTTTCGCTGTCTCTTGCGCAAATCAAATCTTATAGAATTATACACCATTCCGGCATCTTCCGCAAGTTGACAGGGTTCACCCGCCTATGTTAAGGTGAGAAAAACCGTCACCCCGCCCGGAAAGGAGGGGGCCTATGCGCATCGGCCTGTTCAGCGACACGTTCCCGCCGGAGATCAACGGCGTGGCGGCCTCGGTATGCACCCTGTACCGGGAACTGACCGCCATGGGGCACGAGGTGCACGTGTTTGCCCCGGGCACCCGCGCCACCGCGCGGGAACCGCGCGTGCACCGCATCGCCAGCATGCCCCTCATCTTTCTGAAGGAGCGCCGCAGCATGATCATCAACCCCACGCTGCTGCGGCGCGTCAACCGCTATCGCTTTGATGTGATACACACCCACAGCGAGTACCTGGTGGGCATGCTGGGGCGCCTGGCCGCGCGCATGCAGGGGTGCGTATGCCTGCACACCTACCACACCATTTGGGAGGACTACACCTATTACGTCACCCACGGCGTGGCCGAGGACAGGGTGCGCAGGCTGGCCACCAAGCTGAGCCGCATCTGGTGCAATCACTGCGACCAGATACTCGCCCCCACGGAGAAAATACGCGCGCTGCTGCTGCGCTACGGCGTGCGCACCCCCATTGAGATCATCCCATCCGGGCTGGATCTGGCGCGCTTTCACCCACGCCTGCACACGCCCCAGCAGCGCCTGGCCGCGCGCGCGGATTGCGGCGTGCCGCCGGAGAACCCGGTGATTTTGAATATCGGCCGCATCGCAAAAGAAAAGAACCTGGATGCCGTGGTGCGCGCCATGCCCGCTGTGCTGGCGAGGGCGCCGCAGGCCCTGCTGGTGATCATCGGCGAAGGGCCCGCGGCGGATGCCTTGCAAAGCCTGGCCGCGTCCCTGGGCGTGGGTGGCAGCATCCTCTTCCCCGGCCCCAGGCCCTGGGCGGATATTGACCGCTACTACGCCATGGGCAGCGTATTCGTCAGCGCATCCACATCCGAGACACAGGGGCTCACCTACATTGAGGCCATGGCCAGCGGCCTGTGCGTGGTGGCGCGCGCGGATCCCTGCCTGGAGGGCGTGCTGCGGGATGGCGAAAACGGCCTGCTCTTTACGGATGAAGCCGCCCTGCCCGATGCGCTCTGCCGCGCTCTCGGCCCGGATGGGGTCGCCCTGGGCCTCGCCGCGCCGCAGAGCGTGGCGCGCTTCTCCCAGGCCGCCTTTGCCCGCAGCGTGGCGCACTGCTACCAGCAGACGCTGTACCGCATGACCGGCCTGGCGCGCTGGCGGCCGATACGCTAACCGCAGGGCGGGCGCGCGTTTGCCCCGCATAGCCTCGACACCGGCGCGCAAACGCGCTATAATAAGACAATCCACACCACTTTTTCATCCCCGGAAAGGAGCGCCCCATGCAGACCTACACCAAGTACCGCCCCTTCACCCCCATCCCCCTGCCGGATAGAACCTGGCCGGGCAACACCATCACCCGCGCGCCCGTGTGGTGCTCGGTGGATCTGCGCGACGGCAACCAGGCCCTGGTGACCCCCATGAACCTGCCCGAAAAGCTCGAGTACTTTCACGCCCTGGTGAGCATGGGCTTTAAAGAGATAGAGGTAGGCTTCCCCTCCGCCTCGCAGCCCGAGTACGACATTCTGCGCACGCTCATTGAGGGCGGGCACATTCCGCCGGATGTGCACATCCAGGTGCTGGTGCAGGCGCGCGAGCACCTCATCCGCAAGACCTTTGAGGCCGTGGCCGGGGCAAGCAACGTCATCATCCACTTCTACAACTCCACATCCACCCTGCAGCGCAAGGTAGTGTTCGAAAAGGATATGCAGGGCATCATTGATATCGCGCTGGAAGGCGCGCGCCTGGTGCGCCAGCTTGCGGATGAGCACGCGGGCGGCGGCATGAACATCCGCTTCGAATACTCGCCCGAATCCTTCTCCGGCACAGAGGGCGACTTTGCCGTGGAGATATGCCGCCAGGTGATGCAGGCCCTGCGCGCCACGCCCGGGGATCCGGTCATCCTCAACCTGCCCAGCACGGTGGAGATGTGCACGCCCAACACCTACGCGGATCAGATAGAATACTTCATCCGCCGCCTGCCGAACCGGGATGCGGCCATCATCTCCCTGCACCCGCACAACGACAGGGGCACGGGCGTGGCCTGCGCGGAACTGGGCCTGCTGGCCGGGGCGGATCGCGTGGAGGGCACGCTGTTTGGCAACGGCGAGCGCACCGGCAACCTGGATCTGGTGACTGTGGCGCTCAACATGCACACCCAGGGCATTGACGCGGGGCTGGATTTCTCTAACATCGACGCCCTGCGGGCGCTTTACGAGCGCACCACCAAGATGCGCGTGCCCGAGCGTCAGCCCTACGCGGGCAAGCTGGCCTTTACCGCTTTTTCCGGCTCGCACCAGGATGCCATCAACAAGGGGCGCCAGTACATGGCCCGCACCGGCTCCCCCACTTGGGAGATACCCTACCTGCCCATAGACCCGGCGGATGTGGGCCGCGCCTACGAGCCCGTGGTGCGCATCAACAGCCAAAGCGGCAAGGGCGGCAGCGCCTACATCCTGGCCACGGTGTTCGGTTACCACATGCCCAAGACCATGCACCCGGAGTTTGGGGCCATTGTGCAGGCCGCCTGCGAGCAAAAGGGTGACGAGCTGTCGCCCAACGAGGTGCTGGCCCTGTTCCAAAAGGCCTATCTGGAAATAGACGGCCCCTGGAAGCTGCTGCGCTACGCCTTTTTTGAGGAAGCCAGCGCCCACACCGAGGCCGGCGGCGTATCGCACTTCAGCGGCACGCTGACGCGCGGCGGCACGGAGACCCCGCTGGATGGCCGCGGCAACGGCCCCATCGACGCCTTCTGCAACGCGCTGGATC
This sequence comes from Oscillospiraceae bacterium, assembly GCA_031286995.1. GTDB lineage: Bacteria > Bacillota > Clostridia > Christensenellales > Aristaeellaceae > JAITTS01. Next base: position 17,463 of record JAITTS010000102.1, read on the forward strand.
AGGCGGGCATCCGCGGCTACGCCTTTCTGGATTATCACGAGCACGCCATATCCCAGGGATCCAACTCCAAGGCCCTGGCCTACATACGCCTCAAGGCCCCGGATGGCCGAGTGATGTTCGGCGTGGGCGTATCCGCCAACATCAATGTGGCCTCTGTGCGCGGCATTCTGTGCGCCATCAACCGCTTCGAGGCCTGTGCCGGGCAGCCCAGGGAAGCGGACAGCGCAGGCGGCAGATAACTTTGGCATATCCCTCCTTCATGAAAAGGCGAGACGAACGCGGCCCCGGCCCGCCAGACCGGGGCCGCGTATTTTGTGCGCGCGCCGCGGGCGCCGCCCGCCGGACAAAATAATTCTATAAAACTATGGAACAACTTGGGTACTTTCTGCTATACTGAGCGTGGCGCGCAGCGCGCGCAGGGAGGAAACGCATGTTTGAGACCAAGATAGAGCCCCGCTGGTACACAGCCGCGATCACGCGCTGCTCGGTGCGCCGCTACACGGGCGCCCCGGATGGGGCGGCACTGAACAAGCTGGGGGCCTTTACCCGCCAGATCAGCTACCAAGGGGTGCGCGTGGTGCTGCTGCAAGGGCCGGGGCTGCCCGGCCGCATACACGGCACGGATATATACGCGGCCATTGTGGGCGGCAAGAGCGCGCCGCGGGCGCTGGAAGGCTACGTGGGCGAGGCCCTAGCGCTGGAAGCCGCCGCCATGGGCCTGGGCACCTGCTGGCTGGGCAGTTTCTCCAAAAACGTGGTGAGGCTGGCGGCCAAGGTGAGCAAAGATGAGCGCCTATCCTGCATAATGGCGATCGGCGCTTGCGCGCCGCAGAGCCCGCACCACAAGCGCAGGCCCCTTACCCAGACCTGCGGGCTGGATGAAGACGCCCGCTGCGCGCTGCCCGCCTGGCAACAGGCCGCGCTGGAGTGCGCGGCCATCGCGCCCTCTGCCTGCAATCTGCAGCCCTGGCGGTTGCAGGCAGAGCCCGGCAGCCTGGCCGTCAACGACGGGGGCAACCTGCTGGGCCTTGGCGAAATAGGCCGGGGCATTGCCATGCTGCACGTGGCCGCGGGCGCACTGAGCAGCAATGTGCGCGGGGTATGGCGCGAGGGGGACAAGGGCTGGATCTTCCGCGCAAATGTATAGCGCGGGCCTGTCAAGTTTTGTTGTTGCGCGCGCGCGTGTTTTCCGCTATGCTAACATATATGCCTCCGCGCGGGCATGACCGATAGGGAGGGGACAACCCCCATGAAACCGCAAGGCGCACTGCCACCCCCCGCGGCGTCGGCTTATGAAACGACGCCCCAGGTGGCCATCATCGTGCCTTTTTACAACGTGGCGCCCTACCTGGATCGCTGCGTCAAATCGCTGATCAGCCAAACCCTTTCGCCCCTTGAAATCGTGCTGGTGAACGACGGATCCACCGACGCATCCGGGGCCATCGCGGATTGGTACGCCCAGCGCCACCCGCAAGTGCGCGTGGTGCACCAAGAGAACCGCGGCCAGGGCCCGGCGCGCAACGCGGGGCTGGCGGTATCCACCGCGCCCTTCGTGGCCTTTGTGGATAGCGACGACTATGTGACGCCGGATTACGCGCAGGGCCTGCTGTGCGCCATGCGCCGCACCCAGGCGGATATCGCGGTGTGCACCTATACGGTGATCAGCAGCCGCCTGGGCCTGCGCAGCCGCCCGCTGATGCACCGGCTGCTGCCCGCGGCGCTGACAGGGGCCAAGGCCCTGCGCCTGATTCTGCGCGATACCTCCATCAAAAACTACAGCTGGAACAAGCTCTTCCGCCGCACGCTGTTCACGGACCGGGGCATCATCTTCCCCAACATCTGCTTTGAGGATATCGCCACCATGCCCCGCCTGTTCTCCCGCGCGCGGCGGGTGGCCGTGGTGCGCGAGCCGCTCTATTTTTACTGCCGCCGCAAGGGCAGCCTGCTGGGCACCTACACCCCCCAGCGCATCGCAGATAACATCACGGCCCTCACCCTGGTGCGCGATTTTTTAATCGCATCCCGCCAGTATAAGCGCTATCGCATGGCTTTTGCCTACCTGGCCAGCAAATTTTCGCTCTACATCGCGGTGGATACGCTGCACCTGCACTTTAAACAGGGCCTGCCGCATGCCGCGCGCGGGGCCTGGCGCGCCTACTGGCGCACCCTGGCGCTCATGCACACAGCCCACAGGCAACTGGAGGCCCTGATACCCGAGGATGAACAGGACGAGCCCGCCCAGGCCATGCCCTGATACCCGCACACTTTACCGCGAAGAGAGGCAGACACATGCAAAAGCACCCCCCGATGATCCGCGCGCTCTGCGCCCTGTGCGCGCTGGCCCTGCTGCCGGGCGCGGCGCTGGCCCAGGCTGCGGCTGCCCCCTCGCCCGCCTTCGCCCCCGCGGCCATGCCGGAGCCGCCGCCGGAGATTCTGCGCATGATAGAGACAGCCCGGCAGCAGTTTGATCTGCACGGCCGCAAGCCCATCCCCAAGAACAACGACTATTCCCGCTGGTACTTTGAGGATGAGCGCAAGATAGGCTGGTGCGCGGTGTTCGTCAGTTGGTGCGCCCAGCAGGCGGGCGTGCGCCTGGTCAAAGAGGCCGAATCCGAGCTTTACAAAGAAGAAGGGGCCTCCCCCTTCCCCGCGGAGGCGGTATTCGCCAGCAATGAGGCCCACGTGGTGCGCACACAGAACACCTACCGCAACCTGGGCCGTTTTACGGATATCCCCCTGCCCGGCTACCAGGTGATCTACGGGGTGATCGGCGGCACCAGTTCCACCCACGTGGGGCTGGTGGAAACCGTGCGCGAGATCGCGCCCGGCGTGTACGAACTGACCACGCTGGAAGGCAATGTATCCAATACCGTCAAGCGCTACTGCACCCGCTACACCCTGCACCCCAAACAAAAATACCACAATTACAGGGCCGTGCCCCGCGCCGAGCAGACCCGCACCGACGTGCAGTACAAGCTGCAAAAAGAGGGCTGGTACATCACAGGCTTTGGGGCCACCTGGCTGCCCGACGGCAGGCGGGGGCCGCAGCCTTCGCCGGCGGCAGGCAAATCAAATACGCGGCCATGACCGACATGACCGAATGGATCAAAGCCCCCGCTTGCGCAGGGGCTTTATCCAAATCCAAACCGTCGGCCATCACGCCGCCAAGCGGCTCATCAGCCCGGCGCGGCGCCGCCCTGTTCCTGCTGCTGGGGCGCGGGTGTGGCGGCGGCGCCGGGCTCTTCCACGGGGATACCGTAGAGACGCTGCTGGGTGAGCGGCCCGGCCACACCGTCGTTATCCAGGCCGGATCGCAGCTGAAAATTGCGCACCGCATCCACGGTGGCGGGGCCATACTGGCCATCCGCCACCTCCGTGAGGAAGCCCAGCAAAATCAGCCGGTTCTGCAGCGCGGTCACCAGCTCGCCGGTATCCCCGCGCCGCAGGGTGCCAAAGTTGGGCACGATCGTGGGCGCGGGGGTAGTGTTCACGGTCAAATCCATGGTATCCAACAGATCCGTGACGGGCGGCGCGGTGACGGGCGACCAATTGAAAATCGTGTAGGTGGTCTGCGGCTGCTCGGTAGGCGAGTTGCCGCCGGGCGTGCCGCCCCCGCCGCCGAACAGGTTGACCAGCAACAGCGCGATCAGCGCCACGAACACCAGGCCCGCCGCGCCAAAGAAAATTTTGCCCCGCGGCGTCACCCCGGCGAAAAAGCCGCCCTTCTCCTGGGGGTAAGGTTCCGGCTCGCGATACACGGGGGCCATGCGATGCGCCGTATCCTGGGGCACGCCCCGGGGCGGATAGGCGCCCTCTTCCCCATAGCCCTGGCTCGACGGTTGCCCAAAGTAGCCCTGCTCGGGCTGGTTGGGCGGCTGGGCATAGCCAAAATCTTGCTGATAGGGCTGCTGGGCGTAGCCCGCATCCTGCTGGTAGGGCGGCTGAACGTAGCCCTGCTCCTGCGGATAGGGTTGCTGGCCATAGGGCTGCTGCGCGTAATCCTGCGCGGGCGCGTAGGGCTGCTGATCCGCCCCGTAGGCCGTCTGACGCGGCGGTTGCCCAAAGTAGCCCTGCTGGGCCTGCCGGGCAAAGGCAGGCTCCGGCGCGGGCTCTTGTACGGGGCGCATGCGCTGGGTGGCGGAGAGCGGCTTGTGGGTTTGCCGGGTCAAATCCGCCGCGCAATGGGGGCAGTAGTTCGAGCCATCCGGTATACTCTCATGGCACACGGGGCAAATCATGGCGGGGCCTCCCTTCGGGCGGATGGAGCGCGGCGGGCTTTGGCCGCCGCGAGGCGCTTCTTTGATTTATAAGGCAATTATGGCAGCCGCCGGGCTACCCGGTACCGTGGCCGGCGCTTGACCTGTATGTAGGTTTTACCAATATAGGTGCCCAGTATGCCCAGGGCGCAGAGCACCAGACCGGTCAGCAGCAGCAGCACAATGATCACCGCGGCGGCAGCGCCCACCGGGCGGCCCACAATGGCCAGCACAATGGCTACCAGCCCCCACAGCGCGGCGGCAGCGCACAGGGCCATGCCCGCCGCGCCGATGAGGCGTATGGGGACATCCGAGCAGGATGTAATGCCATCCACCGCAAAGTGCAGCATCTTGCGCAGCGGGTACTTGCTCTCCCCCGCAAAGCGCTTGGCGCGGTCGTAATACACGGTGGCCGTTTGGTAACCGAGCATGGGCACCAGACCGCGCAGGAAGAGGTTTGCCTCCTGATACTCGCTGAGGGCATCCAGCGCCTCGGCCCCCAGCAGGCGGTAATCCGCGTGATCGTACACTGTCTTCACGCCCATCAGGCGCATCAGCGTGTAGAAGCCCCGGGCGGTAAAGCGCTTAAAAAAAGTATCCGTATCGCGCGCCTTGCGCACGCCGTAAACGATCTGCGCGCCTGCCAGGTAGGCTCGCACCATCTGGGGGATGGCGTTGACGTCATCCTGCAGATCCGCGTCGATGGATATGGCCGCGTCGCAGCGCCCCCGGGCCTCCATCAGGCCCGCCATCACCGCGTTTTGGTGGCCCCGGTTGGCGGCAAAGGAGATGCCGGTAAAGACCGCATCCTGCGCGTGCAGGGCCTCGACAACGGCCCAGGTGGCATCCCGACTGCCGTCATCCACAAACAGCACGCAGCTCTGCGGCGCGACCAGCGCATCCCGCGCCATCGCCTGCAGCACCGCGCCCAGGCGCGCGGCGGTCTCGCGCAGCACCTCTTCTTCATTATAGCAGGGTACGACGATGATCAGCTTGGGTGGCTGGCGCTCTGGCATAGGGTTTCCCCCTCCTTTAGGGCTTGCGCGGCCTCTGGTTTTAGTATAACACAAATATGAAAAAAGTGAAGTAGGCAGCGCCATATATCTGCAACGGCGAAGCAACTCAGGCTTTTTCTATCCCCGAGTTGCTTCGCCCTGGGCGCCTGTAGGCGATATTATCAAGTAAACACAGTAAACACTAAATTATGAATCCAGCGCGCTGGCGAAGTAAAGGATATCGCTGATGGAGCGCACGCTCTGGCTTTTGACGTCGTTGATCTTCTGGCCGTCAAAGATCATCATGGTGCTGTCGCCGCCATCCAGGTTGTAGGCGTTTTTCACGCCGTAGCTGTGCACCAGCTTGGAGAACTGATCCAGCGTCATGCCCTGGCTGCCGCGGGCAGGCCCGGCGCAGGCGATGGCCATATACTCCAGCGGGCCTACCTGGGCCACGCACATGCGCTGGCGGCCCTTGTTGGCGGCGTTGTCCTGATCCACGTAGCGCTTGACGCGCTCGCCATCGATGACCAGGGCAGGGCCGAAATTGAAGCTGTTGACGATGCCCCTGCCCTCGTAGGTGGCCAGGCTTTCGGGCGTGGCCGCGGGCACGATGTGAAAGTCGCCCCGCTCGTCAATCAGCAGCACATCCCGATCCCCGGCGGGCAAATTGCGGTACAGCTCGCCCTGGCGCACCAGGTAGCCGCTGTCAATGTAGCAGTAGTAATCCCCATCCACGGCCAGGATGGCGTTGACCCGGCGGGCCAGGGACTCCCCCGGCATCACCATGTTGCTATCAAACCCCCCGGCGGAGACGGAACGCAGCTGCGCGGGCGTGGCGATGGTGATGCGGGCCGCCCAGTAATCGGTGTTCAGCTGGCGGCCCTGCTCAATGACAACGTGAATGGATTCATCCCGGTACTCCCAATCGGATACGAAGCTATCCTGCCGGGCCGGCAGGCCGCTGGAAAAATCAATGGGCAGAGAGATGATATCCGCGCGCGCGGGCGTGCCCAGGCACAGCGCGCCCACCAGGGCCAGCGCCCCGGCCAAGCGCAGCGCGCCCGCTACCCTTGCGCCCGGTCTTTTAGCCATAGGATGCCCTCCGTCCATGAGATAAAATTTGGATAAATTGTCGAGTGAAGTTCATTATCACAAATATCCCCTTTCTTTGTCAATACTTTTTTGTAAATTTTTTTAATTTTTTTTAATATTTTGGCGGGGAATTTCGGCAGGGAAACCGGAAAACCTTGACGAATCAAGGGAAAAACGCGACGCATTCTCGTAATCTTTCAGACGCAAACAGAGGGATGCACCGCACAGGATACACTATCTTTTGTGGAAAGGCGTGGATATCTATGCTAAATATGGTAGGCAAACGAGAATTCGGACACTGCGGCGGCATCCAGCAAACCCTGGCGCTCATCCTGTCGGCAGCCCTGCTGTTGGGCGGGGCAATTTTGCCCGGCCCGGCCTGCGCCCAGGGACTTGCGGATTTGGCCCCCACAGCGGGCAGGGTGGATCTGGGCGAGCGGGTTCCGGCCAGCCTTGCGGAGCTGACCGCTTACCTGGACGCAAACCCCGGGCTGACCCAGGTGGATATGTACGCGGCGAAACTGACCGCCGCGCAGATGGATGAACTGGCGGCGCGCTACCCGGGCATCCGCTTCGGCTTTACCATCCGCATTGCCGAGCACACGGTGCGCACGGATGCCACTGCCTTCTCCACGCTGCACAACAACAAATCCAAGACCCACACCACAGAGGATTTTTCGGTGCTGCGCCACTGCCGCGATCTGCAGGCGCTGGATCTGGGGCACAACCACATCACGGATATCAGCTTTATCGCCCAGCTGCCCAAGCTGAAGGTACTGATACTGGCCTGCAACGAGATTACGGACATCTCGCCCCTGGCCCAATTACAGCATTTGGAGTACCTGGAGCTCTTTAAGAACCACATCGCGGATGCCTCGCCCCTAGCCGGCCTCCCCGGCCTGGTGGATCTGAACCTCTGCTTCAACAACATCGCGGATTACAGGGCACTCTACGGCCTTGCGTCACTGGAGCGCCTGTGGATCTACAGCAGCAACAGCTACAACTACAAAACCCCGCTGCCCGAAGGCCTGGCCACCAGCCTGCGCGAGGCGCTGCCAAGCTGTTACGTGGATGACGTATCCTACTCCACGCTGGGCGGCTGGCGCAAGCACCCCCGCTACGATATCATCTTCGACATCTTTAAGACCGGCGTATACAAACCCTGGGATAAAAAAGCATCCTGAATTTGCGCGCGGGGCCACTTTACAAACCCCGCGTCCATCCCCTACAATAAACCATACAAGGGAGCCGCGCGGCGGCTATTTCGCCATAGAAAGTAGGGGAAGGATTATGAAGAAGCGCCTGTTCGCCTGCCTGCTGCTGCTGTGCCTGCTGCCCGGCGCGGCCCTGGCCGCCGCGGCGCCCGGGCTTACCCCCGCGCCCCGCGCCACCCAAGTGCCGCCCCCCGGCGTGGATACCCCACCCCCCGAGGACTACCTGGGCCCCACCCGCCCGCCGGAGGGCTGGGTGCAGGCCGGGCCCGTGGGGTTTAACGGCAAGGATCTGGCCCCGCAGCAGCGGGAGGATTTGATCCACCAGCTGCAAATCCTCACCATGCGCGAGGCCATCGCCCAGTACACCCTGATAGACGGCATGGCCACCACCCGCGAAAACCCCTGCTACATCGGCCAGCGCGCTCAGTTCATTCAGCAACACGCGGGCGACCCGGATTTTCGCGTCAACATGACCGTGCTGGATACGGTGCGCGGCGAGGAGGCCGCCAGGCTCGTCAAAGAAATGAACGTGTACAACGAGCCCCCCCTGCCGGGCAAGGAGTACGTGGTGACCAACTTCGAAATCTCCATAGCCAGCGACAACCCCAACGCGGTGCTGGTCTTCACCACCTACGATTTCGAGCCCGTCACCTATGGCGGGGAGGTGCTGCCCTTCGCCTTCATCACCGATGACCTGGGCATGATCAGCCTCTACAGCGGCGCGAGCGGCGTGCTGCGCGTTACGGCCATCGCGGATGAGCGGCAACCCCTGCTGCTGTGCTACCGTGAATCCGTGTGGTTCTCCCTGCTGACCGAATGGCCGTAAGCCCGCGCCGGCAAGAGCATCCGCGCCGCCCTGTGCCGCTTTATCAAC
>JAITTS010000155.1 GCA_031286995.1 Oscillospiraceae bacterium
TGAGAAGCCGGTAGGCCCCTTCATGCAGACCCTGGCCGGCAACCTGGGTGCGCGGATTATGTGTGCCGAGGTAATCGAGCAGTACGGCGCGTCGGATGAGTTCGGCTTCACCCCGGAAACAGTAGTGGGCACCGGCCCTTATAAGCTGAAGTCCTGGAGCCGCGAAGAAGAGATTGTGCTGGAAGGCTTTGACGATTACTTCGGCGAGAAGGCCAAGACGCGCAATGTGGTGTTCCAGATCATAACCGATGCCACTGCCCGCGGCGTGGCCGTGGAGACCGGCGAGATCGACATCTGCTTCCGGCTTTCACCCAGCGATGCCGGCCGCCTCAAGGACGCCGAAGGGCTGGAGGTGTTGATTCTGCCGGGCCACGGCCTGCACGCCATGATGTTTAACCTCTCCAAGCCGATGATTCAGGATGCGAAGGTGCGGCAGGCCGTTCTTTTGGCCACCGACGTGCCGGCGATGGTGGAAGCGCTGCTGGCTGACCTGGGCGAGACGCCCTGTGTGGCCCCCTGTTCGCCGCTGTACTTCGGCTTCTTCGATATGGGCACGCACCCTTACGATGCAGAGCGCTCGAAGGCGTTGCTGGCGGAGGCGGGGTACCCGGATGGCATTGATCTATCCATGATGGTCAGCCCCACCTACAACAAGGCTGTGGAAATGGCCGAGATACTGGCGGCGCAGATGGCGGAGGCCAACATCCGCGTATCCATTGAGGTGCTGGAATCTGCGGCCTTCAGCGCCGCCATGGCCTCGAAGAACCCCGCCGACAAGCCCTGGGATATGTGGCTGACCGGCATGGGCAACCTGGTGCTGGACTTTACGGAGCTGCGCAACGCATTCCGCTCCACGGCCGAAGGCACCACCGAGCCCAACGGCAGCTTCTACAGCAACCCCGAGATCGACGAGTTGCTGGATGCCGCCGCCTACACGACCAATGATGAGGCCCGGCTGGCTGCCTACAAGCGTGCCACGGAAATCCTGTGGAATGAAGACCCGGGCGCGCTGTGGCTCAACTACCGCAAGAATGTGTTCGCGATTCGGGATACGGTAGAGAACTTCCGCTGCAACGCGGGCAGCGAGTCTAACTTGTACGAGGTGCTTGTGCGCGCGCAGTGACAGCTGCCGGGCACCCTGGGCCGGTCGTCGGGAGAATCGCGCGAAGCGATTCTCCCGACAATCCTATATACAAACCGGGGCTTGGGGTGGGATGGATCTGCCGGTGAATGTCCGGGCGCTGCAAAATCAGAAAGGCGGGTGAAACCGTTGTGGCAAAATATTTCGTGAAGCGCATCCTGCAAATGGTTCCGCTGCTCATCGTGCTGTCGGTGATTGTGTTCTTTCTGATACGCCTCATTCCCGGCGACCCCGTGACTGCCATGCTAGGCCCCGGCGTGGTGCCCGCCAACATTGAGTACGAGCGCGAGCGGCTGGGGCTCAATGACCCTATCTGGGTGCAGTACGGGCGCTTCGTGTCGGGGGTGCTCAAGGGTGACCTGGGCAAATCCATCGTTACCAAAAAACCGGTATTTTACGAAATCGGCAAGCGCCTGCCTGTTACCTTGATTCTGGCGGTGGGTGGCACGGTGATATCGTCGCTGCTGGGCGTGCTGCTGGGGGTGATCGCGGCGGTGAAGCACAACAAGTTTTGGGATAACGCCATCATGTTCCTGTCGCTGCTGACAGTCTCGACGCCCTCGTTCTTTCTGGCGCTGCTGCTGGTGTTAATCTTCTCGCTTCAACTGGGCTGGCTGCCCAGCATTGGCTTGAGCACGCCCCGGCACGCCATCATGCCGTTGCTCACCCTGGGCTCCACCGGCGTGGGCTTCATGGCGCGCACCACGCGCTCGGCGATGCTGGATGTGATCCGCCGGGATTACATTCGTACCTCGCGCTCCCGGGGCATCCCAGAGCGGGTGGTGATCTATGTGCACGCGCTGAAGAACGCGTTGATCCCGGTGATCACCGCCATCGGCCTGCGCTTCGGCGGGCTGCTGGCTGGTTCTGCGCTGGTGGAGACGGTGTTTTCCATCCCCGGCATGGGCCGATTTTTGGTGGATTCGGTATCCAAGCGCGATTATCCCTGCGTGCAGGCAGGCATTCTGGTGCTGGCCGCGGTGTTTATCGTGGTCAATACCCTGGTGGATCTGCTGTATGCGGCAGTCGATCCCCGGATTCGGTATACGTGAGGAGGCGGCGCGGATGCGCAGAACGGATTTTGGCAAGCGCTTCATGCGGCGCAAGGTATCGGTCGCTGCTGCCGCTGTGCTGGTCTTCTTTATTTTGCTGGCGTTGTTCGGTCCGTATATATGCCCCTATAACCCATTGAAGCAGGATTTGAAGAACATCTACGGCGGCATCTCGAAGGATCATTGGCTGGGCACCGACTACTTGGGCCGCGACACGCTGACGCGCCTGGTGTACGGGGCGCGGGTATCGCTGGGCATCAGCTTCGCCGGCGTGCTCGCAGGCTGCCTGGTGGGCATGCTGCTGGGCGTGCTGGCCGCGTTCTACGGCGGGTGGATCGATACCCTGGTCTGCCGCGTGGTGGATATCATGCTGGCTTTTCCGGGGCTGTTGCTGGCCATCACCATCTCCGCGATACTGGGTAACGGCGTGGCCAACACCGCCATGGCCATCGCCATTTTTTCCGTTCCCTCTATCGCCCGTATGGTGCGTTCCGTTGTGCTGGTCATCAAAAACGAGGAATATGTGCAGGCCTGCCGGATCATGGGCGAGTCCAGCCCGCGCATCATCTTCACCCATATCATTCCCAACGCCATGTCGCAGATCATCGTCAACACGACACTAAACCTGGGCGGCGCGATTTTGACGGCCTCTTCCCTCTCTTTTCTTGGCTTGGGCGTGCAGCCGCCCAACCCAGAGTGGGGCACCATGCTCAGCCAGGCCCGGGATGCCATTCGCACTGCCCCCATCGGCGTGCTGATGCCCGGCATCTTCATCACGCTGGTAGTGCTCAGTTTCAGTTTGGTGGGCGACGGGTTGCGCGACGCGCTGGATCCTAAGCTGCGCAACGTTTAGGGGAAGGCGGTGGTGAATATGCAAGACAAACTGTTGGAGGTACGCGGCCTGCGAACGGTGTTTCAAACCGATGGCGGCATGCTGCCCGCAGTGGATGGCTTAAGCTTTTCCTTAGCGGAAAATGAGGTGCTGGCTATCGTGGGGGAATCGGCCTGCGGCAAAAGTGTGACATCGCTCTCGCTGCTGCGGCTGGTGCCCGCGCCGGGCAAGATCGTGGCCGGAGAGATTCATTACCGGGGCGAGGATCTGTTGACCAAGACCGCCAGGGAGATGAACGCGATCCGCGGCCAGGAAATTTCTATGATTTTTCAGGAGCCCATGACCTCACTGAACCCGGTTTTCCCCATTGGCCGGCAGATCATGGAATCTCTGCGGTTCCACGGCGAAAAGAGCCGCGGGGCGGCGCAGGCGCGTGCTGTGGAGATGCTGGGCTTGGTCGGGTTCGCCGCGCCAGCGCGGGCGATGGATCGTTATCCACATCAGTTATCCGGCGGCATGCGCCAGCGTGTGATGATCGCTATGGCGCTGGCCTGCAACCCGCGCATTCTGATCGCCGACGAGCCCACCACCGCTCTGGATGTGACCATTCAGGCGCAAATTTTGCGGCTGCTGCGGGATATCCGCAGCAAGGCCGGGGCTTCCATCATCCTCATCACCCACGATCTGGGCGTGGTGGCGCAAATAGCGCAAAACGTGCTGGTGATGTATGCCGGCGAGGCCGTCGAATATGCGGATGTCCGCAGCCTCTACGCTGACCCGCTACACCCGTACACCCAAGGCCTGCTGCAGTCCATCCCCAAGATGACGGAGGAGCGGGACATGCTCTTTACCATCCCCGGCATGGTGCCCAGCGCGCTGAACTACCCCAAGGGATGCCGCTTCAGCCCACGCTGCGGCGTGGCGACAGACCGCTGTGCCACAGAGCACCCACCCTGCCTGGAGATGGGGGATGGAAGACAGGTGCGCTGTTGGCGTTGCGAAGGGGGGAGAAAGCGCCATGGCTGAAGAACTGCTGCGCGTGGAAAACCTGAAGGTGTACTATCCGGTGGCCGGCAAGGAATGGCTGGGTGGTGGGCGGCGGTTCGTGCGGGCGGTGGATGGCGTGTCCTTTGCCGTGAATGCGGGCGAGGCCTTCGGCCTGGTGGGCGAGAGCGGCTGTGGCAAGTCCACCACCGGCAAGACTTTGGCACGCCTGATTCAGCCTACCGAAGGGCGCGTGCTCTTCGGCGGTCGGGATCTGTTCGCGCCCCGGGATCAGGCGGCGGCGCGCGCGCTGACCCGGCGGATCCAGCTGATCTTTCAGGATCCCTACTCATCGCTTGATCCACAGTTCACGGTGGGCCGCACCATAGCAGAACCCATGCTGGTCAACGGCCTGTACGGGAAGAAGGAGCGAACCGAGCGCGTGCTGGCATTGATGGAAGAGGTGGGCCTGCGGCCGGATCACTTCTCAAAATATCCGCACGAATTCAGCGGCGGCCAGCGCCAGCGGATCGGCGTGGCCCGCGCGCTGGCGCTCCATCCCGAGTTGGTGGTCTGTGACGAGCCGGTGTCGGCCTTGGATGTATCCATTCAGGCGCAGATCCTCAATTTGATGAAAAGCCTGCAGCGAAAGCACGGGCTGACCTACGTGTTCATCTCGCACAACCTGGCGGTGGTCAGGCACCTGTGCGACCGCATCGCGGTGATGTACTTGGGGCACATCGTAGAAATCGCGCCCAAGAAGGCGCTGTTTGAGCACCCCGCTCACCCCTACACCGCCGCGCTGATGGAAGCGATCCCGGTGCCCGATCCTGCGTCACCCTGCATGCAGGAGACGCTGGAAGGTGATGTGCCCAACCCGGTCTCCCCGCCTTGCGGATGCTGCTTTCACACCCGTTGCAAGTACGCCGAAGAGCGTTGCACTTTGGAGCCGCCTGAAACCCGGGAGATAGGCCCGGGGCATCTGGTGGCTTGCCATTTTCGATAGGTTCGATAAGGAGGCTCACCATGGAAATCAAAAGGCTGGATCCAAGCAATTCGCCGGTTACTTACGTGCGCGCGGTGGCTGCAGGCGGCCTGATGTACTTTACGGATCACGTAGCGCGGCCGGAGTATGTCACCGTGCGCGAGCAGCTTACAGCCATCACCGCGCGCTATATGGAGCTATTCGCGCGGTTTCACCTGCGCAAGGAGGACATCGTGTATGCCCTGATCTACCTGAATGAGCCGTACAGCTGGCAGGAGATCGAACCGATTTGGGAGGGCTGGATGCGCGGCATCGAGGCGCGGATGGCGCTGATCCCCTCTCGGTTCCACAACGGGCGCGACATGGCCGTGACGCTGATCGTGGCCGGAGACGAGCGCGCTGCGGCCGCCGCGCGGGCCGACACGGCCTGGGAAGAAACCGTGCGCGGCTTCCACGCCGTGGGAACGCCCCCGGGCACTGGCTATGCCGAGCACAGCGGCGTAGCGTACCTTACGCGGGTGGTGTGTGCCGGCGGCAGGCCGATTCGCGAGCAGACCTCGGCCATCCTGGCCGAGGCGGATCGCGCCTTTGCGGAGCGTGGACTGCGCAAGGAGAACCTGATCTTTCAATTCTCTTACGTGGCCGACAGACCGGGCGTTGACATTGATGCCTACGAGGAAGAATGGCAGCGCTGGATCGGCCCAGGCACCCTCAACCCGCCCTCCGGCGTACGGATGCAGTTGGATATGCCAGCGGGGCACGATGTAGAGATCACCTTTTTAGTGGCGATAAACGGCAAGTAAAGGAGAGAAAACGGGCATGACGGAACTGGAACAAAATGTGACAAAGTTTGATGAGGATATAAAGGCCAACGACTGGCAACTGATTTGGTGCCCGGATGACGAACTGGTGTGGCTGTGGCGGGGTAAAATTTTTTGGGGAGTTCAGCGGTACGATGAGGCCGCGCGCGCCTTTTCGCAGGGCATCACCCGGTGCCCGCACTACGGGCCGCTGTACCGGGATCGGGGGCACGTGCTGATCAACGGTGGACGCTTTGCCGAGGCCGCGGCGGATTACGCACAGGCGCACCGGCTGATGGGGGCGGAATGGGATACGCTGTATCATTACGCGCTGTCTTGCTTTCTCATCGGGGATTACGCGCGCGCAGCGGCACTGTTCCGAGAGGCATCGGGCCACGCGCGCAACGCGGGCGATACCCTGGCGGCGGCGAATTGGGCCTGGGCCAGTCTGCTGCACGCGGGGGAGACAGATGAGGCGGCCGCAGTGCTGCGCACGATCCCTGACGAAATGCCCATGCCAGAGGATGCGGAGGGGTACTACCGCGTCGTCTTTACAGCTAAGGGCAAACTGACGCCGGAACAGGGGATGGGGCAGGGCGGCATCGTCAGCGCCATTCAGTCAATGTCCTCGGCCTACGGCGTATCCAACTACTGCCGCTATGTGCTGGGCGACGCGCGCAAAGCAGACGCGCTCTGCGAGGAAATGCTGCGGGTCGGTGCGGCGGAGATGTACCACACTTTCGGCTACCGCGCGGCCCAGGCGGAGATGGGCAAAACCGACCGGCCCGCGCCACAGCCCGAGTGGGATGAAAAGATCGCCCAGGAGCGCTGGAACGAATACAATTGGTTTCGCAAGGCGCACACCCATGCGGATCACAAGGAACTGGGCAGCGCCATTTACGTTGCCTCGCAAGCGCTGGTGTACGTCCGCGACCCCGCGCGCTTCCTTCAGCACCGCGGGCACTGGTTTACCAATGTGGGCGAGTACGAAAAATCCGCCAGTGATTTCACGCGCGCGGCGCTGTTGCGCCCGGATGATAAGAATATTCTCTACCATTACGGTATCGCTCACTACCTGTTGGCGGAATATAAGATGGCAGAGAAAATTTTCCGGCGCACGGTGGATACCGCGGCGACTTACACTGAGTCGATCTCGGCACTGAACTGGGTGTGGGCGTGCCTGGTGCATCAGGGAAAGAAGGCGGACGCGGAAGCGCTGCTGGCCGGGGTTCCCAACAGCCTGACCGGCCTGAACGACAGCACCGCCGGTTACTACAACCTGCTCATGCTCTACAAGGGTCTGCGGGATCCGCAATCACTGCTGCCGCCCCCGGGAGAGGCTTACGCTGTGGAGCACGTCACTTGCGCGTACGGTGTCGCCAACTACTACTATTATGTAGCCGGTGATATCCCCAAAGCCGACGCGACGCTGGATCGCATACTCGCCGGCGTGAAACCGCCGTTTACCAGCGCCTTTGGCTACCGCGCGGCGCTCAACGAGCGGGAGCGGCGGGCTGCCGGGCGCTGAGAGATCGGTTAAGCGGCGGTGATGCGGTGAAAAAAGGCAGGGAATGTGATATAGTGGCGGAAGCAACCGGAGAGGAGGCTGCTGCAATGATCAAACTGCTGATTGCCGAGGATATACCCACCTTGCTCAACAGGTACCGCAAGGCCTGCGAGGCCGACGCGCAGATTTCTGTGGTAGCCGCCGTGCGCAGCGGCTACGAGGCGGTGATGATGGCCACGATGCATCGCCCGGATGTGGTGCTGATGGATATACAGATGGAGACGCCGGTTGCGGGCTTTGCTGCGGCGAGGCAGATTCTCGCGCACTTCCCCGATACAAAGATCGTCATACTGACCATCCTGCAGGATGAGGAAGCGATCTTTCAGGCCTTCGCGCTCGGTGCGGTCGATTACATACTTAAAGGCGCGTCCAGTGCGGAACTGGTGCAGTGCGTCAAGGATGCGTATCACAATTGCTCGCCGATACGCCCTGTGATCGCCGAGACAATCCGGCGCGAGTTTCGGCGCGTGAAGGCGAAGGAAGACGGGTTGATGAAGTACCTGAACGTGGTGGTGACGCTCACCATGTCAGAACTCTCTATTCTGGATCTGTTTCATCAGGGCAAGACGCGCGCGGATGTGTGCCGCATCCGCAACGTAGAGATGTCCACCGTCAAATCCCAGGTGAACAGCATTCTGCGTAAGTTTGAATGCGCTACCATCTCCGAACTGCTCGCCATGCTCGACAAGGTCAGCTTTTTCGATAATCTCAGCGGCTTACGGCAAATTTTGGGGAGAAAGTGATTATGGTTTTCCCCTGCGCTACCTGCTCAAGCTGTTGAATGAAAGCCATGGGCATACGAGTCGTCTCGTCTGGTTGGGTGATTCGTTTTTTCTACGACGAACACAGACATCCGTCACCTGTTTATATTTTATATGCAAATTATATGCATACATATGGATATAATGTGCCGCAAAGCATACAGGACGAAATGCGGGAAGCATTTTATTATTGACATCATGCTCATTCCGCTATATGATATCAGCAGGTAAACGTTTAGGGAAAAAACCTCAGGTTTTGCGTCGTTGTATCAAACCGCATTCACAACAAAAGGAGAGGAAATGTACAATGTTTGAGTACAAAACAGAAGTATTAAAAACAGGAGTCAAGTGGCTTTCTGACAAGGCAAATGAAGCCGACGTAACGGAGCTTAACAACTTGATTAGCGAACGAGCATCAGATGGCTGGGAACTTGTGACATATTCTTATATGTCAACCTCTTTACAAGCCCGTGGAGCTACTTTAATTACATTCAGAAAACAAAAGTAACCTCATAAACGTTACGACAATAAAACTGTGCCCTTGGGCTTTGGTCAAGGGGCATTTTGTTTTAATATCATCTATAAAACCGCGTAGCGTTCGCAAATATGAATATTATTTAATAAATAGTAGTACGGATGCTCGTTCGGCATTGAACGCTCCCTATCAAGGCTCAGATGAATTATGATTTCACCTTTTGCGTAAACATATGCGCCTGTGTGATTGAGGTTGGTATCGGTAAATGGACAACATATCGTCAAATGGCTGTGAAGAGGCCATTAGACCGGTAGCGCGTGCGTAAGTCGTTTGCGGTGCCGATTCGCCCGGCAGATTATCGCAATGGCGCCACAATTTCAAAAAATAGCGGCGGGGCGCCCATTGATCTTTACGGTTATCGGTTTCAAGGCCGTTGAGAGACCTTTTTCGTCAAGTATCAATCCGCGCCAGTTCAACCAACGCTTTGTTGCGGTAGTTGAGGTCTGGGCGGGCCGTGAAACCCAAACGCTCCCAGAAAGCGTTACCGCCCCCGTTGCGGCCGAATACCACGAGCGCTACTTTGGTGATGCCTTCGGCCCGGAGAGCTTCCAGGGCGGCATCTACAAGGCGGGTACCTATGCCGCTATGACGGATTTCGCTTGCCACACAGGTGTGATGGATGAACCCGCGCCGTCCGTCATGACCGCTCATAATCACGCCGATGATTCCGCACTCGTCTTCAGCGTCCGCCACAAAACAAGTATGTGGGTTTCGCTTCAGATATCTGGCTATGCCCTCACGACTGTCATCCACATCATTCAAGCCCATGCCAGAGGTTCTGCGCCAAAGAGCGTAGACGGCGTCATAGTCATCAATTTTGAATTTACGGATTTTCATTGCACATCTCCATCGTTTTCCCGCCGGCGCTTCGCTGGAATCAGGCGCGCTCAAATATGCGAAGCGCGGATTCTCGGTCAATAGAAATGCCGTCGAGCAGCTTTACAAATGCTGTAATTTCAAAAAATGGCGACGGGCTCTCTACGGCAACGCCCGCATCGCCTCTCTTAAATTCTCCACGGCGTTCGACAGCGTCGACGCGTTGATGTTGCCGCTGTAGAGCACGGTTTCTACGGCGTAGATGGCGCTGTTGATCTGGTTGCGCGCATCCGGGTCGAGGGTGCTGCCCGCGGCCCCCACGGCATTGTAGGCATCCGTCACCAGCGTGCGGGCCTGGGTCACCAGGTCGTTGGTTTGCTGCGCGCCGCTCTGCTGGGCCATGTACCAATCGTAGGTGTGTATGTCGCACACCGTGCGCTGCAGGGCGTTCTGGCTGTCGCCGCCGAGGGTTGCGAAGGCCCCCAGGTATTCGCGTATTACGCTGGCGTGACTGCCGGTGTAGGGATACAGGGGGTGCCCCTTGGGTATGACGATGGCGCCCCGGTTATCCACCAGCCCGGCAGGGCAAAACTCCCCGGCGGCCATGCCGCTCTCGGTGCACACGGATAGCTGCTTGTGCATCACGCAGGAGGTGGTGGGCGCGTTGTCCCTGTACCAATAATCGGATACGGTCTTGTAGCCCTTCAAGTCGTTGCGGCAGGCATCCGTGGCCAGCTGGCCGGATACGCCGCATGTGGTCACCTTCACCAGGCCGTAATCCTCCGGCGCGCCATCGATGATCTCGCGCTTTTCCAAGTTCTTGGCCTTGTGTATCTTCTCCATGAAGGATTGCCACAGCGGCGCGGCGTCGCTGCCACCCGTGGCCTTGGATGTAAGCGCCTTGTAGTTGTCATGCCCCACCCAGAGCGATGCGGCGTACCACCCGGTCATGCCGGAGAAAAACACCCCGCGAGAGTCGGAATTGGTGCCTGTCTTGCCCGCCACCACCTGGGATGATATTTTGGCGCTGGTGCCTGTGCCGCTGGCAACCGCGCCCTTGAGCATATCCACCGTCAAAAGCGCTGTGGAGGGTTTGAACACTTGGCGCTTGGTTTGGGTAGCGCGCATATCCACCACCACATTGCCCGCGGCATCCACAATCTTAGAGAAAGAGAGAGGTTCCAGGTACACGCCCTTGTTGGCGATGGCCCCAAAGGCCACCGCCATCTGTACCGGCGTAATGCCGGATGAGCCCAGCGCCAGGCCAAAGCCATCGGCGTTGATATTCTTATCCGCCACGCCCAGCTGTTTCAGGTATTGCGCGGATCGGTCGATGCCCACGTAGTCCATCAGCGCCTGGGCCGCACCGGTGTTGTGGCTGCGTTTCAGCGCCTCACGGAAGGTCTCCGCACCGGAATACCCGCCTCCCCCGTAGTTCTTGGGAAAGCTGTCCTCGCGCTGGCTATTCAGCCAGCCCTGGATGGGCACGGGCATGTTGTAGATGACGCTGGCGGGGGATGCCCCCAGGTCAATGGCCGGCGCGTAGACGGAAATGGGCTTAATGGATGAGCCCACCGGCATGTTCATGGCGTTGGCGCGGTTCAGCGTCTTGCGCTGGGTAGGCTTGTAGCGGCCGCCCACAATAGCTTTCAGCTCGCCGGTGCGGTAGTCGAATACCACCGCCGCGGCCTGGGGCTGGGGTATCTCCGTATAGGTGCCGTCGCTGTTGCGCGCGCGGTACACCTTATCGCTGGGGTTGCGCAGACGGGGATAGTTGGCCCAGTTCGCCAGCGTATCCTCCACAATGGTTTGTATTTGCGTATCCAGGCACAGGTACACGCTGTAGCCGCCCGTGCGCAGCTTGTTCTCCATGGCGTAGCGGTTGGCGGCGGTGTTCTCCAGCTGATTGATCTCTAAAAATTTGTTCACCACATCGCTGATGGCATACTCCACATAGTAGGTATAGTCGTACAGCTGGGTGGCGTAGGGGGATGTTTCCAGCACGCGGGCGGTGGCTGCATCCAGCGCCTGGCGGTACATGTCGTCGGTGATAAACTGGTTTTCGTACATGGCGCGCAGCACGTAATTCGTGCGATCATTGGTTATCTTGGCGGTCTGCGCGCCATCCACATTTCGGCTGTAAAAATTTTTGCGCGGGTCGTAGTAGTTGGGGCTGCGGGTCAGCCCAGCCAGCATGGCGCATTCCCGCAGGGTCAACTGATTCAGCTCCTTGCCAAAGTAACCCTGGGCCGCCACCTTGACGCCATAATAATTGCCGCCCAGGAAAATGGTGTTTAGGTAGGCTTCCAAGATTTGTTCCTTGGTGTACTTGCTCTCCAGTTGCATGGCCAGGTAGGCCTCCTGCAATTTGCGCTTGTAGGATTGCTCGTCGGAGAGCACAGTCTGCTTGATCAGCTGCTGGGTGATGGTGGAGCCGCCCTGCTGGCTGGATGAGGAGAAATTAGAGATAAACGCCGCCACAATGCGCTTGACATCCACGCCGTTGTGGGTAAAAAAACGGGCGTCCTCCACGGCTACAAAGGCGTTTTGCAGATTGGTAGGCATCTCCGCGAGGGAGACCATTACGCGATCCTCTGTGCCCTTGTAGTCGGTGATCAGGTTGCCCTGAGCGTCATAAATGAAGGAAGTCTTCGCCTGCTCGTCCAGCTTGGCCAGATTGAGCGTGGGCGCTGTCTCCACATAGGCCTTGGCAATGCCCAGCAAAGCCCCGGCCCCGGCCAGCATGGTCAGCACCAAGAGAACCGCTGCCAGCTTGACAGAGGTCACCAGCACCGACAATGCGAAGTTGGGCTTGCGCAGACGGGGCTTCAGTATGGTAACGGGGCGTCGCGCTCCCCGTGGCGCGTGCAGATCGGTCTCGTTCACGGGCAACCTCCTTTCGTTTGTTCATTATACCACGTTTTGAGCGGTGTGGGATGGGCTGCGGCGGTTTTTTTGCGTAAAGCGGCAGAGCGCGGCATACCCTGTATATATCATAGGACGAAGAAGGGCTGCCGGTGGTTGCGTGCAAGTTGGTAAAAAAAAGCCGCCGCGGCAAGGGCCGGTGGCGCATTTGGGCCGCATTGGCCTTGGCCGCGCTGGTGACGCTGGCCTTATGGATGGATGCCAGCCTGCGCCCCATCATCACCAGCATGGCCCAGGCTCAGTGCCGCGCGCTGGCGGTGGGCGTGCTCAACCCCGCCCTCAGCGGTGCTATGGGAGTCGGAGTGACCTACGGGGATCTGATATCGGTGCGCACGGACAATGCGGGCAGGGTATCCATGCTGGAGGCACGCACAGCGGCCATGAATCAACTGGCCCGCAACGTGCGGGAGCGCGCGCAGAGCGGGTTGCAACAGCTCGGGGTGGCGCGCATCAACATCCCGCTGGGCGCTGTGCTGGGCAGCCGGGTGTTGGCTGGGTCGGGCCCGCAGATACCCGTCAAGGTGTACCCGGTGGGCTCTGTATCCACCAATTATCAAAGCGAGTTTGAACAATCCGGCATCAATCAGACGCGTCACAAGCTGTTTTTGCAGGTGACGACCATCATCCAGATCGTCATCCCTACCCAGACCAACGCCGTCACAGTGACGGAAAACATGCTGATCGCCGAGAGCATCATCGTGGGCGAAGTGCCGCAGAGCTTCTTTACCAACGAGGGGGGATGGGGCGGCGTGTCGTGGGCGCCTTAGCCGCTTTCTAGCCCTGTACATCCACGGCAAAAGGCTGGCCATTGACCAGCAGCGTACAGCGCACGCGCCTCCATCCTTTGGGCAGGCGCGGGCGCAGCGCGGGTTTGCCATCTACGGTGGTAAGGCCCAGAAAGCCGTTTACAAGAGTCATGTACGCGCCGCCGCTGGCTGCGGGGTGTGTGCCGCCGATGTACACCAGCCCGGCCCACTCCTTGCCACCGCCCACCAGGTCGGCCCGCGCGCTCTTCATAAAAAACTCATACGCCGTATCCAGCTGTCCCAGGCGGCAGGCCACCAAGGCGTGCATGCAGGCGCTAAGGGATGAGCCATGCTCTGTGCGGGGCGCGTAGTAGCCGAAGTTGGCGCGCACCGTCTGTTCATCGTAGTGCTGGCCCAGCATGTAGAGCAGCGTCACCACATCCGCTTGCTTGATGATCTGCGTGTGGGCGGCCACACCGTTAGCCCCGCCCCAGTACTCCTTTTCGTGCTGCAGGCGGCCCCGCACGGCGTCGATGGACGCATCCTCCAGATCAAAGTATCCGTCAAACTGGGGGATGAGACCATCCGGCCACTCCTGACGCTTTAAACGCCGGGCCGCTTCGGCAAAGCAGGCCAGTTCCGCCGCAAAGCCGATCTTCGCATCCAGCGCGGCATAGGCTGCGGGCGCGCGCGCCTTCAGCACATCCGCCGCCTCCAGGGCGGCCCGCAGCGTAAAGCGGGCCATCTCGTTGGTGTAGGCGTTGTTATCCACACGCTCGTGGTACTCATCCGGGCCGATCACATCCCGCAGTTCGTATACCTCGCTGTCCACGCGCCGCACCATGCGGCTGCGGTAAAAGCGCGCGCACTGCAGGGCCATCT
>JAITTS010000163.1 GCA_031286995.1 Oscillospiraceae bacterium
CCGCCTTGTTCGCTCCCGCCCCCAGCATTCGCTCTATTGTTCTTCGCTCGTTTGGTGTGAGGTGTTTCCTTTCTCTTCCTTTTCTTCTGTGCTACACTGTTCCTGGCTCATTGGCGTCCCTCCTTGTGCTTGTTAGTCTGCTAACCAACACTGTACAAGAAGTCGCTCCTTTGAGCTGTCTTTTTCTTCCTCTCTCCAGGGGGGCACTTGTCTTTTCAATTGACCATCTTTATATAGAAAACACGTTCGCTTCTCTCGGATATATTTTTAGAAATGACCGCCGGCACAGCGGCGGCATTCTTTCGTAAAGACAAAGCCGTATTGAGGCAAAAGGGGGCAAACAATCCAAGGGCGCATCCCTCCGGATGAAACCGTGAGGATGGAAGATTGCAACAAAAAACCACAAGACGCTCGGGCCAGGCAACCCCGCGGCACATGATGTACCGTGCTGATTGCTGCTCCCTTCCGGGCCTGACAAGGTTCACACCCCATCATTGCACAGGACCCGTCCGTCATCACATCTTGCGGCGTATCTAGTATAGCGCGACGCACGGTAAAAATCAAGTCTGTGACGCATCTTCTTGCACCTGCCCGCGCATGCGCTGGGTGACGACCTCCATCAAGCGTACGCCTTCGCGCAGCATGGCGGGGGTATCCAGCCGTCCATCTCTGAGCAGCAAGCTGGGCGGCGACTGGGCAGCCAGCACCAAGCGCTTATCCGTATCGTGCAGGGCGACGAAGAGGCGCTTGCCGTCTATGACCGCGTGTTTCGAGAAGCGCATGACCAATTGCCCGCCTCGGTGCCAAACAGCTTCTATACCCAAGGCAGAACACATGCTCTTGAGCTGGGCAATATCCATCAGGTTGCGCACAGGCTCCGGCGGGTCGCCGAAGCGGTCGGTCAGTTCCTCCCACACATCCTCCCGATCCGTCCGATCACCGATGGCTGCAATGCGCTTGTAAGCCTCCATCCGTTGCCCTTCCCCGCGCACGTACTCGCTGGGCAGGTAAGCATCCACCTGCAGCTCCACGCGGGTCTCCACATCCACCGTCTCGCCCATCTCGCCGCGAATCTCGCGCACCGTCTCCTCAATAAGTTTGACGTACATGTCGTACCCTACGGCAGACATTTGACCGCTCTGCTCCGGCCCCAGGATGTTGCCCGCACCGCGCAGTTCCAAATCGCGCATGGCGATGCGAAAACCCGATCCGAACTCCGTAAACTCCCGTATGGCCTGCAGGCGCTTTTCCGCCGCCTCGGTGAGCATCTTATCCGGACGCACGGTCAGGTAAGCGAAGGCCAAACGATTGGATCGGCCCACGCGCCCCCGTATTTGGTAGAGCTGAGCCAGGCCGAAGCGATCCGCATCAAAGACGATCAAGGTGTTCGCAGTGGGGATATCCAGCCCGGATTCGATGATGGTGGTGCACAGCAGCACATCATACTTGCCCTCGTAAAAATCCATCATCACATCCTCAAGCGCATGCTCCCGCATTTGCCCGTGAGCCACGGCGATGCGAGCCTCCGGCACCAGGCGAGATAAACGGGCGTGAAACCGCTCAATGTGTTCTACTCGATTGTAAAGAAAGTATGCCTGGCCACCGCGGGCAATCTCGCGCAGAATAGCGTCACGCACCACGCCATCCTGATACGCCAACACATAGGTCTGTACGGGATAGCGTTCTTCCGGCGGGGTCTCCAGCACACTCATATCCCGTATGCCCACCATGGACATGTGCAGTGTGCGAGGGATGGGCGTGGCCGACAGGGTGAGCACATCCACGCTGCGCTTAAGGTTTTTGATGGTCTCCTTATGGGCCACGCCGAAGCGGTGCTCCTCATCAATAATCAACAGGCCCAGGTCCTTATACCGTACATCCCGGTTCAGCAGGCGGTGCGTGCCCACCAAAATATCCACGCGGCCCGTCGCCAAATTGGCCAACACCTGCTTCTGCTGCGCCGCGCTGCGAAAGCGGCTGAGCACATCGCACGCCACAGGGAAGCCCTCGAACCGGTTCAGGATGGTGTTGTAGTGCTGCTGGGCCAGGATAGTTGTGGGCGCCAGGATGGCCACCTGCTTGCCATCCATCACGGCTTTAAAGGCAGCGCGCAAAGCCACCTCTGTCTTGCCATAGCCCACATCACCGCATAACAGGCGATCCATGCACAAACGGGTTTCCATATCCCGCTTGATCTCCATGGTGGATTGCAGCTGATCCGGCGTCTCCTCAAAGGGAAAGTTTTCTTCAAACTGGCGCTGCCATGGCGTATCCGGTGAAAAGGCGAAACCCGGGGTTGCCTTGCGCTGGGCGTAGAGGCGCACCAGGTCAAAGGCCAGCGTGCGGATGGATTGTTTAACCCGGGCCTTCTGCCTCTGCCACTCTCCCCCACCCAAACGATTGATGTGCGGGGTGACTTTTTCCGCGCCGATATACTTCTGCACCCTATCCAGTTGATCTGTGGGCACGTAGAGCTTGTCTGCGCCTTGGTACTGGATGAACAGGTAATCGCGGTAGGTACCTTCGCTCTGCAAGCGCACTGTGCCCTGGTACACGCCTACGCCATGATTCTCGTGCACCACGTAGTCGCCCACCTTCAAATCCGTAAAGGCGGCGATGCGCTCGCCGGTGCGTTTGCGCGCCCGGGCCTTGACCTGACCCACGCCGAAAATTTCGCCGTCAGCCACCGCCACAAAGCGCAGATCGGGATACGAAAAGCCATGAGAAAGCGCCAGAGGCAAAATCACCGCTTCGCCGGGGGCGATGGGCTGCCGGCGCGCCTCCACAAAGGGTACCACCGCGTCATGCTCCAACAGGGTCTGGGCCAAGCGCTGGCCACGAGCCACGCCGCCGGAGAGTAGCGCCACCCGCCAGCCTTCCTGCTGCCAGCGGGCGATATCCCGTATCAGTTCCTTCATCTGTCCTTGGTAGCCCGGCGTGCCCACGCCATCCAATTGGATGAGGCGCTTAGGCTGCAAGCCGCCCATGGCGCGCAAAAAGCCGCACAGCGCCACCGCGCCGTGCTCGGTTATCAGCGGGGCCAGTGCGAGCCAATCCAGCAGCAGATCCGCCTGAGCGGGCAGCGCCTCGCCCCGCTCCAGGGCGGCGGTGAAGGCCTGAACAAATTCCAGCCCCCGGTTCTGGCAGCGCTCTCGCAGACGATCTGGTTCATCCAGCAGAACGATGGCGTTTGGCAGGTATTCCAGCAAGGTGTGAGGCTCATCAAAAAGCAGGTTCATCCATCGTTCCGCCCCGCGCACCCTGCGGCCCGCAGCCAGGCTTGCGGCGGCGTCTCGCACCTCACCCATGCATCGATCTGGCGAAGAGCCGCCCTGGGGTGGCTTGGCCGGTACGGGCGCTTGTGCCTGTGGGGGCTGCATATCCCATAAGCTGGGCAACTCGTCATCCTGATCAAAATCCAGCGGCTCCAAATCCGGTAAAGTTAGGGATGGCGCGGGCTGATCCGGCCCGTCCGCCAGGGCGGCCAGCAGGCGGCGTGCGGCCGCCTCACCCTGGGGGCCATCGGTCAGGGCCTCGCTGGCCGGGCAGATATCCGCCGCTTGCACCCGCCCCTGAGATCGCTGGGTCAGCACATCGAAGGTGCGGATGGAATCCACCTCGTCGTCAAAAAACTCCACGCGCAAAGCACTGAGCGCGGCCGGCGGATACACATCCAATATGCCGCCGCGCAAGGCAAACTGACCCTTGCCCTCCACCATGTCCTCACGGGTGTAGCCCGCATCCGCCAGACGGCGGGTCAGTTCTTCCAACGGGACGCGTTGGCCTTCCGCAAGGGTAAAACTGTGGGCGGCAAAATTGGCGGCGGGCATCAGCCGGTGCATCAGGGCATCGGCAGAGGCCACCACCAGCCGAACCGCTCCAGAGAGCATACCCGAGAGCGCCTCCAGCCGGCGTTGGGCCAACTCTTGGCTGGTGGCCACGGTACGATAGAAACTGATCTCGCGCGCAGGAAACAAGCACACGCCTGCACCCAACAGCTGGTTTAAATCATCCGCCATGCGGGCAGCCAGTGTCTCGCTTGCCATCACCAGTACCACGGGCCTGCCGGTATCCCACAGCAACGCGGCGGCCAGGTGCGGTCTGTGCCCCTCCGCCATGCCGTAAGCGCAAGCTATGCCGCCCGCCGACACGGCGGCCTTCAAATCTTCGTAGGGTTGCCAGCCCTTCAGGGGCGCAAACAGCAGATCGTTCACACTACACCCCTGCCTGGCAGACGCGCAGGCCCGCCTCCATCCCAGCCACGGCCCAAGCCAAGGCCGCCTCCGCCGCGCGCAAAAAGGCATCGAACTGCGTCTGCCTTTCCTGCGCGTCTGCGTAGTGTGAGAGCACCCAATCCGCCAAATCCCATCCCTCGGGGCAGGCCCCTACACCCACCCGCAAGCGTGGAAAATCCTGCCGTCCATACACATCCAGAATGGATCGCATACCGTTGTGTGTGCCCGCGCTGCCACCGGCGCGCAGGCGCAGTTTGCCCAGAGGCAGGTCAATATCGTCGTAGACCACCAGCAGCTCCTCTGGCGCCAGTTTGTACCACTGGGCCAAGGCGTGCACACTCTCACCGCTGAAATTCATATAAGTTTGGGGCCGTGCCAACGCAATGCGCCTACCCAAGTAAAAGCCTTCGCCCAACTCTGCCAAATTTTTCTTTCGGTTTAGAGAAACGCCCGTCTTTTGAGCGATGACCTCCACCACATCAAAACCCACGTTGTGGCGGGTATGCTGATACTTTGTGCCCGGATTGCCCAACCCCACGATCAAGCGCACTCTCTTCCCCCCGATTCTCAATGCCCGTACCAAAACGGGCAGTGGCGGAAGAGGGCAATCCCCTTCCGCATGGCACAAGCATCATAGCACGGTGAGCCAAAGGTTGCAAGGGGGGGCGTCTTGCGTAATAACATGGGAAAGATAACAATCATGTTAAAACTTGTAAACGCCGGTCTTCGTCGCCATATACCAGGCTCGCCACAGCGGCGCTATTTTTACCGGTACCTTGATACATCGAAGGCGCTACGCAATGTTTGGGTCACTGCGCCTGGTTTGTTTAGCAACTAATCACCTTGGCTCTAAATCAGCGCGCTTTATTGCTCTGGCGACTACGTCATCCATATCATAATACGCATATTCTCCAAGCCTGCCTCCTACAATCAGTTCTTTGTTGGCGGCTGCAATTGCAGCATACCGATTATAAAGCTCAATGTTTCGCAGATTGTTGACAGGATAGTACGGCTCAACACCCAACGCCCATTCATTACTGTATTCCCGGCTAATGATGGTCTTTGGCTGTGCGCCAAAGGCAAAGTGTTTGTGTTCAATAATGCGTGTGAAAGGGGTCTGCGCATCAGTATAGTTGACCACGGCAACGCCCTGATAGTTTGGCATATCCAGCACCTCCGTTTCAAAGCGGAGGCTGCGGTATTCCAGCGTGCCATAGCGATAATCATAGAGAGCATCAATGGGGCCGGTATAAAGTGTTCGTTCTGCCAGTGTGGATAGTGCGGCGCGTTCCTTAAGATAATCGACGTTTAGGCGTACCTCAATGCCTTCCAGCATGTGTTCCACTATAGCTGTGTAGCCATCCTTAGGGATGCCCTGATAAGGATCGTCGAAGTAATTGTTGTCATATACAAAACGAACCGGCAGGCGTTTAATCAGCGAGGCAGGGAGCTGTGTACAGGCGCGCCCCCACTGTTTTTCGGTATAGCCTTTGATGAGCTTTTCATAGATATCCGTACCGACCAGAAAAATGGCTTGCTCTTCCAACTTGTGCGGTGTTTCAATGCCCGCAGCGCGCCGCTGCGCTTCGATTTTGGCTGCTGCCTCATGTGGGGTAGCTACGCCCCAGAGCTTGTTAAAGGTATTCATATTGAAGGGGAGGTTGTAGATCTCACCGTGATAGTTGGCAATAGGGCTATTTATATAATGGTTAAAACGAGTAAACCTCTTCATATAGCGCCAGATTTCTGCATCGTGGGTATGAAAAATATGGGCGCCATATTGGTGAATGTCGATACCATCGACCCGCGCCGTATAGATGTGCCCCGCGATGTGCCCGGATTTTTCCACCACCAGGCAACGCTTACCGCGCTGCCGCATCTCGTGTGCAAACACGGCGCCGTATAACCCGGCGCCAACCACCAGATAATCATATCGCTTGCCCATACCGCATCCCTCATATCCGTTTGTGATAATCTCTGCCATGGTTATATATCACTGCGTCGCGCAAACTTGCGCTTTACAAAGCTGACGATCTTGTGGCCCCAGCGCTGTGTTTCCAAATGCACGGTGCGCGTTTCCCGGTACGCATAACCGCGATGGAGCAACCACACATCCAACAATCGCTCGGACAAGTATCCGAACACCCGCCGATCCCTTGGGGAATACGCAGCGATATCCAACCCTGCCTCCACCTGGAAAAGAATCGGGAACAGCCAGGCGCAATATTCGTGAAAGCGCGCCTTGCGCATCAGGAATAAGTTGAAGCGGTGTCCGGAACGGCGCTTCATGACGCATGCCCAGGCTGGCAGTGCCTCAGGGCACACTTCTGCCAGCGCGGCCTTGGTGGCGGCGAGATCCGCCGCATGATGTGCATGAACATATTGGCTTTCATTCGTTTCGATCCAGTAATGGCGCTTCTTGGGCAGAAGGATATCCACCTCACGCATCCGATGCAGGATTTGTTTCTCGGTGAGGGGTTGACAATGCTTATCCAGCAGAGGGCGCCCTACAGCCAAGTAGCGGCGGTAGTGTGCCAGCCCGTAAATATCTGCATCCACATTCTTCCACATCCAGTAAAGCGCCGTGAGCTCGCAATAGGTCTCGTTTTTCTGGCTGATGTGCTCGCCGGCATCATCGCGCTGCCAGCCCAGCGATTCCTTGCCAAATGCACCTGCCTGTACAGGCGTGTAGAGGGGATCCTGCGGCATCCAGTAGGGCTTATGGGTAGCAACCGCGATGAAAATGTTTTCCATAGGAACCTCGCGATCATATGACATAGGATTTTCTTGTTGCATTATTTCCCTTTTCTAGATGTGAACACTTTTTCATCGTTTATCCATCCGCCCAATATGGTCATCAGCAGGATCTTCAGATCCAGTGCCACGCTCCAATTCTCAATGTACCAGATGTCGTGGCGGATGCGTTCTTCAATGCTGGTATCCCCGCGGTACCCGTTCACCTGCGCCCAGCCAGTCAATCCGGGGCGCACCTGGTGCTTGACCATGTACAGGGAGATGCTTTCACGAAACTGTTCCACAAAATAGGGCACTTCCGGCCGAGGGCCTATCAGGCTCATATCCCCGCGAAGGACGTTGATCAACTGCGGCAGCTCATCAATGCTGAACTTGCGCAAAAAACTGCCAAAGCGTGTGCGCCGGGGATCGCAATCATTCGTCCAGCCACGCGATTCCTTGTGGTTTACGCGCATGCTACGGAATTTGAGCATTGAAAACACGCGCTTGTTTAACCCAACGCGCTCTTGCTTAAAAAGGAGCGGGCCCGGGCTGGACAGTTTGACGCCGATTACAGCCACCAAAAGCAGCGGTGA
>JAITTS010000016.1 GCA_031286995.1 Oscillospiraceae bacterium
CGTTGACACCGCGCCGTCAGGTTGCTGCGGCGGTCGTGCCACATTGGGGTGTAGCCAAGCGGTAAGGCACGGGACTTTGACTCCAGCATTCGTAGGTTCGAATCCTGCCACCCCAGCCATTAGGAACAAATGGGGACTCAAAACCGATCATATTTGGGGATGTGTTTGCGTTTGTTTTTATATTTGTTGAATGAGAAAAACAACAGCAGATGCGAGCCGTCGCGTCCCAAATGTGGGAGAATAGAAGGGCAGATCAAAAATAGGCGCAATTTATCGGAAATACAACGTTGCATCTGTAAGGAGTGTAGCGTTGTCTATACAGTTGCTCCGAAGAAGAGAGAGTATACCCTGAGAGAACCAGAGAACTTGCGACGAAGACATACGATTCAAGCGTGAGCGAGCGCAGGGTTGGAAAAATAATAGGGATGAATAAAGCGAACGTGTGCAACTGGATTAAAAAAACGGCACAAATCCGAGAGGATAATTACCGAATATTAGAACTTGATGAATGATATTGCTTTGTCGGGCAAAAACTGCGAGCAGGAACGAGTGAAAACGCCTATGTGACGACGACGGTGAGCCGCGAACTCCGTCAAATCGTTGGGTTTGACGTGACGTTTGACAAATCGCCTAAGCGCGTACAACGCATTGTTGACAAAGCACCGTGGCAGAAACGTACTGCACCGATAGGTGGTTCGGATATGTCGACGCGATTTACCCGGGACGCCATATCTGGAATCCATACAACAAAACCGATACCTTTACCGTCGAGGGGAGCAATGCTGACCTGCGGCACTACATCCCCCCTTCTTGCTGGCCGTAGCCACTGCTTCGCCGGAAAGATAGAAACCCTGCAAGCCGTTCTGGCCGTCTGCGTTGAAGCCTACGATCGCTTTTGCCTTGCAAAGCGCATGTTCAGGCAAATCCCACAGGGCACGCGAAATCCTCTTCGCTATTTTTGATCTCTTGTAGGCGTGCGTTTGGTCACTTCCGTGGATAATGCTTCCTTTTTTTCTGAGGGGATGATATAATACATAAAGATCGATCCGCATGCTGTGATATCCACGCTACTGCTATGGGGTTTGAACAACTTGCTAGCGCAAGATCGAATCCGTCGCATCATCGCCTGTAATACGGGGAGACATGAAAATGCAAGTTTTGAGAGAAAAAGAGCGTCGTACAAAAAAGTTTACAAAGTGGTCGACCCTTGTTCACATAGGCGTTATGGTAAATTTGGGTTGGATTTGTTTTTTAATTATTTTATATTTGGATGAACAGAATTTGGGCAAGTCACTGTCTTCCGCTTTAAGCCATCCCTTTACGATACTACTAGTAGCTACATTATCGGGAGGATTGTTTACTGCATGGCTAGCGGAAGCCATAAAAAATAAAGGGTCATGGTCAGGTCGTCCTTTTTTCGAGGATAAGACTGTATCTGGGCGTATTCTTCTTTTTTATATTATTATTGGTGTTGAGATTGTTATGATAATAGCAAAATTGTTTTCGTCGCTTCCACCATCGGCATCAACATCTACATCGAGGCCAACGATATCGTCCATGTCCGAATCGACGACGTTCTCCACACTCAAGCTCACAATGGCACCAATGCCCGAGTTGACCGCTATACCCGCGTCTATTCCAAAGGCAACATCGACACCCAAGCCTGCGGTTACATCCACGTTCCAGCCCACGATTAAGCCAACAGCTACGCCCACTTTCCAGCCTGAGATCAAACCAACGGCTGCCCTCACTGTCCGGCCTACGATCAAACTAACGGCTGCTCCCACGCCCCAGCCTACGGTCAAGCCCACGGCGACACCCAGATAACGTACAATAAGTTCCGCACAATTGAAAAGTGAGCCCAGCAAGTGATAGGATAGAGTAGAGTTATAAGACACAATCCGAACCACAAAGGAGGACTCCCTGCCCAATTGTGCGGATTTTTGACACTACCATCTTTGCTCGTTGTACTGTTTCAAGCGGAAACCAAGGAGGGCATGTGTCACTTCTTTGTCGCCCATTTTGATGATAAAACGCTTCCGCGCCATTCTCCGTAAATCTGCGTAAAATCAAGCGTTCCGTCTCAATTTTCGGCGCATTGCGCATACTCGTTTATTTCTTTCGCGTCGCCGGCATCATCATCGTTTCTCACCGCGTCCGCGCCATCAGCGCCAGGGCCGCATCCAAGGAAGGCATGGCGGCTTGCGCGCCCATGGCGGTGGTGGATAGCGCCCCGACCGCGTTGGCAAAGACCGTCGCCTCCAACGGGCTTTTGCCCTGTGCCAAGGCAAAGGCAAAGCCCGCGTTGAACGAATCCCCCGCGGCGGTGGTGTCAACAGCCCGCACGGCAAAGCCGGGCACGTGCTGCGCGCCTTCGGGCGTCACCAGCAGCGCGCCCGCTGCGCCAAGTTTGGCCACCACACCGCGCGCTCCCTGCGCACAAAGCGCCTGTGCCGCCGCCTGCGCCTGCGCTTGGTCTCCAATGGGCATGCCTGTGATCAACGCCAGCTCCGTCTCATTGGGCGTGATGTACGCGGCGCACCGCCGGAGCGCCTCTGGCAACGGCTGCGCCGGCGCGGGATCGACGATCAGCGTCTTGCCAAGCCCGGCGATTTTTTCCGCTGCATGCAGCACAGTGGGCATTGGGATTTCAAACTGCATCAAAAAGATGTCGTACGCCGACAGCGCCGGCCACAGTCTGTCGATGAACGCGGCATCCACTTGCGCGTTGGCCCCTGAGAAGAGCGCAATGCGATTGTCGCCGGTGCGCGCATCCACCTCGATGAGTGCCACGCCGGTGGGCGTGTCACAGACCGACACAAAATCGTCGCGCACGCGCTCTTGCCGGAGAATCCGGCGGTACAGGCTGCCGTTTTCATCGTCGCCTATCCGCCCGGCCATGGCGACATCTGCGCCCAAGCGGCCCAGCGCCACCGCCTGGTTACCGCCTTTGCCGCCGGTGTAGACTGCAAAATCACTGCCGGATATGGTCTCGCCCGGCGCGTGAAAGCGGGGGAGGATGATGGTAAAATCCACATTTAAGCTGCCGACAACGCAGATGCGTTTCATCAGGAAATCGCCACTCTTTTCTAAACAATGTAAGTAGCCCGCAATGCTTGCAAAGCACTTGCACATAGGCATAATACCACGGAAAGCAGCCGTGCACAAGCACGATTTAGGGGAATAGGGGATAAACACGAATCCATAAAACAGAGGGAAGATGTTTAGTTCGCGTCTCTACCGAGATGTCCGCTTCTTCATCCGAAAACGCTTGACAAAGCCCTGCCGGCACGATAAAATTTAATTAGCGGAATGAAATGCTAATCATTTTGTACAATTCAGCGCTAAACAAAGACGGAACAACGGTTTTTTCAAAACTTGTTTATGTTTAGCGCGGCGGCCATGAGGAGAGCGGTATGCAGAACAGGCGATATCCCACCGATCAGGAAGCGCGCCAGGAGATTTTGGAAGTCGGGCGCAGAATGTACATGAAAAACTTTGTGGCGGCTAACGATGGCAACATCAGCTGCAAGGTGGCCAGCGACCAGATTTGGACGACACCTACCGGCGTATCAAAGGGCTTTATGACCGAAAAGATGCTGGTCAAGATGCGCTTGGATGGTACCATCCTGAGCATGGGCGAATTGAAACCTTCCTCGGAAGTTAAAATGCACCTGCGTGCCTATCACGAAAACCCGGAAATCGGGGGCGTTACGCACGCGCATCCGCCCATTTGCACCTCCTTCGCCATCGCGGGGCTGGGGCTGGATAAGGCCATTTATCCGGAGGCGCTGGTCAATCTGGGCACGGTGCCCTGCGTGCACTACGAGACGCCGGGTTCCCAGGGCATCCCGGATTCCATCGCGCCCTACTGCCGGGACTACAACGCGTTGCTGCTCGCCAATCACGGGGCACTGTCCTGGGGAAAATCGCTGATGGAAGCGTTCTTTCGGTTGGAGGCGATGGAGCACTACGCGCTGATCCTGATGTACACCGGCAACGTGATCGGCCAGGCCAGGGAACTGAGCTGTGATCAGGTGCAAGAGCTCCTGGGCATTCGCGAAAAACTGGGCATCCATGCCGGCGGTATCCCGCCTTGCGCGGATAGGGCTACAAACTTAAAGGATGTGGTGTGCCCGAACCGCGGCGTTGCCGGGGCCTGTCCGTGCGGACGGTGCGGGAGAACGGGCGGTGTGAAAGCCGCGCCTCCACCGGCAGCCCCTGCTGCACAGGGTGACGATCTGGAACGGATCAAGCGTGCGGTGCTCGCGCGTCTGGCCGAGAAAATGCAGTAAAGATGCGAAAGCAGCCTCGAAAGTAACCTCAACAGAAAAGCGACGCCGCGTTGACGCCGCTTTTTATTTTGGCCTTATTCCTCTTTCTTGCCGGCATAGGCGGCGATCAGGGCCAGCGCCAGCACGGTGCCCTTGACGGCAGGCAGCACGTAGTAGGAGACGGCGCAGATCGTCAGGCCATTCTCCAGCGTAGAGACCAACATCGCGCCGACCAGGGTGCCCAGCGCGTTCGGTTTTTCCGCGCCGCCCACCGAGCGCCCCACAAAAACGGCGGCAAGCGACTGCATCAGGTAATTATCGCAGCACATCACCTGCGCGGAACTGCCGCGGGAAGCGACGAGGATGCCGCCGATGGCGATGAATACACCGGTGATCATGCCGGCCATGTAACGGTACGCCTTGATGTTGATGCCGGATAGCTTCGCGGCTTGCCGGTTGCCACCCATCGCGTAGATAAAGCGGCCGTGCTTGGTGTATTCGAGAAAGACGTAGGCCGCCAGCACGCACAGCAGCATGATGACGATGATCCACGGCGCGCGACCGATCGCGGAGAACGAGTCAGACAGTGTCGTGCGTGCAGGCAGCGCGCCGGTTCTGGGCAGGCGCATACCGGTGGAAACAGCGCCGCCGCCTATGTACCACTGACCCAGGCCCTGGTGAACGAACATCAGCGCGCAGGTGGCCAGCATGTCCGGCACTTTGCAGACCAAGATCAAAAACATCGTCAGTTGGTACATCACCAGCGTCACGAGAATAGAGAGCACGACGCACAGCCACAGCGCGAGGCCGTACCACAGATACATGCTGACAAATACATACGCGGCGCAACTGGCGAGCGTGCAGGCCGACATGTCAAAACCATCCGCCGCCATGGTGACGGTGGCAGCGATGCCGAACACTGTCGTGATCGACATGGCCCGCAGGATGTTGATCATGTTATCTACAGAGAGAAAGCTATTGCCCTTTATCACCGTAAAAATGACAAAGCACAGGCCCAGCGTGATAATGGCCGCCCAGTCCAGCAGAAAGCGGAAGGTTTGTTTCCGCTTTTGTAGACCAGGCAGATTCGGGTATAATGACGCTTGCATAGTGAAGTGAGTCCTCCTCTTTTGCTTTGCTCGCTGCGGCGTCAGGCCCGCACGGCCTTCCCACCGACTGCGTAATACATGATCTCATCCTCGTTTGTTTCGGCGGTGGCGAGTTCCGCCATCACCTTGCCGTCATAGAGAACATAGATGCGATCCGTAAGTGAAAGGAGCTCAGTGTTCTCGCAAGAAGCGTAGATGACGCTGCAGCCGCGCTTGGTGATCTCGGTAATCAGGTGAAAAATATCCTGCTTGGCGCCGACATCAACGCCCTTGGTAGGTTCGTCAAAAATGTACACATCGCAGTCCGCGGCCATCCATTTGCCCACGGCCACCTTCTGCTGATTGCCGCCGGAAAGATTTTTGACGAGCTGGCGGATGGATGGCGTAGAGATGCCAAGGTCTTCGACATATCGCTGGGCGTTGGCATCGACTTTCTTCTTGCGGATAAAGGAGGCCGTACAGAAATTTTTCAGGCATGCGGCCGACAGATTGAAACTGACGGTTTCATGCACCAGCACGCCCTCCTTGCGCCGCTCTTCCGGCACGAAGGCAATGCGATTTTTGACGGCGTGGGAAGGCGTGGCGATCTTCAGCGTGGCGCCATCCAGGCTGATGGAGCCGCCGGTCTTGGCGTAGGCGCCGAAAATGGTCTTGCATAACTCGGATTTTCCCGCGCCGACAAGGCCGGCAATGCCGACAATTTCCCCTTTTTTTACGTGGATGGATACATCGTTCACCTTGCCAGCCGCGCCCGAGAGGTGCGATACCTGAAAGGAGGCCGCCTCACCGATGGGTACATGTTCTCGGCGAAAGGTCTCCTCAAAGGTTCGGCCCAGCATCTTTTCGACGATTTCCCGGGTGGTGGTGGCGCCGGTGATCGGGGCGGTATCCACGATCTCCCCGTTGCGCATGACGGTGTATTTTTCGCAAATCTGGATCACCTCGTTGATGCGGTGGGAGATGAAAACGATCGCGATGTTTTGCGTTTCGCGCAGGTGCTTGACAAGCCGAAACAACTCCGCCGTTTCCGTATCGCTCAGCGGGGCGGTCGGTTCATCCAAAATAAGAAAATTGCATTTGGATACGACGGCTTTGGCGATGAGCACCATCTGCTTTTGCGCGAGCGACAGGTTCTGCACCAGGGTGCGGACGCTGACGCTGATGTGCAGCCGATCTAGAACCTCCTGCGCCTGTCGGCGCAGCTTGTTCCAATCCAGCATCGGGTGGCCGTGGGTTTCCACGACCATGTGGCTCAACATCACATTTTCCGCCACAGAAAGCGTGGGCACAAGCGCGGTGTCGATCTCCTGGTATACGATCTGGATGCCCAGCTTTTTGGCGGCCATCGTCGTGCGCAGGTCTACCGTTTTGTCGCCTAAGTAAACCTCACCCATATAATCTGGGTTGGCGCCGGCAAGAACCTTCATCAGTGTCGATTTTCCGGCGCCGTTCGCACCGACGACCGCCCGAATCTCCCCGGTTGTGATCTCGAAATCTACGTTGGAGAGCGCTTTCACACCGGGGAACTCTAACGAGACATTCCGCGTTCCAAGCGTCAACTGATCCATTGATTTCCCTCTTCTCGCAGGAAGTGACAAGTTTTTTTAGGAAAGAAGCGCCGGATTAAAGACTCCGGCGCCTCTTTGTCAAGAAACATTGCTCGCGTGGTTTGGCGCCGCTTGCTGCTTATTTGTGAAGCAGATCCGCGGGCATCCAGTCGGCGACGGACAGATAGGAGAGGTTGCCGTAGGTATCGGGCGCGATTTCGGCCAGGTTCTCGACAGTCGATTCAGGCTTGAGCGCAGAGGCCAGAATGGCGGAGCCGGGCACCTCAACGACATCCACGCCGTACTGACCGCTGGCGGGATCGTAGATCTTGTCGTACTCACCGGCCAACTGCAGCAGCAACAGGCGCATCGCGATTTCGCCGTTGAGCGTCCAATCGGTCGTGCCCGCGGCGGTCCAGATATCCGGGCGGGTCAGCATGTTGGTCACGTCCACGGGGTCGATATCCACCGAGGCCATCGGCAGCGCGTTGTCGGCGCCGTTAAACTTCGCGTTCTCGATGATGGCGCTGTACACGCCCTGGCCGTAGCAATCGTAGTACACGACGATGCCATCCACGTCCTCGCGGTTGAGGCCCTGCAGATAAGCGGAAGCCACGGCATTGGCGGAATCAACGGTATCCTGCAGCGGCTGAATCTCGCCGACGGTCTTGATCTTGCCGGCGGCCTCATATTCCTGCCAGCCCACTTCGCGGCGGTCAAACGGGCTGTTGTAGTTCGGGCCGCGCCATACCTTGACCAAGCGGACGCCCTCGCCGAACTTCTCGACGAACTGATCGAGCAGAACGGTCACAAGGCTCTTATCCTGCTGGAATAGCTGGGTGACGCCCGGCAGCTTCTGATACGCGCCATCCGTGTAGAACTGCGTATCGAAGCATACGATCTTCAGATTCGGATACTGTTCGGTGATTTCTTTCAGGAAAACGTAGGAACCATCCTGGTTGCCGTGGCTGATGAGGATGCCGTCATAGCCGGCTGCGGCGCAGGTGCGG
The DNA here is from genome assembly GCA_031286995.1 of Oscillospiraceae bacterium. Classification (GTDB taxonomy): domain Bacteria; phylum Bacillota; class Clostridia; order Christensenellales; family Aristaeellaceae; genus JAITTS01. The sequence continues at coordinate 7,941 of JAITTS010000016.1, forward strand.
ATGGTGTCCATCTGCTTGTTGAAGTCGTTGTCGCAGAAGAAGTAGTCGAACTGGACATCCAGCGTCTTGCACAAATCCGCGCAGGAATCCTTCCACATTTGGAAGATGGTGGCCGACGTCAACTGCATGATGTAGGCAACCTTCTTCCCCGCGACGGGGTTGGCGGGGGCGGCTTCGGCGCTGACGCTGATGCACGCGGCAACCGCTATCATCAGAACCAGCACAAGGGCGAGTAGTTTCTTCATGGTACACCTCCAAATGATTTTCTGGATTTGGGCGACCGCTTTATACGATCATCCCTGTTGGCGCCAGTATAGCACCTCATCAGAGGAAATGCAAGTAATATTTTTAGTAAAAGTAAGTGATGGGATTTTAAAGAAATTCATATATATAGCCGCATGCTGCTGTGTAGACTGAACAAAATCAGTTTAGTGATTCACGCTTTTCTTTTGAAAATTTTCGCTTTGCCGCTGTTGACATAACTAAACAATGCGTTTATAATAGTTTACAATGATTAGTGCTATTTAGGTGGGCCGGTCAACAGATGATTGATATGGATCGGCATCCTGAAGCCACGCACCGGGACGACACGCGCAGAGAGCGAGGAGGATTTTTCATGTCACGCTTTGATCGCTATTTTTTAATGAAGAGCCAGGATGCAGCGGATTACGCGCGGGAGAAGCTGGATGTGTTTCCTGCCGGCGCACGGCTCACCGCGCGGGAGATAGGTGACGGCAACCTGAACTACGTGTTCCAGGTGACGGATGCGGCCAGCGGCAAGTCGGTGATCGTAAAGCAGGCCGGGGAGGCGTTGCGCATTTCCGCCGAGATGCGGGTCTCTACCGACCGCAACCGCATTGAGTCGGAAATTTTGCAGCTTCAGTGGGGGTACGCCCCGGGCCTGGTGCCCAAGATTTATCAGTACGACACCGTCATGTGCGCCTGCATCATGGAGGATCTCTCGGATCATCAGTTGATGCGCTACGCGCTGATGGAGCATAAAATTTTTCCACGCTTCGCCGAGGATATCACCGACTACATGGTTCACACGCTGCTTCGCACCACCGACGTGGTGATGGAACACAAGGCGAAGAAGGCGATGGTGAAGCGTTTTATCAACCCAGAGCTCTGCGAGATCACCGAGGATCTGGTGCTCACCGAGCCGTACAACGATTGCGCGGGGCGCAACATCGTGTTGCCGGCCAACGCCGATTTTGTGCGGCGGGAGCTGTATGCGGATCAGGCGCTGCACCTGGAGATCGCCAAGCTCAAGTTCGATTTTATGAACAACGCGCAGGCGCTGATCCACGGGGATCTGCACACCGGTTCCATTTTTGCCAGAGAGGACAGTACCCGGGTCTTCGATCCGGAGTTCGCCTTCTATGGCCCCATGGGCTATGATGTGGGCAACGTGATCGCCAACCTGTTCTTCGCGTGGGATAACGGCAAGGCGGCGGGCGCGGAAGATTTTTGCGAGTGGGTGCTGGGAACCGCCGTGGCGGTGATTGATCTGTTCAAACAGAAATTTCTGGCCTGCTTCGCGGCCGAGGCCACTGATCTGATGGCCAAGACACCGGGCTTCGCGGCCTGTTACTTGGAGAACGTGCTGGCCGATACCGCCGGGTATGCCGGTACGGAACTGATCCGGCGCACGGTGGGTATGGCGCAGGTGAAGGATGTTACAACCATCGCGGATCCGGAAAAACGCGCCTACGCGGAGCGCGTGAACATTCTGTGCGCCAAGGATTTGATTTTGCACCGGGCGGAGTTCAAAACCGGTGCGGATTTTGTGGATGCGTTTACATGCGCGATCAAGGACGCAGTGTGACAGGCGGCGCAACGGTTTTTCTGAATCAAGTGAACGCTACAGCCCCGGATAAGGGCGGAAAACTTCTATAAATATATGAAAGGAATTGTTGCCGATATGCCGGAGAATATCATGCGCTATGAGACCGTAGCGCTGGATGATGAAAAGAGCGCGCTGGTCATTCTCGACCAAACCAAGCTGCCCAACGAGGTGGAGGTTCTGTCGCTGACCGGGCGGCAGGAGATTTGGCAGGCGATTTACCTGCTTAAGGTGCGCGGAGCGCCGGCCATCGGCGTGGCGGCGGCCATCGCGCTGTATCTGGCGGCCAAGGGCATTGATACCGATGCGTTCGAGAGCTTTTATCGCCAACTCAGGGAGGCGAAGGATTATTACGCCTCGGCACGGCCCACGGCGGTCAATCTGTTTTGGGCGCTGGATCGCATGGAGCGCGTGGCGCTGGCGCACCGGGAGGAGCCGGTGGCTGCGATCAAGGAGCATTTGCGCCGGGAAGCCGTGCGCGTTAAGGAAGAGGATATCGAGGTCTGCCGGGCGATCGGCGAGCATGGGCTGCGCCTCATCAAGGATGGTGACGGCATCCTAACCCACTGCAACGCCGGGCAGCTGGCCACGGCGCGGTACGGCACGGCGCTCGCGCCCATTCACCTTGGCCGAGAACGCGGCTATCACTTCAAGGTGTTCACCGACGAAACCCGCCCGCTGTTGCAGGGCGCGCGCCTTTCGGCCTTCGAACTCGCCGCCGACGGTGTGGATACCACGCTCATCTGCGACAACATGGCCTCCCAGGTCATGAAGAACGGCTGGGTGCAAGCGGTGTTCGTGGGTTGCGACCGGCTCGCCGCCAACGGCGATGCCTGCAACAAGATCGGCACTTCCGGTGTGGCCATTCTGGCCAAGTATTACGATATCCCCTTCTACGTCTGCGCGCCCACATCGACCATTGATCTGCACACCGCCCGGGGCGAGGATATCCCCATTGAGGAGCGCCCGGCGCACGAAGTGACGGAAATGTGGTACCAGAAGCGCATGGCCCCGGAGGGCGTGAATGTTTACAACCCCGCCTTTGACTTTGCGGATCACGAGCTGATCACCGGTATCGTCACGGAGTTTGGCGTCGTGTACCCGCCTTACGATCAAAGCCTGCGGGCAATATTCGCAAAAAAAGCCGGTAAGACGGCAGACGTAGCGAAAGCGTAAAGAGAGCGTATGGATGAACGGCGGCTGCGCGCTTTGGTAGAGCGCATCATCCTGGCCCGGCTCGCCCAGGGCGGCGAGCGGTTCGTGCCGGTGGCGGTCTCCAACCGGCATGTGCACCTGTGCCAGCGAGATGTGGATGCCCTCTTTGGGGCCGGTTACACGCTGCGCAAGCGCAACGATCTGGCGCAGCCGGGGCAGTACGCCTGCGAGGAGCGCGTGTGGATTGAGACCGCCAAGGGACGGCTTGCGCTGCGGGTGGTGGGTCCGGTACGGGGTGAGACCCAAGCCGAAATCTCGGCCACCGACGCCGCGCGCCTGGGTATCCCGCCGGTGGTGCGGCTGTCCGGCGACCTGGCGGATACCCCGGGTGCACGGTTGTCCAGCGGTGAACAGCGGATAGAGATTGCCCGCGGGGTGATCGTGGCGGCGCGGCACCTGCACCTCTCCGCCCAAGAAGCAGCGGATTACGGCCTGCGGGATGGGGACACCGTGTCGCTGATGCTGGAAGGGCCGCGCGCCGCGGTGCTGGGGCAGGTGGTGGTGCGCGCCGGAGAAGGGCATCTGCTGGAGGCGCACATCGACACCGATGAGGCCAATGCGGCGCTGCTTCAACCCGGCGCGCTCGCCCGGGTCTTGGTTGCGGGCGGCGGTTCCGGTGGCGCTGATCTGGCCGGCCCAATCCATTCCGCAGATCGGATCGCCTTCGCCGGCCGCACCGGCGCCGGCCTCCCCCAGCCCAAACTTTCCGCCTATGCCCCGCCGAAAGGGCTGATCAGCGAGGGGGATGTACGGGCCGCGCGCAACGCCGGCCTGAAGACGCTACCGGTTCCGGCTGGCGCGCTGGTCACCCCGCTGGCGCGGGATGCGGCGCGGGCCTGGGGTATTACGCTCGCGGCGGCGGAAAGACAGCAAGGAGGCGGCTTATGATTCTAGCCAGGGTGAAAGGCAATGTGGTCAGCACCACGAAGTCCGAGAAGCTCAGCGGGTACAAACTGCTTATTGTGACGCCCGTCGACGCGGATACCTTTGAGGAACACGGATCGCCGCTGGTCAGCGTGGATACTGTGGGCGCGGGTGAGGGCGAGGTGGTGCTGGTGGTGGGTGGCAGTTCGTCGCGCCAGACGGCAGTCACAGAGAACAGGCCGGTGGATAGCGCGATTGTGGCCGTGGTGGATAGCGTGGATATCGGCAGCAAGCGCGTCTATGAAAAATATAGCAAAATATAAAAATGAGCGGGTGCGGATATGGCTTTGACGGAACAGCAGATTCATGAAATCACCGAGGAGATCGTGCGGGAACTTATGCGTTCCGGTACAATCGGCGCGCGGGAGGATGCATCCGCCGGGCGGGGATCGCCCGGGGATCCGCAGCCGGTTGCGCCGCACTGGCTCTGCGAGGGTGTGGATGAGGCGGTATCCAGCGCCAAGCATGCGCAGCAGGCATTGGCGGATATGACGCTGGCGCGGCGCGGGGAGATCATCGCCGCCATGCGCGTCGCCGCTGTGGAGCACGCCGCGCGCCTGGCGGAACTGGCGCATCAGGAGACCGGGTATGGCCATGTGGAAGACAAAATCAAAAAAAATTTGCTGGTTGCCAAGGGCACCCCGGGTATTGAGGATCTGATCACAGAGGCTCACACCGGCGACCGGGGCATGACGCTGGTGGAGCGCGCGCCCTTCGGCGTCGTCGGATCCGTCACACCCTCCACCAACCCCACCGCCACAGTGATCAACAACGCCATCAGCATGGTTGCCGCGGGCAACGCGGTGGTCTTTAACCCGCACCCGGCGGCCAAACGCGCTTCGCAGGAGGCGATGCGCGTGCTCAACGAGGCGGTCGAAGCCGCCGGTGGCCCGCCCTCGCTGGTCACCACAGTGCGGGAACCCACCCAGGAGACCGGCCTCGCGCTGATGGCGCACCGGGATATTCCGTTGCTCTCCATCACAGGCGGCGAGGCGGTGGTGCGGCTGGCGATGGGCAGTGGCAAGCGGGTGATCGCCGCCGGGCCGGGCAATCCGCCTGTGATCGTGGATGATACCGCGGATATGGCTGAGGCCGCGCAGCGCATTGTGGATGGCGCGAGCTTCGACAACAACGTGCTGTGCGTGGCCGAAAAAGAGGTGTTCGCCTTCGCCAGCATCACGGAAAAACTGATGGAGGAAATGGCGCTGCACGGCGCGCTGCGTATCGCTGGCGGCGATATTGATAAGGTGGTGCGCACCGTGCTGGTGGAAAAGAACGGCCAGTACAGCCCCAACCGCGCCTATGTGGGGCGAGATGCCGCGGTGATCCTGCGCGACAGCGGCGTGGCCTTCTCTGGCAACCCGCGCCTGGTGATTGCGCAGGTGGATAGAGACCACCCCTTCATCCATACCGAAATGCTCATGCCGGTGCTGGGCATTGTCCGGGTACGGGATATCGACGAGGCGGTGGATGAGGCGGTTCGCGCCGAGCAGGGGAACCGGCACTCCGCGATGATCCACTCCGCCAACGTCCATCACATGTCAAAGGCCGCGCGGCGGCTGAATACCACCATCTTTGTCAAAAACGCGTCCTCCTACGCCGGGCTGGGCTTCGGCGGCGAGGGGCACCCCACCATGACCATCGCCACACCCACCGGCGAGGGCATCACCAGCGCGCGAACCTTCACGCGGTACCGCCGCTGTGTGCTGTACGGGGATTTTCGCATCTGTTGAGGCTAAGGCTTATCATTGAGGTTGTGAGCGCAATGCAAACCGAGCGAGCGGGGCAAATGATCGAACAGATCCGGCAGGCCGGCGTGGTCGGCGCGGGCGGCGCAGGCTTTCCGACACATGTGAAACTGTGCTGCACCGCCGATACGCTGATTGCCAACGGCGCGGAGTGCGAGCCGCTGCTGTACGTGGATCAGAGCCTGATGGAACGGCATGCGGATCGGGTGGTCGCCGGGCTGGAGACCGCCATGGCCGTCACCGGGGCCGAAACGGGCATTGTCGCTACCAAGGCGCACTACGCGGGCGCGGTGGCGGCACTCTCCCGCGCCATCGCCGGCAGACCCGCCATTCGTCTGCATCTGCTGCGCAGCTACTATCCGGCGGGCGACGAGAAGTCGCTGATTTATGAGGTCACCGGCCGTTTGGCGCCCAGCGGCAAACTGCCCAAGGATGTAGGGTGCGCGGTGAGCAATGTGGGCACGCTGCTGCAGATTGCCGACGCGTTGGAGGGCAAGCCCGTGGTGGATAGGGTGCTGACCGTGGGTGGCGATGTGCCCGCCCCGGTGACCGTCGCCGCGCCGCTCGGCACGCCCATGCGCGATCTGCTGGCGCTGGCCGGGTTTGCGGGCGACGAGCGATCTCACGCGCTGCTGGCGGGCGGCCCCTGCATGGGCATCCTCGCGGAGGACTGGGACGCCGGCGTAACCAAGACCACCGGCGGGCTGTTGGTGCTCCCGCGCACGCACCCGCTGATCACTGGGCGTACATTGCCGCTGAGCAGGCAGTTCAAGCTAGCGCAAGCGGTATGCTGCCAGTGCAGCCAGTGCACCATGCTGTGCCCGCGCCATGCGTTGGGGTTTGATGTACAGCCGCACAAGGGCATGCGCGCCATGGCCCACACCGATGCCCGCCTGCTGGGCGGCGCCAACGGCATCCTGGCCTGCTGCGGCTGCGGGGTGTGCACGTACTACGCCTGCCCCATGGGGCTCGCGCCGGCGCGGATCATGGCGCGGTGGAAGGCCGAACTCGGCAGGGCGGGGATTCGTCCGCAGCCAGAGGCCGGGTTGCGCGCCGATCCGCAGTACGCGCTGACGCAGATACCGACACACCGGCTCGTCGCGCGCATGGGGTTGACGCCCTACGACCGCCCCGCGCCTTTTTTGAACCAAGCGGTGCATCCGAGGCGGGTGCGGATTTCGCTGGCCATGCACGTGGGCGCTCCCTGCGTGCCCGCGGTGGCCGAGGGGGATGCGGTGCGGCGGGGCGATCTCATCGCCCGCGTGCCAGCGCGCGCGCTGGGCGCGCCCATCCACGCGAGCGTAAGCGGATGCGTCGCGCGCGTCACGGATGGGTATATCGAGATCACCGGCAGGGAGGGATAGGCGCATGTTCGCACTGGGTATGGTCGAGGTGTTGAGCGTTCCCGCTGGCGTACTGGCCGGCGACGCCATGCTCAAGGCGGCGGAGGTGGCGCTGGTGATGGCGCAAACCGTGTGCGCGGGCAAGTATATCGTGCTGGTAAGCGGCGAGGTGGCGGCGGTCAAGTCCGCAGTGGAGGCAGGCGTGGCGCACGCGGAGCGCAAGCTGGTGGATAGCATGGTGATCCCCAATGTGGATAGGCGGGTGGTTGCGGCGCTCTCTGGCGCTGGGGAGATTGAGACGGTACAGGCCGTCGGCGTTTTAGAGACCTTTTCGCTGGCCGCGGCGGTGCGGGCGGCAGATACTGCGGTGAAGGCCGCCGCCGTGGAACTGGTGGAAGTGCGCTTGGCGCGGGGGATGGGCGGAAAGTCGTTCGTGCTGATGACCGGCGAAGTGGCGGCGGTGGAGGCCGCCGTGCAGGCGGCGCAGGGCGATGAGGCGGCGGAGGGAATGCTGGCGCAGAGCGTGGTCATCCCCGCGCCGCACCCCGATATGATCCGCGCGTTGCTATAATGAAAAAGGGCGGCGGTCATGAAACAGAGCGGTGTGCCGCGGAGAAACCAAAAAATAATGAAAAAAGCAAAGGAGAGCGGATCATGGTAAAGGAAGCGCTGGGCATGGTGGAGACCAGGGGGCTGATCGGGGCGATTGAGGCCGCGGATGCGATGGTAAAGGCTGCCAACGTGGTGTTGCTGGGCAAGGAAAAGATCGGCAGCGGCTTGGTGACGGTGATGGTGCGCGGCGATGTGGGCGCGGTCAAGGCATCGGTAGAGGCGGGCAGCATGGCGGCCAGCCGCGTGGGCGAACTGGTGAGCGTGCATGTGATTCCCCGTCCCCACGAGGAGGTGGAAGGAATTCTGCCCAAATAACGCGAAGCGTGCGATATCATCCTAAACAGAGGGGGGCGGCGGGTTTATGTTTACCGGCACGGTAGCGGGCACGGTGGTGACGACGCGGAAGGACGCAAGGCTGCAGGGCATTCCGTTGCTGTTGCTGCGCCCGCTGGAGGAAGGCAAGCGAACCCGGTTGCTGGTGGCCTGCGACGCGACGCGCCAGGCCGGGGTGGGAGATTTCGTGACCTATGTGACCTCAAAGGAGGCCGCGTTGCTCTTTGGAGAGCTCGCGCCGCCCAGCGACGCCACCATTACCGGGTTCATTGACGGGTACAACATCGAAGCGCGCTGATAAAAAGCTTAAAAACGCATCACAGCGCAATAGAGAAACGGCGAATGAGGAGGCCAATATGGAAAAGCAAGCATTGGGCATGGTGGAAACGAAGGGCCTGGTGGGCGCCATTGAGGCGGCGGACGCGATGGTCAAGGCCGCCAACGTCACGCTGATCGGTAAGGAATACGTAGGCGCCGGGCTGGTGACGGTGATGGTGCGCGGCGACGTGGGCGCGGTCAAGGCATCGGTGGAGGCAGGCGCGGCGGCAGCACAGCGCGTGGGCGAGCTGTTCGGTCAGCACGTGATTCCGCGGCCCCACGACGATGTGGAACAAATTTTGCCCGTCAAAGGCTAAAAGGACGGGGATTGGCTTTGAAGCTGGCGAAAGTAGTAGGCAATGTGGTGTCCACTATCCGGCAGCCCATGCACGAACGGTACAAGCTGCTGCTGGTGCGCTATGTGGATGCGCGCGGTGAACCGGAGGGGCCGTGTCTGGTGGCCTTCGACTGCGCACACGCCGGTACCGGCGATTTGGTGCTGGTCAATACGGATGGCGGCGCGGCCAAGATGCTGTTGGATGATGCGGCCATTGTCGCGAACGTGACGGTCTGCGGTGTGGTGGATTGCTATACGCTGGATGGCGCCACGCGTTGGGCGTAGCGGCGTTCTGGCGGAGCTGCGAGGAGGGGAACCATGTTAAAGGGGATACCGCCAATTCTGTCTCCGGAGCTGCTCAAGATACTCGCAGAGATGGGCCACGGGGATGAGCTGGTGATAGGGGATTGCAATTTTCCGGCGGCGTCGATGGGTGCGCGGTGCGTGCGCGCGGATGGGCATGGCGGCGCTGAATTGATGGATGCGGTGCTGAGCCTGCTGCCGCTGGATACCTTTGTGGAAGCGCCGGTTTCCTTAATGCTGGTGACACCCGGCACGTTGGCCGGCGATCCGCCGATCTGGCAAACGTTTCGGGAGACCGTGGATCGGCACCAGCGCGGCGTGCGCTTTGGCTACCTGGAGCGTCACGCTTTTTATGAGCGCGCGCGCCGGGCGTATGCCACTGTCGCCACGGGGGAACGTTCCCTGTACGCCTGCGCGTTGATCACCAAAGGGGTGCTGTGAGGCCGTGAACGCTCTATGCCGACAATGAGGAGGGGGGACCCATGATGAAGAAGATCATCAACGCGCCGGAAAACTTCGTCAACGAGATGCTGGAGGGCTTGTACGCCGCGCACGGCGGCGTGCTGGAGCCCGTGGGCGGTGACCTGCGCTGCCTCGTGGTCAAGCATAAAACACCAAACAAGGTGGCGCTGGCTACCGGTGGCGGTTCCGGTCATCTACCGCTTTTTTTGGGGTATGTGGGCAAGGGCATGCTGGATGGCTGCGCGATCGGCGATGTGTTTCAATCGCCGAGCGCCGAGCAGATGCTGGCGGTGACCAAGCGCATCGACGCCGGCAGAGGCGTGCTGTACATTTACGGCAATTATAACGGAGATATCTTCAACTTTGATATGGCCGCCGATATGGCTGATATGGAAGAGGGCATCCGCGTGGCATCCGTGGTGGCTGGTGAGGATGTGGCCTCTCCGCCGCCCGCCGGGCCGGGGGAAAAGAACCATCGCAGGGGTGTGGCGGGCATCTTTTTCGTCTACAAGTGCGCGGGTGCGGCGGCGGCGGCCGGGCTGGATCTTGAAGGGGTCAAGCGCGTGGCGGAAAAAGCCTGCGCGAACGTGCGCACCATGGGGGTGGCGCTCACCTCTTGCACGGTGCCGCGCATCGGCCACCCGAGCTTTGAGATCGGCGGGGATGAGATGGAGATCGGCATGGGCATCCACGGTGAGCCTGGTGTGCGCAGGGGCAAACTACTGCCGGCGGACAGCATTGTGGATGAGATGATGGCGCCGATCTTGGCGGATCTTCCCTTTGCCGGGGGCGGCGAGGCGGCGGTGTTGATCAATGGATTGGGCGCGACACCGCTGGAGGAACTGTATGTGATGCATCGCCGGGTGGCGCAGATTTTGCGGCAAAGGGATATCCGTGTATACCGCGCGTACGTGGGCGAGTTCGCCACATCCATGGCAATGGGCGGCGCGTCGATCTCTTTGTTTAAATTGGATGACGAGCTCAAGGCATACCTGCACGCGGAGGCGGATACGCCGTTTTTCAAACAATTCCCGTTGGCTTAGGGGGCGAGTATCGTATGAAAGCTGCCGATTTTAAGCAACTGACCGCTCGCTGGGCATCGGTGATGCGAGAGAACCAGGCATACTTGATTCAGCTGGATAGCGTCGTGGGCGACAGCGATTTGGGCCTCACGATGGCAGACGGATTCCAGGCGGCGGCAGAGGCTGCCGCCCAGCACGAAGAGAGCGACCTGGGCAAGCTGGCTTATTTTGCCGGCAAAGCGATGGCCGCGGCTGTGCCCTCTACCATGGGGACGTTAATGGCCGCGGGCTTCATGCACGCTGGCAAGGCGCTGCGGGATCGGGTGGAATGGGGTGCGGCCGAAGTGAGCGCCTTCTTTGCCGCCTACGCGCAGGGCGTTCAAAATATGGGCAAGGCGAAGGCTGGGGATAAGACCTTTCTGGATGGCTTGCAGCCGGCGGTCGCGGCGCTGCAGGCCGCGGCGGTAGCGGGCGTGCCACCTCGCCACGCGGCGGCGGAGGCCGCACGCGCCGCGCACGAAGGTTTTTTGGCCACGCAAGGTATGCTGGCCAAGCACGGGCGGGCGGCGGGGCGCGGCGAAGCATCCCGGCCGTTGCTGGATCCCGGCGCGGCGGTGGCGGATCTGATGATGCGGGGATACGCGGATTTTGTGGCGGAGATGGAGATGACATAAAAGCGTATGACGATAAGAGAAATCGCGTCCATTGCTGGGGTTTCGCCGGCAACCATCTCCCTGGTGCTCAATGAGAAGCCGGGCGTAGGTGAACAAACACGCAGCCGGATCAAAAAAATGTTAAAAGAGTACAGCTATGCGCCGCGGCAATCCCAGGCAGAGCGCAAGTCGTCGCGCCGGTGCCGCATTCAGTTCATCAAGCACCGGGCGCACGGCATGGCTGTGGAGGAGAACCAGGGCTTTGTCGCTTCCATCATCGACCAAATTGAGGCTGACTGCAGGCGCTACGCTTATGATCTCATCATGTCCAACTGCACGGCGGAAACGGCGGCGGAGGTCTTTGCCAGCGTCACCGAGAATGCGCCGGATGGTGTGATTCTGCTGGGCACAGAGCTGGATCCCTCCAATTATCATCTGCTCGGCCTCATTTCTGTGCCGCTGGTGGTACTGGATAACAGCATGGAGTATCAGGATATCGACAGCGTGGTCATGGCCAACGCCAATATCGCGGCCACGGCCGTGCATTACTTGCACCGGCTCGGGCATCGATCCATCGCCTACCTGCAATCCAACGTGCACCTTCCAAATTTGAAGGAACGCTATTTGGGCTATGTGGAGACCCTCCGCACGCTGGATATTGCGCCGCTGCCGCCGGTGTACCTGACGCCCACGCTCAGCGGCGCGTATGCCGACATGAAGCGCGCGCTGGAAGAAGGTATGTACACGCCGCAGGGCGCGGTGTTCGCGGGGAATGACACCATCGCCATCGGCGCATCCCGGGCACTGCAGGAAGCAGGCTTTGCGATCCCCGGCGACATTTCCATCATCGGGGTGGATGATATTCCGTTCAGTTCGGTGACGATGCCGGCGCTGACCACCATGCGCATTTCCAGGGCTGTGCTGGGGCATCTGGCGGTGGATGTGGTGCGCAAGCGGATGCGGCACCCGGACTGGCCGGCAATGCATCTGCAGATCACAGGGCAACTGATTGAGCGGGGCAGTGTGGCCGACCGGCGTTAAGCGAAGCGCCAATTTTCTGGCAGACACAAAGAATGATGCGGGGGACGGCAATCTTAAAGTTGATAGGGACAAAAATGATAATGACTGCAAATGCGGCCACACCGTGGATGAGTAGGGCATGTCGCTGACGCTGCACAAAAGCTCGATTGACCCCAACCCGGCGGCAGATCAGGAGCACCACCGCTTTACCCGTGCCCTGTGGCCTCATCTGGAAGGTTGGCGGGACGGACGGTGCAAGCCGCGGGCACGATTGTGCGGTTGTACAAATGCCATGACAGGCGCACGCAGGCACAGGGGACTGAGTTTTGCGCGCGCGGCGCTATGCAATCTGCTGGAAGAAGGGACAGCCGCGGCGGCATGCGAAGGACCCACCATTTCGGCGCGGCTGAATCCCTATCAAATTGTCACGCTGCGCATTTGGGCAGCGGCGGATGACAAAACGACGAGCTAGGGGAGAGGGAGCAACGATGACCGGCATGACAACTTTGGGGGCAGGGCGCGATGCCGCAGAGCCGTTGCGCTGCCCGTGGGGTGATACGGGCGACGCGCTGATGCGCGCCTATCACGATGTGCAGTGGGGCAAGCCCTGCCACGATGAGCGAGAGCTGTTTGAGATGCTCATTTTGGAGGGCGCGCAGGCCGGGCTATCCTGGGCGACCCTGTTGCACAAGCGGGAAAACTACCGCGCGGCCTTCGATGGCTTCGATCCGGCCATCATCGCCGCATACGGGGAGGATAAGGCGCAGGCGCTGCTGCAAAACCCCGGCATCATTCGCAACCGTCTGAAGGTGAGCGCGGCCATCACCAACGCCCGGGCGGCGCTGAAGCTCGGCTCGCTGAACGATTTTCTCTGGTCTTATGTGCACGGCGCGCCCATCGTGAACCATTGGGAGCACACGCGGGATGTGCCCGTCACCACACCGCTCTCGGATCGCATCAGCCGCGATCTAAAGAAGCTTGGCTTCAAGTTTGTGGGCAGCACCATCGTCTACAGCTACATGCAGGCTGTAGGGCTTGTGAACGACCACTTGGCCTGGTGCGCGTTCCGTTAAGCATGCCATATAGGGGAGAGGGAAAGCCATGCCCAGGTACATCGCCCTGCTGCGCGGCGTCAACGTCGGCGGCAACAACAAGATCGCCATGCCGCAGCTGAAGGCCGCCTTGGAGGCACGGGGCTTCTCTCGCGTCGTCACCTACATCAATAGCGGCAACGTGCTCCTGAACAGCGACTGGGCTGAGCCGAGCGTACGCCAAATCTGTGAAGAGACGATACAGGCCTCCTTTGGCCTGGCTATCGCGGTGTGCGTCATCTCGGCTGTGGATCTGGCGGACGCGCTGGCCCATGCGCCCGTTTGGTGGGAGGCGGGTGAGGCTGTAAAGCACAACGCCATTTTCGTCATACCGCCCATGACGGCGGCTGATATCTGCACCCAAGTGGGCGAGACCCAGCCGGATTATGAGCAGGTTGCCTGCCATGGCAGGGTGATCTTTTGGTCAGCGCCGCTCAAGACCTTTTCACGCACGCGCTGGTCAAAGATCACACAGCACAAGGCGGCTTATGCCCACATTACCATCCGCAACGCCAACACCACGCGCAAACTGACGGCGCTGTGATACAATGAATGCGCTTGCTGCGTGCAAGAAAGAAAAACACCCCCTCGCAATCCGCGGGAGGGTGTAGTGGCAACCCTAAGGCTGCTTACTGCTTCTGGCTGCTGGCCAACTCATTCGCCTCATCAATCCACGTTTGGTAAAGGCCGCTCGCCGTTACCTCCGCAAGCAGTTCATCCAGCTTGGCCACCAGTTCTGTTTCTCCCTTGGGCACAGCGCCTGCCACGCCCAACGATTCGTAGGCAAACCTTTCCTCCGCGATGACCAGATCCGGGTAGTTGGCCACGTACTGATCCGCTACAACGGATGCCAGGGCCACACCGGCTACTTTATCGCTCTGCAGCATGAGGATGGCGGTGGGGATGGCGGTGATCAACTCGGGCGTTGCGCCGGGCAGTTGGGTGCTCACCAGCTCATACTGCAGGGTGCCGTTCTGGGCGGCCACCTTGGTACCGGCGAAGGATGCCAGGGTGGTGTACTTATCCGCGTCTTTCTTGTTGATGACCACGACCTGGTTACCGTCGTTGTAGTAGACGGCGGTGAAATCCATCACCTCTTTGCGCTCTTCCTTGGGTACAAGGCCGGATAGCGCCACATCCACAGAGCCTCGGGATACAGCGGCCAACACGGCGTCAAAATCCAGCGACTGAATTTCAAGCGCTACGCCCAGTTGTTCAGCCAGGTGCCTGGCCAAGGCGATATCCGCGCCCACAATGGCCTCAGGGCCGGTCTTAGCCAGGTCAATAAACTCGTAGGGCGCGTAATCCGGCGATGTGGCTACAACCAGCTTTTTATCAGCCAGTATTTTTTCCAGCCGGTTGCCGCCGCCGGATGCCAGGGCGGGTACGCAGCAGGCGGCCAGCAGCAACGACAGCGTAAGGGCGAGCAGTTTTTTCATCATCTTGGGGATCCTCCTCATACCGTCTTTATTCAGGATTCAGAAAGAATTCTGTATTTTTATTCTATCACGAACCCAAAGATGTGTCAATAATTAAAACGATAAAAATTTTTGATGTGCATAAAAATAAGGTCCGTACATTTGTGGGGAAGATGCCTGCCGGCGCGCTTGACTTTCCCGCCGCTCTATGTTTTACTGATACATATGTAGCGGATGATGCGATAACCGGGGAGGGATGCAGGGGCGTGAACGTATCCTTTACAGATTTTTTGGCTGCGGTTACCCACAACCCCCTCGTCGCGCTGACCGCGCTGCTGACACTGGGCGTGATACTTGTCAACGGTTGGACGGATGCGCCCAACGCCATCGCTACCTGTGTATCCACAAGGGCTATGCGCGCATCTACGGCCATTCTGATGGCGGCTGTTTTCAACTTTTTCGGTGTGCTGCTGATGACCATGGTCAATTCCCGCGTGGCCATGACCATCTACAACATGGTGGATTTCGGGGACAACGCGGGGGAGGCATCCCTGGCGCTGTGCGCGGGGCTGGTGGCCATTGTGGTGTGGGCCACTGCGGCTTGGAAGTTTGGCATACCCACCAGCGAAAGCCACGCGCTGATAGCGGGGCTATCCGGTGCGGCCATTGCCCTGCGGGGCAGTTTTGAGGGCATCAATCCCGTGGAATGGGTGAAGGTACTCTATGGCCTGGCGCTCTCTACGGCGCTGGGCTTTGGCTCTGGCTTTGGGGCGGTGCGCCTGGTAGAGCTGATCTGCCGACGCATGGATAGGGGCCGCACCACCGGCTTTTTTAAGGGTGCGCAAATCTTTGGCGGCGCTTCCATGGCCTTTATGCACGGCGCACAGGATGGGCAAAAGTTTATGAGCGTATTCTTGCTGGGCATCTTTTTGGCCAACGGCCAGGCGCATGTCACCGATTTTGGCATTCCCCTGTGGTTGATGCTGCTGTGCTCGCTGGTGATGGGCCTGGGCACATCCATCGGCGGCTACCGCATCATTAAATCCGTGGGGCTGGATATGGTGCGCCTGCAGACTTACCAGGGTTTCGCGGCGGATTTGGGCGGCGCGGGCTGCCTGCTGCTCTCCTCGCTGACGGGCATACCGGTCAGCACCACCCACACGAAGACCACGGCCATCATGGGTGTGGGCGCATCCAAGCGCCTCTCCGCCGTCAATTGGTCCATCGTGCGCGAGATGGGCACTGCGTGGGTGATGACCTTTCCCGGCTGCGGCCTGCTGGGCTTTGTGGTAGCCAAAATTTTCATGTGGATCTTTTAGCGACACGCCAGGGAGGAAGATGCGGGTATGGGCAAGCTGTTTGTGAAAAAGAAGGCTTTTGATTACTTTGATTATTTTCAGACCTGCGCGGGCTTTGCCTGCCAGGCGGCGACTTACCTGGCCGGGGCGCTTTCGGCCTTTGATGTGGCCAAGGTGCCTCAGCAGGTGCAGACCATGCACCAGATAGAGAACGATGCGGATGTGGCCAAACACCAAATGCTGAGGGCTCTGGCCGATGAGTTTATGACCCCTATTGAACGCGAGGATATCATTGAGTTGGCGCAGGATTTGGATAACGTGGTGGATGCGATAGAGGATGTGATGCTGCGCATCTCTATGCTCAATGTGAAAGCGGTGCCTACCGCCGCGGTGGCCTTTGCCGAACTGATCGTGGATGGCTGCGCGGAACTGGCGGAGGCGGTGAAGGAGTTTCGTCACTTTCGTAAATCCAAAACCATCACCGAGCACGTGGTGCGCGTCAATACCACGGAGAGCAAGGGGGACAAGCTGTTTTTCGAGAGCATGCACGCCCTGTTCGCCGAGGAGCCGGATACCCACCGCCAAGTGGTGTGGATGAACCTGTACGAAAGCCTGGAGCACTGCCTGGATGCCTGCGAGGATGTGGCGGATGTGATAGAGAGCGTGGTCATGAAGAACACCTAGTACGCCACTGGCGCATTGCCCCGATCATTTTTTTCTTGTTGGAGGAGGCGCCCCATGTCAAGACCGTCTACACAAAAAATTACACTGGCCGCGCTGCTGATCGCCATCGGCATCGCCATCCCCACCTTTTCCCCCCTTAAGCTGGTGCTGGAACCTGCATCCTTTACCTTGGCCAGCCATGTGCCGCTGTTTATCGCTATGTTCGTCTCGCTGCCGGTGGCGGTGGCGGTGGCCTTGGGCACCACACTGGGTTTCTTTCTGGGCGGTTTTCCGTTGGTGATTGTGCTGCGCGCCGCCTCACACATCGTCTTTGTGCTGCTCGGCTGCCCGTATCTGCGGCGGCGCCCTCGCGCCCTGCTGGGCCGGGATGGCGGGCAGGCTTTCTCTTTCGCGCTGGGGCTGGTGCACGGCGCGGCGGAGCTGTGTGTGGCCGCGGCGTTTTATTTTTCGGGCGGCATGGCCGGGGGCTATTACGCCAAGGGGTTCGCCCTTTCGGTGCTGGTGCTGGTGGGTCTGGGCAGTGTGGTGCACAGCATGGTGGATTTTGCCATCGCCCAGACGCTGCTGCGGGCGCTTGGCGCGCACAAGGCGCTGCGGCCCCTGTTCTCTGTGGATGTACGGTAGCGGCAAAGGAGTGAGCGTATGAGCCAGATGCCCCCTATGGCGGATATTCCGGCGGTTCTTTGGCGGGATCGCAAGCGCGTACTGGGCATGCCCATCAGCTTTACCCGCTACGAGATATACGGGGATCGCCTGATCGCCCGCCAGGGCCTGTTGCGCACGGAGACCAACGAAACCCTGCTGTACCGCATTCTGGATATCAAGCTGATCTGCACACTGGGGCAAAAAATCTTTGGCGTGGGCACGCTTACGCTCTACTGCACGGATCAATCTCACCCCACGTTGCGGATGCACAACATCAAGAACCCTGAGCGGGTGCGCCGCTTTTTAAGTGACCTGGTGGAGAACGAGCGGCGGGCCAAGGGCGCTACCAGTCGGGAGGTATACGGCATGTTTCGCCACGGCGGCCACGAGGGGCGCCCGCACATCGTGGATGCGGATGGCGACGGCGTGCCGGATGACACAGGGCCTTGCGGCATGTGAGCGCCGCGCCTGCTGAAAAACCAGCGAAGAATCTGAAGGGGCTGTCTCGATAACCGAAAGGGTTGCGAGACAGCCTTTTTTTCATGCTATGCTATCCGCGGGCGGGTCGCGCGGGTAACACGTTGTGTAAGGAGGCAAACACATGCAAGAGGGCAGAAGCTACGGGTACGCAAGAATCTCCACGAAGGAACAAAATGAGGAGCGGCAACTTTTGGCGCTGCTGGCGTGCGACGTGCAGCAAAAGCACATTTTTGTGGATAGGCAATCCGGTAAGGATTTTAACCGCCCCAAGTACCGGCAACTGATGAAAACCATGCGCCCCGGCGACACGCTGTTTATCAAAAGCATCGACAGATTGGGGCGAAATTACGAGGAAATTCTGGAGCAATGGCGGATCATCACCAAGGGTTTGCAGGCGGCCGTTGTGGTTCTGGATATCCCGCTGCTGGATACCCGCCGGAAAGCGCGGGATTTGACCGGCGTGTTTATTGCCGACCTCGTGCTGCAAATTCTGTCGTTTGTGGCGCAGAGCGAACGCGAGAGCATTAAGAAACGTCAGGCAGAGGGTATCGCCGCCGCAAAAGCAAGCGGAAAACATCTCGGCAGACCCGC
>JAITTS010000044.1 GCA_031286995.1 Oscillospiraceae bacterium
CCAAGAGAACAGATCCGTATACTTGGCGTCGCCCATGCCCAGCACGGCCAGTTGAATGCCCTCGCCCATCAGCTCGCGGATGACGTAATCAATGAGATCCAGCCCCTTTTGGTGCGACAGGCGAGTCACCATGGCCACCAAGGGGACGCTCGCATCCTCTGCAAGGCCCATTTCTCGCTGCAAGGCCGCTTTGCACGCGGCCTTGCCCTCGGGGGCCTCCGCGCTGTAATGGATATCCAGATTGGGGTCTGCGGCAGGGTCGTACTCGCCCACATCAATGCCGTTAAGGATGCCCCAGAGCTGCCGCCGCCGGGCGCGCAACAGGCCATCCAACCGCTCGCCATAATAGGCGGTCTGTATCTCTTCCGCATAGCTTGGGCTGACGGTGGTAATGGCATCCGCGTAGACCAAGCCTGCCTTCAGGTAATTGGCGCAACCGTAGCACTCCAGCTTGTCGCTGGTAAACAGGCTATCACCTAAGCCCAGGGTATCCTGCACATCCTTGATGCCGAACACGCCCTGGTATTGCAGGTTGTGCACGGTGATAGCCGTGCGCATGGGCGCGTAGAAGGGTATATGGCCGTACTGGATGCGCAACAGGGCAGGCACCATGCCCGTCTGCCAGTCATTGCAGTGCAGCACATCCGGCTGAAAGCCAATGCGGGGCAAAAAATCTAATATCGCGCGGCAGAAAAAACCGAAGCGCTCATACTCATCCCCGCCCAGGCCGTAGATGTAGGGCCGGCCAAAGTAGTACAGATTATCCACAAAATAATAGGTGACGCCCTGGTGCACCAAGGAGAGGATGGCGCAATACTGGCGGCGCCAGCCCAGCTCTACCTCAAATTCTATCTCTTTGCGCATGCGGCTGCGCCAAGGTTCACCGATAGCGCCGTAGAGCGGCAGCACCACGCGCACATCCGCCCCCCTGGCGGCAAGCTGGGGCGGCAATGCCCCCGCTACATCCGCCAAGCCCCCGGTCTTCACAAAGGGCACGCACTCCGAACTGGCGTAGAGTATCTTCACACCGCAGCCCACCTTTACATGCTTTTGCCTGTAACATTCGCGCTGGGGGTGCGAAAACCCTCTTGTCCTGCTAAATCACCACATCTTTGGCGATGACGATGGGGTACGCCGCCGGCCCGATGAGCCTTCCGTTGCGCTTGATGACGGATTGCTTATCCAGAATGCAGTGGTCGATCTCCGTATCCGCCTGCACCTCCGCATCCTGCAAGAGGATGCTGTTCTTGACAACAGCGCCGCGCGCCACGCGCACGCCGCGGAAGAGGATGGAATGGGATACCGTACCCTCTACGATGCAGCCGTCTGCCACCAGCGAATCGGATACCTGGGCCATCGCGCCGTAGCGGGCGGGCATGTCATCGCGCAGCTTGGTGTAGATGGGGCTATCCGGCGCAAAGAGCGCGCCACGCACGCCGCTATCCAGAAGATCCATATTAAATTGAAAATAATTTTGCACCGAATCCATACGCCAGGCGCGGTTTTTGAGCGGATAGCCAAACACGCGCAGGTTGCCGTCGTTGACCGCGCGCTGGATAATATCGCGGCCGAAGTCGTGCAGGCCGTTGGCTACGCTCTGATCCACCAAGTAGCGCAGCAGCTCGCGCTTGAGCAGGCAAACCTCCAGCATGGCGTGGGGGCGCGCGGGTGCCATAGGGTCTATTTCAATACCGGTAACGCGTCCCTCCTCATCCGTGGAGAAAAAACTGTTTTCGCTGCCTGGGGTAATCTTGCGCAGGGCGGGGTCGTCGCTGTAGAGCAAAGTGATATCCGCCTCACGTTCGGCGTGAAAGCGCTGCATCTGTGTAAAATCTTCATTAAACACGGTGTGGCCCGTGGCCAGCAGCACCAGCTCTTGGCGCGAGCGGCGCATATACCCCGCGTGGGAGTATAGCGCGTCGATAAGCCCGCTGTACACGCCGATATTCTCGCGGGTCAAAAAGGGCGGCAGGATGGTAAGGCCGTCGTTCTTGCCGTGCAGATCCCACTCCTTGCCGCTGCCCAGGTGATCCATCAGGGAGTGATAGTTCTTCTGCGTGATGACCCCTACGTGGCGTATGCCAGAGTTGACCATGCTGGATACCGCAAAATCAATCACCCTGTAGCGCCCGCCCACCGGCAGGGCCGCCACAGCGCGCACCAGTGTCAGTTCGCGCAGGCGCGCGTCGTTCTCGCCTGTGTAGATGACGCCCATAACATCCTTCATCGCGGGTGCCTCCCTTACTTACTGATCGCCGGGCTTGGCGGTTTTGGCGGGCTTTGCGGGGGGCGGGCTCTCCGCGTCTATCTGCGCCCCGGCAGGCACCACGGTGGCCGGGGCGAGCACCGCGCCGTGGCCGACCACCGCAATGCCGCCCGTCTCATCGCCCACCACGCAGCCGGCGCCGATCACCGCATCCTCCGCCACAATGGCGCGGCGCACCACCGCACCCCTGGCAATGACCGCCCTGGGCATGATGACGGCATCCGCCACGCTCGCCCCGGCCTCTACCGTCACCCCGGCAAAGAGCACGCTGTGGCGCACCTCACCAAAGACCTGGCAGCCCTCGGTAATCAGCACATCCGCCACCTTGGCCCCTGGGGCCACGTAGTGGGGCGGCAAGGCGGGGTTGCGTGCGTAGATGCGCCAGCGCTTATCATACAAGTCAACGGGCATGGGCTGCTGGATGAGATCCATGTTCGCTTCCCACAGGCTTTCGATGGTGCCCACATCCTTCCAGTACCCATCGAAGGCGTAGGCGTAGAGCGACTGCCCATCCGCAAGCATGGCGGGGATAATGTTTTTGCCAAAATCGTTGGATGACTTGGGGTCGGCCTCGTCGGCCTCTAAATATTGCCGCAGCTTGGCCCAGGTGAACACGTACACGCCCATGGAGGCCTTGTTGCTCCGGGCGTGCTTGGGTTTCTCCTCAAAGGCGGTGATGTGGTTCTCTTCATCCGTGTTCATGACGCCAAAGCGGCTGGTCTCCTCCCACGGCACCTCCAGCACGGCGATGGTAGCATCCGCGGCTTTTTGGATGTGGTAGGTGAGCATGGCGTTGTAATCCATCTTGTAGATGTGGTCGCCCGCAAGAACCAGCACGTAATCTGGGTTGTACTGGCAGATGAAAGAGATGTTTTGATAGATGGCATTGGCCGTGCCCCGATACCACTCGCCGCTTTTGCCTTTGACGTAGGGGGGCAACACGAACACGCCGCCGTTGCTTAGATCCAGATCCCATGGGGAGCCGGAACCGATGTACGCGTTCAGTTCCAGCGGCTGATACTGGGTCAACACGCCCACAGCGTCAATGCCTGAGTTGGCGCAGTTGGATAGGGGAAAGTCGATAATGCGGTACTTTCCTCCGTAGGGCACGGCGGGTTTAGCCATGCGCTTGGTTAAAATACCCAGGCGGCTGCCTTGCCCCCCGGCAAGCAACATGGCAACGCATTGTTTTTTTCTCACGGTCGTTCCCTCCCTACGTTCCCGGCGTGCCCGCGGGCAGCAAAAGGGCACTAAACCGGTATACGGCGATACAGCCAGATGTCACCGGCCGTTTTGTGTATCCATTATACCACGCGTGCATCGCGCCCGCCACCGCCGCGAAGGTTTTTTTGCCTGTTTTGTGTTTTTTGTTTTAATGGGGCTGCTCTTCCTCGCGGCAAGCCAGAAAAAAGTCGATGGCATCCGTCAGGGCGCGCCAGCTCGCCTCGATGATGTTGGGGGAGACGCCCACAGTGCCCCACACGCGCTGACCATCCGTGGATGTCATCTGCACCCGGGTGGTGGAACACGTGCCCAGGCTGTCGAGTACGCGCACCTTAAAATCCACCAGGCGCATGCGCGCCAACTGGGGGTAGAACACGCACAGGGCCTTGCGCAGCGCACCATCCAGCGCGGCTACGGGGCCGTCACCCTCTGCGGCGGTGATCTCTTGGCGTCCTTCCACCGTCACCTTGATGTAGGCTTGGGCGGATTGTCCATTCCAGGGTTGCTGGGTAATGACGTGAAAGTCGCCCACTTCAAAGAAGCGCGGGCGGCGGCCCAACAGCTCCAGCGCCAAGAGGGAGAAGGAGCCTTCCGCATCTTCGTAACGGTAGCCCTGGGCCTCTTTTTGCTTGAGCGCCGCGATCAACTCAGCCACCTGCGGCGCATCCGGCGCCAGATCCGGCGCGATAGCGGCCAAACGGGTGAGCAGCGTGGCCCTGCCGCTCATCTCTGACAGCAGCAGGCGGCGTTGATTGCCAACCAGCGCGGGATCCATGTGCTCAAATGAGGCGCGGTTCTTGAGCACCCCGTCGATGTGCATGCCGCCCTTGTGGGCAAAGGCGCTGTAACCCACGTAGGGGGATCGTTCATCCAGCGCCACGTTGCACATCTCGCTGATGTAGCGGGCGGTATCGCTCAGAGCGGAGAATGCATCCTGCATCAGGCAATCCAGCCCCATCTTAAAGCGCAGGCCGGGCAGCACGGTGCATAGGTTGGCGTTGCCGCAGCGCTCCCCCAGGCCGTTGATGGTGCCCTGCACGTGGGTGGCCCCCGCCTCTACCGCCAGCAGGGTATTGGCCGCAGCCATGCCGCCGTCGTTGTGGGCGTGTATGCCCACGGGCAGGCCGCCCATTTCCGCGGCCACCTGCGCGGTGATCTGGGCGACGGCCGTGGGCAGGCTGCCGCCGTTAGTGTCGCACAAGATCACCGCCGCCGCACCGGCGGCCTTGGCTGCCTGCAGCGTAGCCAGGGCGTAACGCGGGTTGGCCGCGTAGCCGTCGAAAAAGTGCTCCGCGTCAAAGTACACGGTGAGGCCCCGGCTTGCCAAAAAGGCGATGGATTCGCCGATCATGGCCAAATTCTCATCCAAGGACACCCGCAGTACCTGGGCGGCGTGAAAATCCCAACTTTTTCCGAAAATGGATGCCGCTCTCACCCCGCAATCGCACAGGGCCTGCAGGCCGGGGTCATCCGCGCAGGCCATGCCCGCGCGCCGTGTGGCGCCAAAGGCCACGATGCGCGCGCGCTTTGGCGGCGCGCCATCGCGCAGGCGGGCGAACAGCGCCGCATCCTTGGGGTTGGCCGCGGGGTTGCCTGCCTCTATCAGATCCACGCCCAGCGCATCCAGGGCGGATATGATGCTCAGCTTATCCTCCAGCGAAAAGCTGATGCCCTCGGCCTGGGCGCCATCCCGCAGTGTGGTATCCAGCACGGTGATTTTTTGCATGGCGCATCTCCTATGTAGTAAATGCAAAAACCATACATTATTACCATCCGCTTGTCAAGATATTCTAATAATTGGCGGTATTGCGAAAGTTATGATATAAGTCTGAGGTTGAACAGCTTGCGCTTTCCAGGCGGAGAATGA
>JAITTS010000053.1 GCA_031286995.1 Oscillospiraceae bacterium
CGTTGACGCTTACAATGCATTCGGTGCGGCGAAATCCCGTTGGCGTGTTTCCCATGAGAACGGCGAAGTTCCCTTTGGCTTGGTTGATTTCTTCTGATTCAATGCTTTTGTCCACTCCCAGGCAATGCGAGGGATTGACAGCCTGCCCGCAGGGTGCTATAATAAATTTTGTTCCCTAAAAGAGGAGCAATGCGGTGCTTTGGCTCAGTTGGTAGAGCACATCGTTCACATCGATGGGGTCACTGGTTCGAGTCCAGTAAGCACCACCACCATGGCCATCTATTGATAAACGAGCGTTTAGCGGTAGATGGCTTTTTGCATAAGAAGTTTCATGCGCCGGCCGAGGGCCGGTAACGGGAGACGCATGCACTATCGAACCAACTACCTTGCCATCGACCCTTCAGCGTTGCAGCACAACCTGCGCGCGCTGCGGGCTTGCCTGACCCCCGGCGCGGCCATGATGGCCGTGGTAAAGGCGGATGGCTACGGCCACGGGGCCATCACTGCCGCGCGGGCGGCCCTGGCAGGGGGGGCGGATGCGCTGGCGGTCGCTCTGGTGGAAGAGGGAGAAACCCTGCGCCTGGCAGGTATTACTGCGCCCATCTTGGTGCTGGGCTTAACAGAGCCGGCTGGCGCGGAGACCGCCGCGCGGCTCGGTCTTGCCCAGACCGTGTGCGACGAGGCGAGCACATCCGCGCTCGCCGCCGCAGCCCGAAAATTAGGCGTACGCACAGCGGCGCACCTTAAGTTGGATACCGGTATGGGCCGCATCGGCGTACGGGATGCCGCCAGAGCCGCGGCCCTCGCCACAGCCATTCTGCAGAACCCACACTTGACCCTGGCGGGCGTGTTTACGCACTTTGCCTGTGCGGATGAACCGAGCGTGGCCTATACGGATATGCAGCGCGCACGCTTTGCCCGTCTGCTGGCGGCGCTGCCGCCCCATCAGGCGCGCATCCACTCGGCCAACAGCGCGGCCTTCCTGCGCTTTCCGGATACTCAGGCGGATATGGTGCGCTGCGGCATCGCTTTCTACGGCGCGCCGCCCGTGCCCACGGCTGTGCCGTTGCGCCAAGCCATGCGCTGGGTGACGCGGGCCGTGTACGTCAAAGACCTGCCCGCCGGAGAGTCCGTCAGCTACGGCGCCGCTTTCACCGCCCAGCGCTCCACCCGGCTGATGACCCTGCCCGTGGGCTATGCGGATGGCTACCGCCGCTGCCTGGCGGGCCGGGCGCAGGTGCTGGTGCGCGGGCGGCGCGCGCCCGTGGTGGGCCGGGTCTGCATGGATCAATGCATGGCGGATGTGACGGATATCCCCGGCTGCCAGGCGGGAGACGAAGTGGTGTTGCTGGGCGGGCAGAACGGCGCACTTATCAGCGCAGAAGAACTGGCGGCCTGGATGGGTACCGTATCTTACGAAGCCTTTTTGGCCCCCAGCGGCCGCGTGCCAAAGGTGATCATATGACCAAGGCAGATTGGCGGGCGCGGTTTGCGGCGGCGCGCGCCGCCCTTGCCCCGGATGAGGCCGCGCGGCAGGCCCGTGCCGTGACAGAGCTGGTGCTCGCCTGGCCGCTATACCGGGCCGCGCGTACAGTGTTGCTGTACGCGCCCCTTGGCGGGGAGTTGGATACATCCGCCCTGTTGGATGCGGCGCTGGCCCAAGGCAAGGCGCTGGCCCTGCCCCGGTGCGGTGCTTCGGGGCGCATGGATGCAGCGCCGGTGACGAACTGGCGCGGCCTGGCGCGGGGCGCGCTGGGCATCCTCTCCCCACCCGGAGATGCGCCCGCTTTGCCCCCGCGGGTGATTGACCTGGTGTTGATACCGGGCGTGGGCTTTGATGCGCACGGCATGCGCCTGGGCCGCGGCGGCGGCTACTATGACCGCTACCTGCCCGGGTGCGCGTACCCCAAGGCCGGTTTGGCTTTTGCCTGCCAGACGGTGTCCGCGCTGCCGAGGGAACCCCACGACGCCGGCGTGGATTACATCATCACCTTTCAAGGCATTCTCCCGGCAAAAAAGTAGCATAGAGTAAGGAGGCGCGACATGGCGCAAACAACAACGGAACTGCGCGGTAGCCTGCGCGGCGTATGGCGGTACGCTCTGCGCGTGTTTGGCTACGGCCTGGGCATGGCCGTGGCATCCCTGGTGCTGACAGGGGCGCTGATGCCCGAATCCATGATCCTTCGTATCCTCTTCAACGGCGCGTTGCTGGCGGTGTTCCTGCTGCTGCTCTACAGCGACGCAATCACGCGCGGCGAAAAAGAAACGGCCCGCAGAGAGGGCCTGGCCCATCGCGCGGCCGAAGGCCGCGCCGCGCCCACCGCGGATGATTTGGCGGCCTGCTATCATCCGGCCAAGGGTGTGTTGGGCGCGCTTTTGGGTGCGTTGCCCGCCCTTTGCTTGGCTGTGGCCTTGGCGCTTTTGGCCCGGCCCGCCACCTACGCCTTGCAAGACCTGCCCGGCTGGCTCGCCTACTACCGCCGCCGTGCGGACATCGGCCTTGCGCTGTCCTACTATGACAGCACCGCCGGGCTTGCGGCAACGGATGTGATCCGCTTGCTGGTGCGCGTGCAGATCATGCCCTTGGCTAACATTGTCACGCCGTTGGGCGAAGGCGCGGCGCTGCTGCTGGATCGCCTCAGCCCTCTGCCCGCGCTGCTGCCTGCCTTGGTTTATGCCCTGGGTTATCTGCGTGGCCCGGCCCTGCGCCGGCGCGTGCTCGCGCGCAACGAAGAGGCCAAACGCAAGCACCTGCGCAAGGTCACCCGCAAGCAGCGCGCCAGGCGCAACAAAAAAGGGCCGGAATCGCTGATTTAATGCACCCACGAAGCCCAATTTTAACTTGCGGGCCTTGTAAATTCCGCCATATTTGGTATACTAAACCGTACGGTTCTTGCGAAAGGTGGGGTGCGCTATGCGCATCATCGGCGGCAGCGCCAAGGGGCGAAGCCTCAGCGCACCGCCGGGCCTGGCCACCCGCCCCACACAGGATGCGGTGCGCGAATCCCTCTTCAACATCCTGGCGCGGCATGTACCGGGTGCGCGGGTACTGGATCTGTTCGCCGGTTCTGGCGCGCTGGGGCTGGAGAGCGTAAGCCGGGGCGCTGCCCTGGCCGTGCTGGTAGACCGCGCCCCCGCAGCCATGGCTGTGATACGCGGCAATGTGGCTCGGCTCGGCTTTGGCGATCGCTGTCAGTGCCTGCTGTGCGATTGGCGGCAGGCGCTCACCCGCTTGGATCGGCAGGGTGCGGTCTTTGACCTGGTGTTTATTGATCCCCCCTACGATCTGGTCGCCGCTGGATCCGTTTGCGAGGCCTTGACGGTGCACGGCCTGCTGGCCCCAAACGCCCTGTTGGCGGTGGAGCACCGCTGGGGAGCCCCGCCACAAACCATCCCGCCCCTGCATTGCGCGGATACGCGGCGCTACGGCGGCACGGGCATCACCTTTGTGCACAGGGAGGCAGACGATGCGGCTGGCGATTTTTCCGGGCAGTTTTGACCCCATCACCAACGGTCACCTGGATATCATCCGTCGCGCCGCGCCCCTGTTCGATCAATTGACCGTCGTCGTGCTGGTCAACCCAGATAAGCGCGCCGTTTTTCCGCTGGAACGCCGGTTGGCCTTCATCCGCGAAACGGTCGCGAATCTGTCTAACGTGAACACAGCGCACTTTGAGGGCCTGCTGGCCGATTATGCGCGCGCCAGCGGGGCGCGGGTGGTGGTGCGGGGTCTGCGCACCGAGGCTGACTTTCTCTATGAATTTCAAATGGCCCAAATCAACCGCCAGTTCAACCCCGCCATGGAGACCCTGTGCCTAATGACCGCGCCCCAGCACGCCTTCATCAGTTCGGGCATGGTGCGGCAAATCGCCGCCCTTGGCGGGGATATCGCGGCCCTGGTGCCGCCGGCCATTGCCGCAGATGTGGCCGCACTTTGCCGCCCGCGCACAGACCAAGCGCCCAACGAATAGGAGGATGATCCATGCCGTCACTGGAGGACATGCTGCACCGTATGGAGGACACCGTTTCCCAAGGCAAGCGGAGCATGCTCAGCCACCTGTACTTGATCGACCGCGACGTGTTGCTCGATCAAATACAGGACATGTTTGACCTGATCCCCAAAGAAGTGCAGGATGCGACCAACATCGTGCGCAATCAGAACCGCATCCTGACGGATGCCAAAAAGTTCGCGGATACCACCACCGCCGAGGCAGAGGCCCACGCCCGCGCCATGCTGCAAGAGGCAGAAGCCCGCGCACGCCAGGCCCTGGACGATGCGGAACGCCGGGCCGCCCAGCGTGAGCAGGACGCCCTGGAGAACGCCCAGGCCTTGATTGCTGACGGAGAGCGCAAGGCGCAGGCTGCTATGGCCCAAACCGAGATTGTGCGGCGCGCCGAGGTAGAGGCCAGAGAAATTTTAGACCACGCCCGCACAGAGGGCAACACCATCTACCAGAATGCGCTGGACAAGATTGAAGAGATACTCGCCGCCGCTGAGCAACTCTTTGCCGACCGCACCACAGAGTTGCGCCGCTACCGAACAGAGGTCAGCCAGTACCGTTAACCCGCACCTTTCCCCACGTACGCCGCACTTTCTTCGCTGATTTTGCCGGTTGCGCAAAGGTCACGACACATCCCGCGCCGCTAAGCGCGGTGCGAAACACAAAGGAGAGATAACGCTTGCGCGAAGCCAAACCGGGCATCCTCCGGGCGCGTCTATCCGGGCTGACATTGGGCGGCATCATCCTGTTGGCCGCTACACTGGGTGTGGCGCTTTGCTTGTTTGCCGTACGCACCGCGCAGCAGAGTTTTCGCTTTTTTGTAACGGATGAGTTAAAGCAACTGGTCAACCACACCCGCCTGCACATGGCACAGAACAGCGGCGCCACGCTGTGGGATATGCCGGGCGTGCTGGATGCGTACATGCGGCAGCGGGATATCGCCGCCAGCCCGTTCAATACCTACCAGACCCGGCGCATCACCGTATCCCTGGCGGCCAGCGATGGGGCGGTGCTTTTTCGCAAGACCACGGGGCTGGATGAAGTGCTGCAAAAATCGCCCTCTGCATCCGCCTCCGCCTCCGCCGTTGCCCATGGGCTGGATGGCGGCGAAATGCAGACGGGCGTTTACAGCGGTACGGATGGCTGGGTGTTGGCTGCGCGCCTGTACATGAACGTGGGCGAATGGTCCTACATTTTACAGGTATCCGTCCCCGCGGCCGAGCCTGTGCTGCGCGCGCTGCCCATGCTGATCTTTACCTTCCTGATGATGGCCGCACTGGCGCTGCTCATCTTCTTGTTCTCCCGCCAAACCCAGCGCGCCTATCATCAGCAATCTCTGCGTAACGAAGGCCGCTTGCAACATATACTCAACAGCTTGAACATCTTTATCCACATCACCCGGCCCGAAACGGATGAGCTGTTGTTTATGAACAAAGCCATACGCGACAACTTTGGCCTGCCCGAGGATCTGCCGGCCGGGCAGACCTGCTGGCAGGTTTTGCAGAGCCAAACCAAGCGCTGCCCCCTGTGCCCCAGGCCGGATATGCTGCCCGCAAACGGCCAGCCCTACACTTGGGAGCAGCAGAGCAAGACCAACGGCCGCATCTTTTTGAACCGGGATTCCTTCATTGAATGGGACGACGGCACCACGGTGCGTCTGCAACAGACTACGGATATCACCGAAACCCGTCGTGCCATTGACGCGCTGGATAAGCAGCTGCGCCAGCAGCAACTGCTGGCCCGCGCCTCGCTTGATTTGGCATCCGGAAAGGCTACGGAACAAATGCTGACCGACCTGCTGGCCGAGGCGGGGCGTCACTTGGGGGTGGATAGGGCGGTGGTGTTGCGCCGCGACCCGCAGGGCATCGCACTGGGCGTGCAGAGCGAATGGTGGCGTGAGGGCTTGGCGCCCATCACACCGGATGTGGCCGCTCTGCTCCGCCTTTCCAGCGAGTCGCTGCTGGGCGTGCCGTGGGATACCCCTTGCCGGCTGTTTGAAACCCCGCAGGATATGCCCGGCACATGGCCCGATGTGTGCCTGGCCCTGCAGCTGCACAGCCTTGCCTGCGCGCCTGTGTACGCCGGAAATCAGCTGTGGGGCCTGCTGTGCTTTGCTGCGGTGGATCGCCCCCACAAGTGGCAAGAGAACGACCTGCCCCTGCTGCGCGTGCTGTGCGACATACTGGCCATGGCCATCCAGCGCGACCAGACCCAGCATCAATTGGATGAAGCCCAGCGCACGCTCTTCAGCGTGATGGAGCACATCCCCTTGGGGATATTCTGGAAAGATAAAAACTTTCGCTACCTGGGCTGCAACAAGCAATTTGGGGCCATGGCGGGGTTGGATCCGGCCGCAGTGCCGGGCCGAACGGATGCGGAGCTCTTCCCTCCGGATGCTGCGGCCCGCCACATGGCGGAAGATCAGCAAGCCGTGGCCACCGGCGGCGTAATCACCCAGTTTTCGCCCCGGGGCGAGGGCGACGCCATGTGGATCAGCGGCAAAACGATGGCCGTGTACGAACCCAGCGGTGAGGTAGCCTTTGTGCTGGGCATCCAGGAAGATATCACCCCGCGCATCACTGCCGAGTGGGATAGGGATCAAACCCTGGCCAAGCTGCAGGCTGTGATGGATAACTACCCCGGCGTGATCTGGAGCTTGAACGAGGATCGGGTGTGCACGCTGGCCGGGGGCGCCCTACCCGGCGCGGAGGATACCTTTCACCCCGCCGATTGGGTGGGCAAGCCTGTGGCGGATATTCTGGCGGCCATGCCCGAGGTTGCCCTTCGCTGCACAGCCACCTATACCGAGGGCCCGCAGCGCCTGACCGTGACCTGCGGCGAGCAATCCTACAGCTTTTACACCGCGCCCATGCAAGCGCAAGGCCGCGTGACCGGCATTGTGGCCACTTGCATAGATGTCAGCGAAACCGCGCGCATGCAAAAGGCGCTGGAAGAGGCCATTGTAGCCACCAAGAACGCCAGCAGCGCCAAGAGCGACTTTCTCTCACGCATGAGCCACGAGATACGCACCCCCATGAATGTCATCATCGGCATGTGCCGCATCGCCCTGCGCACCGACGACCCGGAGAAGGTGGCCCATTCCCTGGCGCAAATAGACAGCTCTGCCGGGCACCTGCTGGGGCTCATCAACGACATACTGGATATGTCCAAAATAGAGGCCAACAGCCTGCAGCTGCATGAGGTTCTCTTTAATATGGAAGAGCTGCTCATGTCCGCGAGCAAGGGCATCATGGTGCGTGTGGAAGAGCGGCAGCAAACCCTGCAAATCCTGATGGCGCGGGATATGCCGCGATGGTTTATCGGCGATGATATGCGCCTATCCCAGGTGATCACCAACCTCTTTACCAATGCCATCAAGTTCTCGCCCGAGGGCGGCAACATTGTGCTGAGTATAAAAGCGTTATCCGAACAGGATGGCATCGCCACCGTGGAAGTGCGCGTGCGCGACCATGGCATCGGCATGACCCAGGAGCAGCAAGAGAAGCTGTTTCAATCCTTTGAGCAGGCTGATGGCAGCATTTCGCGCAAATACGGGGGCACGGGCCTGGGCTTGGCCATCTGCAAAAGCATCGTCACCATGATGGGCGGCGACATCTCTGCGGAAAGCGAGTTTGGCAAGGGCAGCATCTTCACCTTTACTGTCAAGCTGCGCCTGGCCCCAGCCCAGCAAGCCCAGGCGGAGATGAAAAAGGGGCTGCCCGACAACTTGCGTGTGCTGGTGGTGGATGACGCCAAGGAGACCTGCGAATACTTCGCATCCATTATGGAGAGCTTCTCCGTGGCCTGCGATCAGGCCACGAGCGGCGCCGAAGCCCTGGCCATGGTGCAGGCCCGGCAGCAGGAAGGGCATCCCTACGACATCCTCTTTGTGGATTGGCGTATGCCCGAAATGGATGGTGTGGAGACCATCCGCCGCATACGCGAAACCATGGGCGATAAAGCCCTGGTCATCATGATATCCGGCGCCGACCTGGACAAGGTGAAGGCCCAGGCCGCGCAGGTGGGGGTACACCACTTTCTGCCCAAGCCCCTCTTCCCATCCAGCGTATTCAATCTGCTCTCCAGCTTGCTCAACGCCAGCACAGGCGTGTTGTCCATCAAAGAGACAGCTTTTGCCGCCGCGCCCGATCTGCACGAATACTGCGTATTGCTGGCCGAAGATATGGAATTTAACCGGGAAGTGGCCACATCCATGCTGGATGAAACCGGCTGCGCCACCCAAACAGCCCAAAATGGGATAGAGGTCGTAGAGCTTTTCCGCAAAGACCCGTTGCGCTACGGCTGTATCCTGATGGATATGCA
>JAITTS010000093.1 GCA_031286995.1 Oscillospiraceae bacterium
TATGCTATGCGGCGCAGAGCGGCGTTCAGCCGCATATGCGCCAAAAATATCCCCAAAACGCAAAAATATGTCCCGGTGCAAAAATAAAGATTGTGAAATTATGTCTGGTTCTGTATAATAACTTTGTATAGAATGGGAAATGAGGTGTCTACATTGAGGGAAGACCGGTACGTTTCATCCGGCATCCCTGCCCGCCCCCTGCGCCAGGGCGAGATGGATAAAAAACCTGCAACCTACAGCGCGGCTCCGTCACGCACTCTGCACAGCGAAGAAGGGCCGGTGCGCCATCGGCGCGCGCAGCGCCATGTATATGAGGACGGGTACTATGAGGAACAGGCGGCGGATGCGCCCTACAGACGCCCCGTGCAGAGCATGCCTGCCCGCGGCGAGCTAGCCCAGGCCACGCGCGTGGCCCCGGTGGCGCGCCCGGCGGATAAGACGCAGGCGCCTGCGGCCCCCGTGCGCCGTCCGGCCCGTCGGCCCGATCCCGATGCGGAGCCAGTGCAGCGTCCCGCCACAAACCGCCGCCCCGCACAGAGTGAACCGCCCGCGCGCCCGGCACGGCGGCGTATGCCAGAGCCCCGGGCTTCGCTGGAAGAGCCGGAGGACGAGGCGCCTTTGGCGCGTTCCTCCCGTTATGTGCGGCCCAGCCGTTACGCGCGCGACGTACACGACCCGGATGACTACCGGGAGGATGACAGCGACCGGGACGATTATGCGCAGGCCGACTATGACACGTTTGAAGAAGGCTACGATGAGGACGAGGAGGATGACGGCGCGTATAGCCGCGCATCGCGCAGGCGCGCGCCCAAGGCCAAGCGCTCTCATAAAGGCTTGGTGGCGCTGTTGATCCTGGCGCTGCTGGGCGGCGCGCTGGCGGGAGGGTACTACCTGTTGCCCGTGCAGCGGGATGCGTTGCTGGCGAGCGTGTCTGACGGGGTGCAATCCCTGGTGGCCAAGGTGCTGCCCGCCGTAGCCATCGCCACCCAGGCCCCATCGGAAGCGCCAGATATGTTCATCACCGGCTTTTCGGTGGATAATCCCCTATTGCTGGTGGGTCAGCAGGCCACTTTTACGCTGAAAACATCAGCGAACGTGCAGCGCATCCGCCTGCAGAACGCCGAGGGCGTGGATATCGGCAGCGCGCCGGATGGCACGCCCGGCGCCAGCGTGGTCATAGATGGGGGTGAACTGAGCTGGACAGTGCCCGTGGCCTTTTTGCAGGCATACAACGGCCCGGTATATGCGGGTATCGGCACCATGGAGGCGTGGGCCCCGCCCAGCGCCGCCCAGCAGGTGCAGGCTGTGACGCAGGAGACCATGGACATCCTGCGCCCCACCCCCACGCCAGAGCCAACCCCATCCCCCGTACCAACGCCTATACCCACGCCAACCCCCAGCCCCGTGCCCACGCCTACGCCTACCCCCGCGCCTACCCCCACGCCCAAGCCCTACAAGGTGGCCATGGCAGCGCCCATTGAGAGCGCACTGCCCGCAAAATTCCGTGCCACCACATGGGTGTACCAGGGCGACGGCACGGTGGAAGGCACTGATAAAAAGAAGTACCCAGAGCAAAAAGAGTTTGCCCGTGCCACACCCATCTCCATGGGAGACCCTGCCTATTATGGCGCGCAGGACGGTGTGCTGACCTTCCGCAGCGGCCCTATGCGCCAAAACGCGGCCTTTGGCAGCGTGCCGGGCGGTCACACCGCGCTGGAGACTGTGTGGTCGCTGAGCACCGGTATGCTGGAGGGCGCTACGAAAGCCCTCTACTACACGGGCATGGGCTTTACGGGCCAGCCGCTCATCGTCAAATGGCATAAAGAGATTCGTGAGATGATGAACATCCGCCCGGAAAAGCGTGATGCCGTAGGCCTGAAGGAAGGCATTTTCGCGGCCATGGATGGCATGATTTACTTTGTGGATATTGAGGATGGTAAACAGACCCGCGATCCCATTGATGCCGGGTACCCCATCAGCGCCACCCCGGCGGTGGATCCACGCGGCTATCCGTTGCTGTATGTGGGGCAGTCGGTCTCTAAACTGAACACCAAGGAAGTCGGCGACATTGGCATGCGCATCTTCAGCCTGATAGACCAAAAGCAGCTCTTTCGCGAGCGCGGGCTCAACAAGCTGAGTGGCCTGCCGACGGCAGACGCAGTGATTACATCCCCGTTGGTAGAGGCCAAATCCGATACGTTGATTTACGGCGGTGGCAATGGCCTGCTTTACACCCTGGCCCTTAACACCCAATTTAGTCTGCAGGATAAGTCCATCAGCGTGAGCCCGTTGACCACCTTCTACAAATTCAACTTCAAAAAGAAGGATGTAAGCATTGAGGGCAGCCCGGCAGTGTATGGTAACTACGCCTATTTTGTGGATGGCACCGGTTTTCTGCAGTGTGTGGATTTGAATACCATGCAGTGCGTATGGATTGCCAATGTCAGCGACAACACGGATGCCACCGTGGCGCTGGAGATTGAGGGCGACAACGTCGTGGCCCTGTACACAGCCTGCACCATCGCCAAGCAGGGCAAAAACGGCAAGATCTATATGCGCCGCTTCAACGCACTGACCGGCGAGCTGCAGTGGGAGCAGACCTATGCGGGCATACAGGATGAGGAGGATCCCGCGGGTGCCATGGGTTCGCCGCTTGTGGGCGAGGGTATCATTGGCGACTTGGTCATTTTCCCGCTGCAAGGCACCGAGGATTTGGGCAACCTGGTGGCGCTGAATAAGGCCACCGGTCAAATTGAGTGGAATCAACCCTTGGATGCCTACACCTACACATCGCCCACAGCAGTGTACACGCCGGATAAGCAGACCTGCTACATCGTGCAGGCGGATTTGAACGGCACCGTGCATCTGCTGGATGGATATACCGGAGCGCAGATACACAGTATTAAGCTCGATGGCCAAATCCGCAGTTCACTGGCTGTCTACAACGACATGGTGCTGGTGGGCGCGGATCGCAAAATATACGGTCTGCGCATCCGCTAGGCGGCCGGGCAACACCCAGCGCCCATTCCGGATTCCGGCGGTGATGGCGCTGCAAAAACAGCCCCAGCGCGGTGAGGGCCGCTTTCATAAAGCGGTCAATTCTGTCGCAAGCGGGCGGATCATTGACCGCTACGCATGCAAAAGAAACGGGCGGCGCTAAAAGCAACAGCCGATTCTGCCGGCCGGGCGAGTGTATGCAGAAAATGGCGTGTGACCCATCCACATTAACACGCGAGAAGCGTTGGGCTTTACAGCGCTCTGGTCAGATATATTTTGTCACGGAGCAGTATACCGTCTTCGACAATTGGATGATCATAGTGCGTGGTGAAATAATCAGGGACGCGATGCGTAACGGTAAAACCGCATTTTTTATAAAAAGCAAGTGTGCCGGGTACATCCCCAGGGCCACAGCATTTACTTTTTTGGAAATAGAACTTGAAGGAGTTTATCAGGATTAAGGGCAGCAATGAACATTTTCTTTTTCAGTCCGATTCTGCCCCAATCAACCTCTTTTAGTAAGGTTAAG
>JAITTS010000058.1 GCA_031286995.1 Oscillospiraceae bacterium
GAAGCGCACGACAAGGTCTACATCCCCGCGATGAAAGAGGCGCTGCCGGATGTCGAGGTCGTCCCCGCGCACTACAAGTATGCCACGGATACCTTTGTGGCGCTGGCCGAATCTGGCAACATGCCGACTGTCATTGAATCCTGGTACACCGAGCCGCAGAAGCTCATTGCGGGAGGTTTTGTGGCCGACGTGACGGATTATCTGACCGAGATTGGCTGGCTGGATAAGATGAATCCCTCCGTGCGCGCGTTGCTCTCCGATGCGCAGGGCCGCGTGTACGGCACCCCGCGCGACGGCTATGCGCTGGGCCTGATGATCAACGCCGAGCTGTTCCGCGACGCGGGCCTGGTGGATGCGGATGACATTCCGCTCTACCCGAAGACTTGGGATGAACTGGTCGAAGTCGGCCAAAAGATCAAAGAGGCGACCGGTTCCGCGGCGCTGTGCCTGTTGGCGCAGGATAACGCGGGCGGCTGGCACTTCAGCAATATCGCGTGGGCCTTTGGCGCGCAGCTGGAGGCACAGGATGCCGATGGCAAATGGATCGCACAGCTCAACACCCCGGAAGTGCTCGCCGCCATGCAGTATGTGCGCGACCTCAAGTGGAAGTATGACCTGCTGACCGCCGACCCCACCAGTGAAAACTGGGGTACCGGGTTCTCGCAGCTGGCCACCGGTTCCGCCGCGATGTACATCGCCGCCAACGATGCCGTCAATCAGCCCACCAGCGTGAACGGCCTGCCCATTGAGGATCTGATGCTTGTCAGCGTCCCGGCCGGCCCGGGCGGTCAGTTCAGCCTGGCGGGCGGCACGCCGTATGTGTTCTCCGCCAAGGCGACGCCGGATGAGATCAAGGCTGCGCTGCAGTACCTTGAGATTATGGGCAAATCCCCGGTGCTGACCGATGCCGCCAAGCAGGGCCTGGTGGAAGACGCCAAGTACCGCGTGGCCAACGGCATCCCGGTCATCCCCGAGTTCCCCGCCTGGGTGGATGAGGAACTGGCCGCCGAGAAGGCCAAGGTCATCGCCGAATACTCCAACATCGACATGCGGATGTACCAGCCGTACTTCGACGCTACCTCCGGGGCGGGCCTGCACATGGAGGAACCGGCGATGACGCAGGATATGTACGCGGAACTGACCAAGGTGCTGCAGGAAGTGCTGACCAATGAGGGCGCGGATATTCAGGCGCTGCTTGATACCGCGGATGCGAACCTGCAGAAGATTCTGGATGACAACCTGAACAAGTAACCCCGCACGGGCGCATAGGGGGAGGAGGGGGAGTTCATTCCCTCCCCTCCCCCTGCCATTACCAAGCGCCGGCAGGGCAAGCAGATGCAAGAGAGGAGGGCTGCGCCATGCGAAGGACACTCCGCGCGCGCTACGGGCGGGATATCACCGGTTGGCTGATCATGTTGCCCACGCTGATTTTGTTCGCCTTTTTCGTGTGGGAACCGCTGCTGGAGAGCATCCGCCTCTCGCTGTATGAGGCACAGGGCGTCCGCCTGGTGCGCTTTACCGGGTTGCAGAATTACCTGAACATCTTTCGCCATCCGGATTTCTGGCCCGCGGCGGTCAACACGGTCAAATACTGCCTTTGGTCGCTGGCCATCGGTTTTCTGGTGCCCATCTTTCTGGCGATCGTCATCAACGAGGCCACGCGCGGCAAAGGCCTGATGCGCGTGGCGGTCTACCTGCCCAACATGGTGCCGGGGCTGGCCACCGTGTTTCTCTGGCGCTTTCTGTTTAAGAGCGGGGATACGGGCTTTCTGAACATATTGGTCAACACCTTTGGCATCCCGATGCAGAGCTGGCTGGCCAGTGCGAAGCTGGTGATCCCCGTCATCGTGGTGACCATGACGTGGAAGAGCGCGGGCGCCACGGCGCTTATCTATCTGGCGGGTCTGCAGGGCATCAACCCGGAGCTGTACGAGGCCGCCATCATCGACGGCGCGGGCGTGTGGGGGCGCTTGCGCAGCATCACCATCCCCAACCTGTACAACCTGGCGCGCACGCTGCTCATTTTGCAGGTGATCGCCGTGTTCCAAATTCTATATGAGCCGATGGTGATGACCAACGGCGGGCCAAACAACGCTTCCATTTCCCTGATGCAGCTGGTCTACCGCTTCGCCTTTGAAACCAACTACGACTATGCCAAGGCCTCCGCGCTCTCCGTGATGATCTCCATCGCGCTGATCGCGCTCACCTTGATTTATAACCGCGTCAACCGCCCGAAGGATCTGTGAGGAGGGTTGCCGAATGATACGTTTTTTCCGCAAGGATGACGGTGTGATCCGCACCTACGATCTGCGGCGGCCGGGCATGCGGGCCATCTACATCGCCGTGTACGCGGTGATGCTCATTGTTGTGGCGGCGTGCGTGCTGCCGATCATTTGGGTGACGCTCTCCGGCTTTAAGGATCAAAAAGAGTTTTTGCGCGGGGTGAAATCCGCCGCCGACAACAAGTATTATGTGCAGTTTCTGCCCCTCTCGTTTGCCTTGGATGGCTATGCGGAGAGCTGGAACGTGATGAAGTTTTACAAGTACTACCTCAACTCGTTTTGGTCTGTGCTGGGCAGCACCGTATGCGCGTTGTTGTTCAATGGGCTGATGGCGTATGTTATATCCCGCCTGCGTCCCCGGGGACACAAGATCGTGTTTGCGCTGGTCATGGGCAGCCTGATGCTGCCGGCCACCACCTCCATGGTGCCGCTGTTCCTCAACATCTCCCGGGTGGGGCTGCAGGGTTCCTTTGTGCCGCTGTGGCTGGCCTTTGGGGCTAACGCGTTCTACGTCATCCTGTTCAAAAATTTTTATGATACCATGCCCGAGTCGTTGCTGGAGGCCGCGCGGCTCGATGGCGCCAGCGACCTGGCGCTGTTCTTCCGCATCGTGTTGCCGCTCTCCATGCCCATCAACATGGTGGTTATCATCTACGCCATCAACGCCGCGTGGTCAGATTTTCTGCTGCCGTACCTGGTGCTCAACAACTCGCCGCTTGAGACGGTGATGGTGCGGCTGTTCAGCTATCGTACCAGCGATCGCATCAAGGATATCGACATCATCCGCGCCATCGTGTTCTCGATCACGCCCCCCATCCTGCTGTTCATCATCTTCCAGCGGCAGATTACGCAAAATGTCGTGAGCGCTGGCATTAAGGGGTAATTATGAGCAAGAGCGCAGATCTGTATTACGCCGTAGAGCCATGGCGCGTGGTGGAAAACGGGTTTGACCCGGCCTACGCGCTCACGGGGGAATCTGTTTTTTCCCTGGCCAATGAGCACATGGGCGTACGCGGGTACTTTGAGGAAGGCGCCGCCGCGCCGTCGCTGCTGGGCAGCTATTTCGGCGGGGTGTACGAGTTTGAAGGCGAGGATGCGCCGGGCGGCTACCGCGGCGTCGTCAAAAAGACGCATTACATGGTCTGCGCGGCGGATTGGCTGTATGCGCGCGTCGCTGTGGATGGCGAGCAGCTGCGCATCGGCGAGAGCCACATAGAGGGCTTCACCCGCGTGCTGGATATGCGCACCGGCGAGATGCGGCGGGATTTTGTCTGGGTGACCCAATCGGGCAAGCGCGTCAGCGTATCGTTTGCGCGGCTGCTTTCCATGGTGGATGCGCGCCGTGCCTGCCAGCGGGTTTCACTGACCGCTGATCGCCCGTGCGAGGCCGCCGTGACCCTCGCGGTGGATGCGGGCACTGTGCACCGCACGACGAACCGCTGCGATTGGCGGGCGCTTTCTGTGGATGCGGATGGCACGCTCGCGCACGTGGCTGCCCAAACCAAGACCAGCGGGCAGACGGTGCGCTGTGATCTTGCTTTTACCTTCCCCCAGGCCGCCGAGCCGGTGCTCGCGCCGCTGCTGGCGGGTGCGCGGGTGCGGGCGGCGCTCGCGCCCGGGCAGCCCTTTGCCGCCGAAAAGCGCGTATTCGCGCAGGTGGATGCGCAGGATGCGCCCGTGTTTGCCGGTTATGAGGAGACGCTGCGCGAGAACGCGGCGCACTACGCCGATTTTTGGCGGCGTTCGGATGTGATTATTGAGGGGGACGATATCAACCAGCAGGGCATACGCTTCTGCCTGTTTCAATTGCACCAGACCTACCGGGGCCTATCGGCCAAGCACAACATCGGCGCGAAGGGGCTCACCGGCGAGGCCTACAACGGCCACGCCTTTTGGGATACCGAGACCTATTGCCTGCCCTACTACCTGCTGACCGCCCCGGAGACCGCGAAGAATCTGCTGCTCTTTCGCCACCGCACGCTGGCGCAGGCGAAGCGCCGCGCCGCGCAGCTGGATTGTGCAGGCGCCTGTTACCCCATCGCCACGCTCAACGGAGAGGAGGCCTGCACGCTCTGGCAGCACGCCAGCCTGCAAATGCAGCCCTCCACCGCCGTGGCCTACGGCATTTGGCATTATGTGCGGCAGACGGGCGACACCGCCTTTGAGCGCGGGCCGGGCCTTGAAATGCTGATTGAAATTTGCCGCTACCTGGCCACGCGGGGCGACTGGGACGCACAGGGCACGGGCTATGGCTATTACGGCGTGATGGGGCCGGATGAATTCCATTTGATGGTGAACAACAACTACTACACCAACCGGATGGGGCAAAAGACGCTGCAATACACGCTACGCGTGCTGGAAGCGGCCGCGCGAGCGGGAACGGACACCGGGGTTTCCGAGGCGGAGCGAGCGGCCTGGCGCGCGATGGCAGAACAAATGAAGCTGCCGCAGCGGCCCGATGGCGTGTTTGAGCAGCACGAGGGCTACTTCTCGCTGCCACACATTGATGTAAACAAAATTCCGCGCGAGCAGTTTCCGCTGTACGCGCACTGGAGCTACGACCGCATCTACCGCACGGATATGATCAAGCAACCGGATGTGCTGATGGCCATGTTCCTCTATCCCGGCGATTACACCAAGGAGGAAATGGCGGCAAATTACGCGTATTACGAGCCGCGCTGTATCCATGAATCGTCGCTCTCGCCTTCCGTGCACAGCATACTGGCCAGCGCGCTGGGCCTGCGGCGCGAGGCGCAAGATTTTTTTGGTTTTGCCACGCGCATGGATTTGGATAACTACAACCGCAACAGCGGCGAAGGGCTGCACTTGACCAGCATTGCGGCGGCATGGGTGACCATCGCTTTCGGGTTCGCGGGGTTGCGTACAGATGGGGAACTGCCAAGCCTCGCGCCGGTGTTGCCGGAAGGGTGGAAGCGCTACAGCCTCTCGCTCACGCTCTCGGGCAGCGCCGTGCGGGTGACGGTGGATGAAAAGGGGGCAGAGGTTGTGCGCGAATGCGGTGCGCCTGTTGCGCTCATGCTCAACGGGGAAAGGGTGGTCGTATGATGCTGCGGGTGTTGGCGCCGCTGTTGTTTTTGCCCCTTCTGTTTGCGCTGGCAACCGGCGCGGCGTGCGCCGCGCCGCCGGAACGATCCGCCGCCTGTGAGGTCACGGTGCATGGCGCGTCCGTCCCTGTTTACGATACGGCTGTGACACACTACCACACCTTTACCTCGCGCCCGATGAGCGAGACCACGCCGGTCGCGCTGGCCACCGCCAAGGGCAGTGCGGAGATCGCCGTGCGCTTCGCCGGGGTGCCGCTGGAGAGCGTGACGGTGCGCCCGCTGGCACTTGGCATTACCGCCCAGATCGCGGGCGATACGGCGCGCTTTACGGCGGCTGCGCCCGCCCAAATCACGTTGGAATATAACGGGCAGGTGAAGGGGGCGCTCCACCTGTTTCTCACAGAGCCGGATACGGACAAGCCGGATGCGGAGGCTGCGGATGTGCTCTACTTCGGCCCGGGCGTGCACGAGGCCGGCATCATCATCCCCAAGAGCGGGCAGACCGTGTACCTGGATGAGGGCGCGATTGTGCGCGGGGCGATTCACGCGGAAGGGGTAGAGGGCGTGCGTGTGGCCGGGCACGGCCTGATTGACGGCAGTGCGTTTGACCGCTGGAAGGATGCACTGGTGCCGATAGACTTTCGGCACGCAAGCGGCGTGACCATTGAGGGCATCACGATCCTCAACCCGGCGGCATGGACGCTCAACCTCTACCAAAGCCGGGATATCATCATCAGCGGCGTAAACATCATCGGCGCGAGAGCGAACAGCGACGGCATCACCATTCAATCCTGCGAAAACGTGGCGGTATCGGGTTGCTTTGTGCGCGGCTGGGATGATAATCTTGTTGTCAAGGGCTACGATGCCGACGCGCGCGATATCATCTTCGAAAATTGCGTGTTGTGGACGGATTTGGCGCAATCATGCGAAGTAGGGTATGAAACACGGGCCGATGTGATCGAGCGGATCACCTTCCGCAACATCACGGTGCTGCATAACTTTCACAAGCCGGTCATGTCCGTGCACAACAGCGACAGCGCCCTGGTGCGGGATGTGCTGTTTCAGAACATTACCGTTGAGGATGCACAGATGGGGCAGGGGGATGGTACGAACCTGCTCGTTGAGCTGACGACAACCAAGTCGCAGTGGTCCAAGACGAAGCGGCGCGGCAACATCCGCGGGGTCATGTTTGATGCGATCTCGGTGCTGGGCGGCAAAGAGAGCTCCATTCGCATCTTTTCGCAGGGGAAGGATGCGAACATAGACGATGTGACCTTCCGCAATTTGACGATTTTGGGCGAGAGGATCACGGATTTTTCCCAATTGCGCATGAACATCAATCGGCACAACGGATCCAACATCGTGCTGAAAGCCGATTAAGGCATATCTGTTTGACAAGATCCCCGCGCTGCCGTATACTGTACGTGCGTCTTACAACTGTATAGCCTTATCCAGAGCGGTGGAGGGACTAGGCCCGATGAAACCCGGCAACCGAGCGCGTGCTGCGGTGCCAATTCCTACGGCGATATGCCGGCAGATGAGGAAGGTTTGTAAAAGCCATGCGGCCCATTCTGCGAAGGAATGGGCCGCATTTCTGCGCAAGGGCGGGTTATCAGCGCGAGGCGACGTTTATGTACGGGAGGGGACAACATTTTGATGAAGAAGCTCTTTACGTCTGAATCTGTCACCGAAGGGCACCCGGACAAGCTGTGCGATCAGGTATCCGATGCGGTGCTCGACGCCATTCTGCGCCGCGACCCCATGGCCCGCGTGGCCTGCGAGACCGCCGCCACCACCGGCTTGGTGCTGGTGATGGGCGAGATCACCACCGACACGTACGTATCCATTGATCAGCTCGTGCGCGACGTGGTGCTGGATATCGGCTACGACAGCGCAGAGCTGTGCTTTGACGGCCACACCTGTGCGGTGCTCACCGCCCTGCACGAGCAATCACCGGATATCGCCCGGGGCGTGGATACCGCGTTGGAAGAAAAGGATGAGACCGGTGCGGGTGACCAGGGCATGATGTTCGGCTTTGCCTGCGACGAGACACCGGAACTGATGCCCGCACCCATCGCCATGGCCCACCGCGTCACGTACAACCTGGCCGCCCAGCGCAAGTGCGGCGCGCTGCCCTGGCTGCGGCCGGATGGCAAAAGCCAGATCACCGTAGAGTATGCGGATGGGAAGCCCCGGCGGGTGGATACGGTGGTGGTATCCACCCAGCACGCGCCGGATATCAGCCACGAAGAGCTGACGCGCCAGGTGATCGAGCAAGTGGTGCGCCCCGTGCTGCCCGCGGAGCTGCTGGATGCGGGCACCCGCTTCTTGGTCAACCCCACGGGACGCTTTGTGCTGGGCGGCCCCGCAGGGGATTCGGGCCTGACGGGCCGCAAAATTATCGTGGATACCTACGGCGGTTATGCCCGCCACGGCGGCGGGGCTTTTTCGGGCAAGGATCCCACCAAGGTGGATCGTAGCGCGGCCTACGCCGCCCGCTACATCGCCAAAAATCTGGTGGCCGCAGGGCTGGCCAGCCG
The DNA here is from genome assembly GCA_031286995.1 of Oscillospiraceae bacterium. Taxonomy (GTDB): domain Bacteria; phylum Bacillota; class Clostridia; order Christensenellales; family Aristaeellaceae; genus JAITTS01. The sequence goes on from JAITTS010000058.1 coordinate 7,888, forward strand.
GTGTGAAATTCAGCTGGCTTACGCCATCGGCGTGGCGCGGCCCGTGGCGCTGCTGGTGGATACCTTTGGCACCGGCGCCCTGCCGGATGAGCGCCTGGCTGCGTTGGTGCTGGAACATTTCGACCTTCGGCCCAGCGGCATCATCCGCATGCTGAACCTGCGCCGCCCCATCTACCGGCAGACCGCGGCTTACGGCCACTTCGGGCGCACGGATGTGACGCTGCCGTGGGAGAGCACAGATAAGGCAGACCTGTTGAAAGCCAGCACCGGGTTGTGATATGCTGGAGCCATCCTGAACACAGCGGAGGGAATGGCCGCGTGGAAAGTATCCAGGCCGTGGTGGAAGAGACCGTTTTTCGCAATGAGGAGAACGGATATAGCGTGGTGCAGGTGCGCCTTGGCAGGCAGCGCGTTGCGGCCGTGGGCACACTGCCCCCGCTGGTGGCCGGGGAGCGCCTGGATATAGAGGGAGAGTGGGTCGAGCACCCGCAGTATGGGCGGCAGATCAAGGTGCACAGCGCCCAGGCGCAGCGCCCCACCACGCTGATGGGCGTGGAGCGTTACCTGGGCTCTGGCCTGGTGCAGGGTGTGGGCCCGGCTACAGCCAAGCGCATTGTGGCGGCCTTTGGCCGGGATGCTTTGGATATTTTGCAGTTTAACCCCGAGCGTTTGCTGGAGATACCGGGCATCGGCGAAAAACGTGCGCGGGTCATCGCCGAGTCCTTTGCGCAACAGGTGCAAACGCGGGAGGCCATGGTGCTCTTGCAAGGCTACGGCATAACACCGGCCTTGGCGATTAAAATTTTTAAGGCATACGGTGATCAGGTGCAGGCCGTACTGCGCAGCAACCCCTATCGTCTGGTGGAAGATGTGCAGGGCGTGGGTTTTCGCACGGCGGATAACATCGCCGCCACGATGGGTATTGAGCCCCAAAGCCAGTACCGGCTATCCGCAGGGCTCAAGTACGCCCTGCAAGAAGCGGGCAACGCGGGTGGTCACACCTACCTGCCCCGGCCTGCTTTGCTGCGCACGGCGCAGCAGCTCTTGCATGTGGAAGAGGAGCCGCTGGATTTGGTTTTGGATGCGCTGATACTGGATCAACAGCTGCTCGCGCAGGAAGTGGATGACGAGATCGCCGTGTACATGCCCGCATCCCTCGCCGCCGAGCAAGAGGTAGCCGTGCGCTTGCGCGGCCTGCTATCCGCCATGCCCCAGCATCTCTTCCCGGATGCGGAGGGCGCGCTGGGCACGCTGGAAGGCCGCCTGGGCATCACGTTGCACCCGCAGCAGCGCCAGGCCGTGCTGCTGGCGGTGCGCAGCGGCATGCTGGTGGTCACCGGCGGGCCGGGCACGGGCAAGACCACCATTATCAACAGCATTCTGCGCCTGCTGGGCGAGGGAACGGATGTGGCCCTGGCCGCCCCTACGGGCCGGGCCGCCAAGCGCATGACCGAAGCCACGGGCGTGGAAGCAAAGACCCTGCACCGCATGCTGGAATACGGCGGGGACGAGGGCCGTTTTGCCAGAGGCGAGAGCAACCCCCTGGATTGCGACACCGTGATCGTGGACGAGATGAGCATGGTGGATATTTTTTTGATGCGCGGCCTGCTCCGGGCGCTGTTGCCCGGCACGCGGCTCATCATGGTGGGCGATGCGGATCAGTTGCCGTCCGTCGGCGCGGGCAACGTACTGCGCGATATACTGAACAGCGGCGCGGTGCCCACCGTGCGCCTGACGGAGATATTCCGGCAGGATGAGCGCAGCATGATCGTGGTCAACGCCCATCGCATCAACCGCGGGGAAATGCCGTTGCTGAACGTGAAGGGCAGCGATTTTTTTCTGGATCGCCAGGCTGGTGCCACCCAGGCCGCCCAGAGTATTGTGGATTTGTGTGAGAGCCGGCTGCCCGCTTTTTTGGGTGTGGATTCTGTGCGGCAAATTCAGGTGCTCGCCCCCACCAAAAAGGGTGATTGCGGCGTGCGCGCGCTCAACGCGTTGTTGCAGGCGCGCTTTAATCCCCGGGGGCCGGGCGCGGCGGAGCGCGTGCGCGGGGATACCCTGTTGCGCGTGGGGGATAAAGTGATGCAGGTGCGCAACAACTATCAGCTGGGGTGGCAGCGCAAAGGCCCTTTGGGGTGGGAGCAGGGCGAGGGCGTGTTCAACGGGGATATGGGCTTCATCCAAGCCATGGATGAAGAGGAGCGCACGGTCACCGTGTGCTACGATGACGACCGCGTCGCCGCTTATGAAGAGAGCCAGCTGGAGGATTTGGATCTGGCCTACTGCGTATCTGTGCATAAGAGCCAGGGCAGCGAGTTTCCCGTGGTGGTGATGCCGGTGGTGGGTGGGCCACCCATGCTGCTGACCCGCAACCTGTTCTACACCGCAGTTACCCGTGCGCGGCAGATGGTGGTGCTGGTGGGGCGCGAAGGGGTTATAGAGGAAATGGTGCAAAATAGCCACATCGCCAGGCGCTATAGTGCCTTGGCCCAGCGTTTGCGCGCCTTGACGGCTGTGGAGGGCGGCGCGTGAGCGGCTGGCTGCGGGGTGCGCTGGGGTTGCTGTACCCATCCGGCCTGCGCTGCCTAGCCTGCCGCGCCGAGATATCCGAAGGGGAAGGGCTGGTAGGCGGCCTGTGCCCGCACTGCGCCGAAGGCATGCAAGTGCTGCCCTGCGGGGAACCCTGCCCGGCTTGCGGGCAGCCGGATGGTTCCCGGGGGTGCCGCGCCTGCCTGCCAGAGCCCCGCCGTGCCCTGCAGCAGATACAGGCCGCTTACAGCCACGACGGTGCGGCCCGCATGCTGGTGCACGCGCTGAAGTATCGGGGTTTGAGGCAGGCAGGGCACCTGCTGGCCGCGGGTATGGCCCAGGTGTGCGCCGATATGCAGGGCGAATGGGATGTGCTCGCGCCCGTGCCCTTGCACCGCCGCCGGCAGCGGCAACGGGGCTACAATCAGGCGGAGGTGCTGGCCCGCGAGACCGGCGTCGTTTGTGGCTTGCCGGTTGCGTGCCTGCTGTTGCGTAGCCGGGCCACGATGGAGCAAGCGCGCTTGACGCGCGAGGCGCGCAGCCAAAACCTGCAGGGGGCCTTTGCCGTGCGCGGGCAGGTGCGTGGGCTGCGGATTTTGCTGGTGGATGATGTGTGTACCACCGGCGCTACCGGGGAGGCCGCCGCCATTGCCCTGCGCGAGGCCGGGGCGCAGGCTGTGAGCCTGCTGACGGCCACCATAGCGGTCTATCGCGGTGGTTGAGCGCAGCAGCCCCGGGCCTGTGTATGAGGGACGGCTTAAAACAGGCAAAAATCTTTCCACATATACGAGTGTTTTCACCAAAATTGCCTTTGCAATATCATGTTTTAGCTTTTCATAAACTAATCGTTGCGTCACAAACAAATATTGCTTGCTTTTTATTGTGCAAGGTACTATAATATGGCAGGTTGGTATAACAGGTCTGTGGTTGAAAGTCGATGCCAGTCGCAGGCGAAACGACCCACGTAAGCCGATCAAAGGCATCGGTGAGCATGGTGCGGCCTAGATGTAAGTCCGGCCAGTAAACTGAGAGGGCGCGTAGTGAGGGCGGGCAACCGCAGAGCGAGAGCCCCAGCCGGCGGGTGTGGGGGAAAAGACCAGGTCAGATGCTATACCAGCCAACATTTCTTAGATTTCGGGGGGAAACAATTCATGTACGAGGACAAGACGATGGTGTGCAAGGACTGCGGCGCGGAATTCGTGTTCACCGCAGGCGAGCAAGAGTTCTACGCAGAAAAGGGCTTCCAGAACGAGCCAACCCGTTGCAAGGCGTGCCGCCAAACCCGCAAGTCCAGCAGACCCGTCAACGGCGAACCGCGCGAAATGTTCGAGACCACTTGCGCTGCCTGTGGAGCGCCCACGCGCGTTCCCTTCATTCCCAAGAACGACCGGCCCATCTATTGTAGCGACTGCTTCGCCGCCCGCCGGTAAGCCCCTCAATCTCTACAGGATGCAGACAGCCGCTTCATTTCGGGGCGGCTGTTTTGATGTCTGTAGGGTTTTCCACAGATTTATCCACATATCCACAAGACATCTTGGCTTGCTTGGGGGCGAGCGATCCCGCGATTTTGAGAACGATTTGTGGAAGAAGCGGGGCAGTTTTGTGCGCAATTTGTGGAAAGACGCGCATTCTGCCGAAAGCGCGTGTCCTTTTTGTGTGTGCAGCGGGCGCAACATATGGTATAATATCCGCAAAACAGGTACGAGAGAATGGGGGCGGCGCATGCGCAAGTACCGGTTGCTGCTGGCGGATGCAGACGATACGCTGTTCGATTTTACCGCCGCAGAGCGGGCCGCGCTGCGGCAGGCGCTTTCAGCTGCTGGTTTGCCGGGTGATGAGGCGGTGTACGCCCGCTACCACCACATCAACCGGAGCCTGTGGGCGCTGTTGGAGCGGGGGGAGATACGCCAGAATGCGCTCCGCGCGCGCCGCTTTGAGCTGCTTTTGGCGGAACTGGGCTTGGAAGGGGATGTACCCGCCATTGCCGCGGCCTTTACGGATGCCTTGGGGCAACAGGCCGTTCCCCTGCCCGGGGCGGAGCAAGCTGTGGCCCGCTGGGCGGCGCGCGTGCCGGTCATCATCCTCACCAACGGCATTGCTGCGGTGCAGCGCGCGCGGCTTTCACGCTCGTTGATCGGTGCACTGGTGACCGGGGTGGTCATATCCGACGAGGTAGGGGCAGCCAAACCCGATGCGCGCATGGTGCAGGCCGCGTTGGCCCTGGCGCCCCACGTGCCCAAGGCAGAGGTTTTGCTGCTGGGCGATTCACTCAGCGCGGATATGGCGGCGGCTCGCAACGCGGGTGTTGACGGCTGCTGGCTGAATCCTGGGGGCGCTCCGCCTGCGGGGCTGTCCCCTGCTTACACAATCCAAAGCTTGGATGAGGTGGATGCGCTGCTGGTCTAGCGCAACAAAATGTCACCGCGGTTCGTTACATGATTAAACGGAATGCACCCATATCGGAGGGAAGCAGATGAAGATGAACGCAAGCCTCGCCCGCCGTCTGCGCTGGGTCGCGCTGGGGCTGTTGCTGCTGGGTTGCCTGCCTGTGCTGAGCGGCTGCTTTATTCAACCTGACCGCACGCTGGATCCGTTGGCCATAGATCAGGCCACGGTGCGCCCCCTGGCCTTGCCCACGGCCCTGCCGCTGCCCACCGCCGCGCCCACGCCTGCACCGACCGCCACGCCCCAAAGCCAGGGTGGGGGCAGCGCGTGGGAATCGTGGGGCAGCATCAACGGGGAAGGCCAGGCGCAGGCCACTGCTACGCCGCGCCCGGCCAGCAGCTGGCAGACCAATCCCGAGGATTATAACGCCGGTTACCCGGTGCTCAAAGTCGGTTCCACCGGCGCGGATGTGTCGGATATGCAGGAGCGTTTGAAGGAACTGGGCTACTACACCGGCTCTGTAGATGGCAAGTTTTCTTCCGGCACGCAGGATGCGGTGATGGCTTTTCAGGCCGCCAATGGCCTCTCCGCCGATGGCGTGGCGGGGCGCGCCACCCAAGATAAGCTGTATTCCGCCAGCGCCGTGCCCCAGCCGAGCCGCGGTTCATCGGGCAGCGGGGCCTCATCAGGTTTGCTCAAGAGCGGCTCCAGTGGTACTGAGGTGCGCAAGTTGCAGGTGCGCCTGGCAGAACTGGGGTATTACAGCGGCGGCGCGGATGGCATCTTCGGCTCTTCCACAGCGAACGCCGTCAAGGCCTTTCAGCGCGCCAACGGGCTGTCCGCAGATGGACAGGCCGGGTCGCAGACACTCAGCCGCCTCTACGGCAACAGCGCCAAGCCGGCCTCCAGCCCGGTGACCACCGCCGACCCCAACGCGGTGCGCACTTTGAAGGTGGGCATGGAGGGGAACGATGTCTACAGCATGCAAAAGCGGCTCATCGAACTGCTGTACCTGGGCGGCGTGCCCGATGCGGTGTTCGGGCAAGAGACAGAGGCCGCCCTGCGGGCCTTTCAGAGCAACAACGGTTTGACAGCCGACGGCGTGGCCGGGCCCACCACACAGAAAAAATTGGCGGCTAAATCCGCCAAGCCCGCCGGCGGGGCACGGCCCACCGCTACCCCCAGGCCCGGCAATTACGCGGTACTGCGGGAAGGGGATGCAGGCGAGTATGTCTACGATATCCAAGAGCGCCTCTACGACTTAGGCTACTATACTGGGCGCATAGACGGTCGCTTCGGTGCCGGCACCACGGCGGCGCTTCTGGCCTTTCAGCGTGCCAACGGGCTGGATGCGGATGGTATCGCCGGCTCTGCTACCCAGAAAAAGCTGTTTTCCAGCAGCGCCGCGGTCAACCCGTCCCTGCTGCCCACCGCCAGGCCCAAGGCCACGCCCGCGCCCACACTGCGCCCGGATGTGCCGCAGCTGCTGCGGGAGGGAGACAGCAGCGAGGCCGTGCTGCAATTGCAGATCTACCTGACGGAGCTGGGCTACTTCTACGGCCGCACGGATGGCAGGTATGGGGCCAGCACCACCGGTGCGGTGCGCACCTTTCAGCGCATCAACGGGTTGAATGCGGATGGCATTGCGGGCACAGGCACCCTTACGCTCCTCTACAGCGGCAACGCCCGCCGTCTGCCCGATGCGGAAGCGACCCCCAGGCCGGATACCACCCAGGTGCTGACCGAGGGCGCGGCAGGCGCCCAGGTGCAGTACCTGCAAGCGCGCCTCTACCAGCTTTACTACTTGGATGCACCATCCCTCACCAACGTGTACGATGCCGATACGGTGCAGGCCGTCATGGCTTTTCAGCAGCACCACGGTCTGCAAGCCGACGGCGTGGCAGGCCCCTCTACCCTGGATATACTCTATGGCGTTTACGCGGAAGCGCTTTCCACAGAGCTGGGCGGCAACGATTAGCGGGATCATCCGTTTGGAGGGGATGCGTTTGCCTTGGATTGAGGTAGCGCTGCTGGCCTTGGCGCTCTGCATGGATGCCTTGGCGGTATCCATCGCTTACGGCATTGCCATGGGGCGCTGGCGTTGGGGGCTGGCCCTGCGCATCGCGCTGTTCTTCGGCGGATTTCAGGCGCTGATGCCCGCCTTGGGCTGGCTGGCCGGCGTGGGTATGCACCGCTACATCGCATCCCTGGATCACTGGGTGGCCTTTGCCCTGCTGGGGTTTATAGGCGGTAAAATGCTGTGGGATACCCTGCGGGGCGAAGGCGAGCCCGTCGCCATGGGCACGGATGTGGGCACGCTGCTGGCCATGGCCACAGCCACCAGCATCGACGCCCTGGCCGCGGGCGTCAGTTTGGCGATGACCCAAGCGAGCATCGCGGCCACCGCTTGCGCCATCGGGGGCATCACGTTCTGCGTGTGCCTGCTGGGCGTAGGCGCGGGCAAACGCCTGGGTACAGCGGTGGGCCGAACCGCTACGTTGGTAGGCGGCTTAGT
>JAITTS010000188.1 GCA_031286995.1 Oscillospiraceae bacterium
AGCTTTTAACGTATGTTTCTTAAACAGTCTTTCACGGACTTCCTTAAACTTTGTACCAATAGCACAAGACATAGGTACAACAACAACACCAATACCGCCGACCGTGAGAATATTTAATAGTTGTTCCACAAACTCCAATTCGACCTTGCCGCCTTTGAGTGAATAAGGTGGGTTTATAAGCCCGATATTTATATTTTTCGGCAAGGCTTTAACGATTTTATCGTCAAAGCAATCACCCTTGAAAATGTTTGATTTACCGTCTTGTCGGATAATCATATTAGCGATAGCGAGCGTATACAAGCCGTCGTCTTGCTCCACGCCGTATAGACGTTCCTTGCGAATTTGCTCAACTTCAACAGGGTTAGCGTCGCGAAACATTTTCCCCATAGCAGTTACGAGGAACGAGCCTGAACCACAGCAAATATCAACAACTTTACTATTCTTGTTCACACCTGCCAATTCACACATAAATTCGGTTAAGTGTTGCGGGGTTAAGACGATACCAAGCCCCGAACCGTCGCCGCCCGAATACTTAATAAATTCGTGATAGAACACGCCGAGCGCGTCAAGCGTACTATCGGCGTAATCCATCATCGGCTTTATTTTCATTTCCAATTGCTCAACATACCACACGAGCGACTTTTTTTGTCCGTGTGGAATAGCAGAAAACTTTGAATTGTCTTGCAACATACTAAAAATCTGTTTTATGTATGCCGTTCTATCGCTTCGAATACCACCCTTTTTCAATTCGTTTTCTATTGCCGTTTGAATAGCGGACATAAGGGCGTTATAAGACGGCAAGTGCGTATAACTCTTGCTGAAATCGTCATTATTAAGGGCTATAAGAATACCCGCAATGAAAATCGGCTTGTGTTCCTCACGCATGGCAATTTCCCTTAAATAATCATGCATTTCAATAGCTAATTCGCGTATTTCATCAAGGGAATATGCCTTTTGCAATTTCTCCCCCTTAACAAGTTTAACATAGTTTTTCGGCTCTAAGATAATGTCTTTCGACTTTTTGAGCAGTTCAGCGTCGTAGACCGTTAGCCCCTTACCCCAGTAAAATGCATCTACTTTCGCTGTGGCGGTTGTCGTTCCACTTATCGCTACCGCTATTACGTTGTATTCCTCTTTCAGAAATTTAGCATAGTAAAGAACCCCATCCACGGCATATCCGTTCGGGCAATCGTGATTAGGCGTTTTGTGTTGCCTTGCGGACTTTTTGCACTCAACAACAATAATCGTATGTATGTCGTCGTTGAACGTGATAATAAATTCGGGTTTGGCTTTACCACCGCCGCCTGTCGTAAAATCTTCAAGCGCACGTTGCGCAGGTTTACCACCCGCCTTTTTCAGCAAGGTTAATATTTTATCAGCGTCGGCAACATCGCCTTGAGGGAACACCCACCCCCACCCGTTGTCACCGAGCGTTACTTTCATTTCTTTGAGCGTAAGACTTTCGGTGTATTGTTCAATAGCCATTATCCGTAGCCTCCTACTATTTCTCAATTTCCATTACATCAGAAATATCGCAATCAAGAACTTTGCATATTTTCAGCAGAATGTCTGTTGTCACATTCTCGCCCTTGCCCAACTTAGCAATTACCGAAGTGCTGACACCAGCGGCTAACCGCAAATCTTTTTTGTTCATCTTCTTGTCAATCAACAGTTTCCACAGTTTATTATAGCTGATTGCCATACCCGCACCTCACCAAATCTAAAATACTTTTGTATATTGTATCATGTCCGTCCGCAAAAGTCAACTTCAAATTCGCGATAGCGAAATTTATTTCTGCCATATCGATTCATATGTCATACGGAAAACAGAATTACCTTTCATACCCTCTCGACCTCACAGGGCGTTTTAACGCCTGTTCCTCCGCTCTCGCTCTGGCAAGAATGCTATCCGTCTGTTCTTCCCCAAGTACCTTTCGCACCCGCCTGTAATCCTTGACCGTTTCAATAAGCCGAGTGTTTTCCTGTTCTATCTTATCAATCCTATCCGTCAATTTTTCGTTGTCTGCGTAAGCGCGAGATAATCGGTTTTTCAAATCATTCACCGTTGCCTTTAAGCTCAAATATTGGGTAACGATACTGCGAACGACACCCTTTAATTTCTTTATAAATGGCTCAACGATTTTCGCCTTATAGGAGTTGGCGGTCATCAGCATACCCGGCTCCGGCAACTGCCATTCCGGGCCATCATCATATCTGCGAACATTCAAATTGATTAAGTTTTCACGCTCTTGCAGCTTGTCTAATCGAGCCTGTATCTTATCAGCCGATTTTTGCTTTTTCTCAACATTATCCTGTAAATCTTCAATTTGCGTTTCCAACTGCGAAACTTCTTCCGTTCGCATTTCCTTTTCGTAATTCAAGACAGATAAATGCTTTTTGTGTGTTCCTTTTTGCTCCCATTCTATGCCGTGTCGCTCTATCACCGCCGCAAAGGTGATTGGGAAAATCAGCGGAAAGAAGTACAAACGCACAAATATTGTAGCGGGAATCTGTGGATGGAAATGGGTTGCCCCGATGGAATACAACGGAACGACCGACAGCAAGTTATTTGAATATTGGTTTGAAAACTGTTTACTAGAAGAAGTGAAACCGGGCAGCGTTATTGTTCTTGACAATTTGACTTTTTACAAAAAGTTGGTTATTCCAGCGCTTGCCATGAAGAAAAATTGCAATGTTTTTTTCTTCCACCATATTCGCCTGATCTTAACCCTATTGAGCAAAAATGGGCTTGGCTCAAGAAGCGACTCCGAAAAATCCTGCCGGATTTCGATTCTTTTGATCATGCACTCCAACTTGTTTTTAAAGTGGTTTGACTATATCAATAAAAACGGTTGACCCAATCCGTGTAGGCGGACGCAAATTTTTGCAAAAAGCCGCGGATGCCCTCATCCACAAGCCGGTCGCCCGCATCAAAAGCCTTGGCGATGTTACCGATGTACGCCTCCGGCTGCTGCATTAAAAAGATGTTGAGGCAGGCGGCCACCTGCCGCAGGTGGTGGTTGGCCCCAAACCCGCCGAGAGCGCCCGGCGATACACTGATCACCCCGCCGGGCTTGCCGCTCCAGGCGTTGACCCCGTAGGGGCGGGATGCGATATCCATGGCGTTTTTGAGCACCGGCGGAATAGAGCGGTTGTACTCGGGTGTGACGAACAAAACCCCATCCAGCGCCCGCACCTGGGCGCGAAAGTCTTGCCAAGCCGGCGGGGGCGCGCTATCCAGGTCTTGGTTGTACAGGACAAGCTGGCTGATGTCGAGCGGGCAAATATCAAATGCTGCGGATAGAAGCCCTGCCAGGTGGCCTGCAATCTGCTTGCTGAAAGATCCCTGCCGCAAGCTGCCCACCAGAATGCCGATTGTCTTTTGCTGCATGTGCGCGGCCCCCCGTTTCCTTTTTTACTTGTTATAGCACGAAACTTTGCTGCCGGCAACCCTCTGGCGGGGCTTGCAAAAAAATTCACGCTTTGCTATACTATGACCGGGATAAATATGGACATGCGGGACAAGTTTTGCCCGACCGAGGGTGCATGGATCAGGAATCGTTGACGGCACTGTGGGGCCTGGCGCCGGATTTGATGGAAGCGCTATCACGCCGGGCCTGGATATTGGAGCGCATTGCGGTGCTGCAGCCCATTGGGCGGCGGGCGCTTGCCGCGCGCTTGCGCCTGCCGGAGCGCGAGGTACGGGCGGTGGCCCAGGCCCTGCGGGATGGGGGATACATCGCGCTGGATGGCGCGGGCATGTGCGTGACGCCCCAGGCCCGGGCTGTGCTGGATACGGCGCGCGCGCTCAGTCACGGCCTGCGGGGCCTTGCCACGCTGGAGGCGGCGCTCTCCCGCCTGCTGGGCGGGCGCGTGGCGGTGGTGCCGGGCGACGCGGATGCGGACGCTCAGGTGTTGCCGGAGGTGGGGCGCGTGGCGGCGGCTAAGCTGCGCGCGCTGCTCTCTGCCGGAGATGTGCTGGCCGTGACCGGCGGGGGCACCATGGCGCAGGTAGCAAGGCAGCTGCCTGCAGGCGCGCCGCTGGATGTATTGGTGTTGCCGGCGCGGGGGGGCATGGGCCGGGCGGTGGAGACCCAGGCGGATACCCTGGCGGCAGAGTTTGCCCGGCGCTTGGGTGGGCGCTACCGCCTGTTGCAGTTGCCTGATCAGTTAGGCCCCGGGGCCTGGCAAGAGATGCTGAAGCTGCCCGCCGTGCGGGAGACCGTGGATCTGCTGCGTAGCAGCGACGTGCTGCTGCATGGCATAGGCCGGGCGGATGCCATGCTGGTGCACCGCGCCATGCCTGTGTCTGCGGCGCAACGCATCCTGGCCCAGGGCGCGGTGGCCGAAGCTTTCGGCTACTACTTTGATGCGCAGGGGCAGGCGGTGTACACTGCCACCAGCGTGGGCATGGATCTGCCCGCTGTGGCCCGCGTGCGCAGCGTGGCGGCCGTGGCGGCCGGGGCCAGCAAGGCAGAAGCCATCCTGGCGGTGATGCGCCACCGGGCGCACGCCCTGCTGGTGACCGACGAGGGCGCGGCCCTGCGCATGTTGGAGCTGTGCCGGTAGGTTGGCGCCTACCCTCGACAATGCGAGGGGCAGGTGTTACAATATAGGTAGCGACTGCCAATCATTTAATCGCCCACAGGGCAAGGATAGGAGCGTGCACCATGGCGAAGAAGACCATTGAGGACATCCAGGTTTCAGGTAAAAAAGTGCTGGTTCGTTGCGACTTTAACGTGCCCCTGGATGCGGACAGGAACATCACCGACGAAAACCGCATCACAGGCGCGCTGCCCACCATTGAGTACCTGATTGAGCATGGGGCCAAGGTTATCCTGTGTTCGCACCTGGGGCGGCCCAAGGGCGAGGTGAACCCCAAGTATTCCCTGGCGCCGGTGGCGGCCCGCCTGTCGAAGCTGCTGCGCAAGGATGTTAAGCTGGCGGGGGATGTGATCGGTGAGAGCGCCAAGGCCCTGGCCGCCGGGCTGCGGGATGGCGACGTGATGCTGTTGGAGAACCTGCGCTTTCACAAAGAGGAAGAGAAGAACGATCCGGATTTTGCCAAGGCCCTGGCATCCCTGGCGGATATCTACGTCAACGATGCCTTCGGCACCGCGCACCGGGCCCACGCATCCACCGAGGGCGTGGCACACTACCTGCCCGCTGTGTGCGGCTACCTGATCCAGAAAGAGCTGGATGTGATGGGCAAGGCCCTGGAAAACCCGGATCGCCCCTTTGTGGCCATCCTGGGCGGGGCCAAGGTAAGCGACAAGATAGGCGTCATCAACAACCTGCTGGAGAAGGTGGATGTGCTCATCATCGGCGGCGGCATGGCTTATACCTTCCAAAAGGCGCTGGGCGGCAACATCGGCAACTCTCTGCTGGAGATGGACAAGGTGGATCTGGCCAAAGAGCTGCTGGCCAAGGCCGCATCCAAGGGCGTGCGCCTGATATTGCCCGTGGACAATGAGGCGGGGGATAAGTTCTCCAACGACGCGCTGCGCATCACCGTGCACTCGCAGGATATCCCGGATGGGTTTGAGGGCATGGATATCGGCCCAAACACCCGCGTTATCTTCGCCGCGGAGATTGCCCGGGCCAAGACGGTCATCTGGAATGGGCCCATGGGCGTCTTTGAGTTTGATAACTTTGCCGAGGGCACCCGGGCCATCGCCAAAGCCATGGCGGAATGTCACGGTGTCACCATCATCGGCGGCGGCGATTCCGCCGCGGCGGTGGAGCAGATGGGCTTTGCCAAAAAGATGACCCACGTATCCACCGGCGGCGGCGCCTCCCTGGAGTTTTTGGAAGGCATTGAGCTGCCCGGCGTGGCCGCACTCAATGACAAGTAGAATCAGTACACGTTAAGGAGAACCGATATGCGCAAACCCATCATCGCGGGCAATTGGAAGATGAACAAGACCCCCGCCGAGGCGCGTGCCCTGGCGCAGGCCCTTGTGCCCCTACTAAAGAACGCGCAGGCCGATGTGGTGCTGTGCGTGCCCGCCGTGGATATGGCGGCGGTGCGCGAGGCGCTGCGCGGCACAGGCATTGCCCTGGGCGCGCAGAACATGCACTGGCAAGCCAGCGGCGCGTATACAGGCGAGCTTTCCGCCGCCATGCTGCTGGATGCCGGTTGCGCCTATGTCATATTGGGGCACAGCGAGCGCCGCCAATACTTCGGTGAGACGGATGAATTCGTCAACCGCAAGGTGCGCGCCGCCGTGGCCGCAGGGCTGATCCCCATCATCTGTGTGGGCGAAACCCGCGTCCAACGGGAAGAGGGCTACACCGACACCCTGGTGGCCTACCAGACCCTGACCGCGCTGACAGGGCTTTCTGCGGTGCAGGTGGCGGGCGTTGTGGTCGCCTACGAGCCCGTGTGGGCCATAGGCACCGGCCTGGTGGCCACGGATGAGCAGGCGAACGAGACCATCGGGGTCATCCGGCAGGCTGTGCGCGGCAAGTACGGCGACGCGGCGGCGGATGCCCTGCGCATACAGTACGGCGGCAGCATGAACCCCGCCAACGCGCACGGTCTGATGCAGCAGCCGGAGATAGACGGCGGCCTGATCGGCGGCGCATCCCTCAAGGCGGAGGATTTTGCGAAGGTCGTCAACTTTTAGGCGGATAAAGGAGCAACGAGACATGGCACAGCACCCCATCACGGCCTTGATTATTCTTGATGGCTTTGGCATCAACCCGGATGTGCGCTACAACGCCATCGCCCACGCAGGCACCCCGGTGCTCAGCGCGCTGGCGGCCAAGTACCCCAGCACCCGGCTGGGGGCCAGTGGCATGGATGTGGGCCTGCCCGACGGGCAGATGGGCAACAGTGAGGTAGGCCACCTGAATATCGGCGCGGGGCGCGTGGTCTACCAAGAGCTGACGCGCATCACCAAGGATATACGCAACGGATCCTTCTTTGAAAAACCGGAGCTTTTGCAGGCCATGCAAAACGCCAAACAGCCTGGCCGCGCCCTGCACCTGCTGGGCTTGGTATCCGACGGCGGGGTGCACAGCCACAACACCCACCTCTACGCCTTGCTGGAGATGGCCAAGCGCGAGGCCGTGGATCGGGTGTACATCCACTGCTGGCTGGATGGCCGGGATGTGCCGCCATCCTCAGGGTTGGACTATGTGCGCCAACTGCAGGCGGAGACAGAGCGCCTGGGCGTGGGACAGATCGCCACGGTGATGGGCCGCTTTTGGGCCATGGATCGCGACAACATCTGGGATCGCGTGCAAAAGGCCTACGAGGCCATGGTGTACGGGCAGGGGCTCACCGCGCCAACGGGCGCGGAGGCCGTGGCGCAATCCTACGCCAAGGGCGAGACGGATGAGTTTGTTATCCCCACCGTGATCACGCGGGATGGCGCGCCTGTGGGCGCCATACAGGCGGGTGACTCTGTGGTGTGCTTCAACTTCCGTCCGGATCGCGCCCGGCAGATCACCCGCGCCTTTATCCAGCCGGATTTTGTGGGCTTCCCCTACCAGGGCGGGTTCCGCCCGGTGCAGTACGTATCCATGACGCAGTACGACGAAACCTTTACCGGCCTGCTGGTGGTCAACAAGCCCGAAAGCCTGGCCAACACCCTGGGGGCCTACCTCTCATCCCTGGGGCTCAGCCAACTGCGCATCGCCGAAACGCAGAAGTACGCGCACGTCACCTTCTTCTTCAACGGTGGGGTAGAGGCCCCTAACCCGGGCGAGGAGCGGGTGTTGATCGATTCACCGAAGATCGCCACTTTTGATATGAAGCCGGAAATGAGCGCCGTGGGCGTCACCCACGAGGCCGTTGCCCGCGTGCTATCCGGCAAGTACGATGTGATGATACTCAACCTCGCCAACTGCGACATGGTGGGGCACACCGGCGTGATGGAGGCCGCGGAACAGGCCGTGCGCACCGTGGATACCTGCGTGGGCGCGCTGATATGGGCCGTACGCTCTGTGGGCGGCAGGGCGCTGATCACCGCCGACCATGGCAATGCGGATCAGATGGTGGATCCGGATACCGGTGAACCCTTCACCGCCCACACCACCAACCCTGTGCCTCTGATCGTGGTGGATGACAGTCAGCTTGGCAAGCCCATGGCCCAGGATGGCCGCCTGTGCGACCTGGCCCCCACGCTGCTGGCCCTGATGAGCATCCCTCAGCCCAAGGAAATGAGCGGCAAGCGCTTGATTTGAGGCAGGTTGACTGTGGGCTTTCGCGCAAAAATTCTAAAATTGACGTTTTGATTAAAGCGTAGCTATTATTGATACTGCGTTCTCATTGCGTTTTCTTGCTTCGCAGGCAATCCTAATCAAAGGATGTGTTCCCGATAGATTGTGCCCCTTTTTGATCTGCCCTTCTATTCTCCCACATTTGAGGCACTGGCGGGTCGCATATCTATTATGGTTTTTCTCATAAAGCGCCTTGTTTGTCCACTCCCATGCAAGGCCGCAAAAACTAAAAACCGCGGCCTAAAGCCGTTTACAAGCGGGCGGGCATTGGCTATAATGCAAGCGTTGCCAATGCGTTCGCAGAGAGGGGGGAGAGCACCATGCCGCACCCGTTTTCCAGAACCGAGCTTTTGTTGGGCAAAGCGGCCATGGCGCGCCTGGCCACGGCGCGCGTGGCGGTGTTTGGCCTGGGCGGCGTCGGCGCTTGCGCGGCGGAGGCGCTGGCCCGTAGCGGCGTAGGCGCGCTGGATGTGGTGGATGACGACGTGGTATGCCTGACCAACCTGAATCGCCAGCTCATCGCCACGCGCAGCACGGTGGGCCATCCCAAGACGGATGTGATGCGCGAGCGCCTGCTGGATATCAACCCAACCCTGCGCGTCACCGCCCGGCCCTGCTTTTTTAACCGGGATACCGCCGATACTTTTGATTTTGCTGCCTACGCTTACGTGGTGGATGCCATAGATACCGTTTCGGCCAAACTGCTGCTGGTGGAGATGGCCCGCGCCGCAGGCACGCCCATCATCAGCTGCATGGGCGCGGGCAACAAGCTGGATCCCACCCGCCTGCAGGTGGCGGATATCGCCAAAACATCCGTGTGCCCCCTGGCGCGGGTGATGCGGCAGGAACTGAAGAAGCGCGGCATACGCCATTTGAAGGTGGTGTACTCGCAGGAGCCGCCCATCACCCCGCTTACGGAGGATGGCGAAAATAGCTGCAAAAACAGCTGCGTGTGCCCGCCCGGCACCAAGCGCACCTGCGCCATACGCCGGCAGGTGCCCGGTAGCGTGGCCTTTGTGCCGCCCGTGGCCGGGCTGATACTGGCCGCAGAGGTTGTTAAGGATATTGCGGCGGGATAACGGCCCCGCCCGTCATTGTTTATACCTCGCCACCGCATCCCGCACCGGCTGCAGCGTCATCAGCATGTCCATCAGTCCTTCTACGCTCAGCAGGTTGGTGTGGTCGCTGTCGTATTCTTCATCCGGTATATCGCGGCGGCCCTTTTCAAAATATTGGGCGTACTGCAGATCCCGCGTGTCGGCGGGGATGCGGAAATACTTGCCCATATCCTGGGCGCTCAGCAGCTCCTCGCGGGTCAGCAGGCTCTCGTTGCGCTTTTCGCCGTGGCGCGTGCCGATGATGTTGATGGGCACATCCGCCTCAAACAGGCGCACCAGGGCCTTGGCCAAATCCCCTATGGTGCAGGCCGGGGCCTTCTGCACGAAGATATCGCCCGGGTTGGCGTGTTCAAAGGCGTAGAGCACCAGCTCGACAGATTCATCCAGGGTCATCAGGAAGCGGGTCATGTTGGGGTCTGTCACCGTGATGGGCATGCGCTGCTGTATCTGCTCAACAAACAGCGGAATCACGCTGCCGCGGCTGTACATCACATTGCCGTAGCGCGTGGCGCACATGATCGTGTGCTCGCTGTTGCGGCTTTCGGCCACCATCACCTTCTCCATCAAGGCCTTGGAGATACCCATGGCGTTGACCGGGTACACCGCCTTATCTGTAGATAGGCACACCACGCTCTTCACCCCGCACTGCACTGCGGCCTGCAGGGTGTTGTAGGTACCCTCCACGTTGGTATGCATGGCCTCCATAGGGAAAAACTCACAGCTTGGCACCTGTTTGAGCGCGGCAGCGCTGAACACGTAATCCACCCCGTGCATGGCGTGCAGGATGGACAGCGGATCGCGCACATCCCCGATGTAGAACTTGAGCTTGCCCGTGCGGTACTGCCGCCGCATGTCGTCCTGTTTTTTTTCATCGCGGGAGAACACGCGGATCTCTTTGATATCCGTGGTCAAAAAGTGGCTGAGCACCGCGTTGCCAAAACTGCCCGTACCGCCGGTTATCAGCAGTGTCTTGTTCTCAAACATCATGGGCCACCCCTTTTTCAGTGTGGGGCAGGCAATCGCCAAGCCGCGCCATAAACGTATCCCAGCTGAATTCCTGCTCGTAATAGTCTCTGCCGCTTTGCCCCCATGCCCTGGCGCGGGCGGGGTCATCCAGCACGGCGGCGATGTTTGCGGCCAGAGCCGCGCTATCGCCCGGCGGGCTGCACAGCCCCGCCCCGGCCTCTCGTATCACCTGGCAGGCCGCGCCGTCCGCATCCGCCGCGGCCAGCACGGGTTTGCCCGCGGCCAGATAACCCTGCAGCTTGCCCGGCAGCGTTCTGCCCACCGGGCCGCCGCCCGCCAGCGTCAGCACAAAGGCATCTGCCAGGCGGTAAAAGCCCGGCATATCCGCCGCAGGCCTGCGCCCGTAAAAGGTCACCAGGGCATCCAACCCCTTGCCGCGGCAAGCGGCGCGCAACCGGGGCAGGGCCACGCCGTCTCCCACTACGTGCAGGTGAAAGCCGGCGCGCAGCCGCAGTGCCTCCACCGCATCCAGCATCACATCCGCCCCCTGGGCATCGCCCAGATTGCCGGCGAACACAAAATCCACCGTACCGTTATCCTCATAGGGGCTGGGCGCGGCATCCAGCGCGCCCTCGCCGGGCTGGGGCAAGTAAGTGATGCGCCCCGCATCCACACCGCAGACCTGGGCCAGGTAGGGGGCAAAGGGGCGTGAGGATACGGCCACGGTATCCGCCGCGCGGTATACCCGCGCGCTGATGGCCCGCACCAGGCGGTAGACCGCGCCGCCGGGGCGCACCCCCCACACCGTAACGCAATCCGGCCACACATCCAGGCAATACAGAATATGCGGGGCCTTGGCGCGCCGGGCCAGGCGCTGGGCTGGTATGCCCATGGATACCGGCGAGGTTTGAAACGTGAGCACCGCATCGGCATCCGCCAAAGCAAAGCACGCCCACAGCCAGCCGGTGATTGCGAAGGAGGCGTAGTTGATCAACCGCCAAAACGATCCCTTGCGCCGCAGGGTGGTGGGCACGCGGCGTATGTACACACCCTGCCAGGTTTCGCGCCGCAAGCGCCCCATGCGGTAAACGGGGGCCAGGCGCCCCGTGTCATAATCGGGCAGGCCGGTCAGCACACGCACCGTATGTCCCCGCGCCGCAAGCGCGCGGGCAATGTCGTTGATGCGAAAAGTATCCGGATAAAAGTGCTGGCTGACGATGGTAAAACGCATGGGCGTCCTTTCCGGGCTGCCGTGCGCGGCGGGGTTTTTTGGCTTGCGCGCGGGCGTTAATCCGTTTATACTATAAATGATTTCCCCTGGAAGCGCAAGTGCTTCTATGCGGGAGAGGCTGGAGGGTTTTGTTTGACTTTTAAGTACCGGCGCACCATCAACACCCTGGCGCGGCTGACCTTTATGGCCGCGCTGGTGGCGGCCTTTTACGCCGTGTGGCAGTGGGCGTACACTGAAACCACGTTTTTTGACCTGGGCAACTACGTGGTGATGCTATCCTACGCGGGCATGATGACGCTGTTTATGGCGGTATACGGGGGGCTGCGTGTGGGTTCGCTACGCATCACCAATCTGTTCCTGTCATGCTTTTTCGCGCTGTTTTTCGCCAATTTCTTTATTTATCTGGAACTGAGCCTGATTGCCCGGGCCATGTTAAAGCTGTGGCCCATCCTGGCCCTGCAAGGGGCGCAGACTGTGTTGGCCCTGCTGGGCTGCTATGTGATGAACACGGTGTACTACGCGCTCAACAGCGTACGGGATGTGGTGGCCATCTACGGCGGGGATGCGGCGGATGAGGCCGTGGCGCGCAAGATGGGCCTGTACAGCCGCCAGTTTCGCATCGCGCGCGTGCTCTCTGCCGAGGCGCCGCTGGATGAGATACGCCGGGCCATGGCACCCTATGATTCTGTGCTGCTGGGGGCCATGGATGCGGGCCGTCGCCGGGATATCTTTAACGAATGCTACCGCCTGGGCAAGCGCGTCAACATCATCCCCGATCCGGCGGATATCGCCCTGAGCGTGGCGCACCAAACCCAGCTGGCGGATACACCCATCCTGCTGTGCAAAAACCGCGAGCTTACGCCTGAGCAGCGCCTGGTCAAGCGCCTGATGGATCTGGTGATCGCCGCCGCGATGCTGGTAATCGTCAGCCCCGTGATGCTGCTGGTGGCCCTGATCATCAAGCTGCAGGATGGCGGGCCGGTCTTTTACCGCCAGGCAAGGCTGACGGCGGGAGGCCAGCCCTTCAACATCATCAAATTTCGCAGCATGTGCGTGGATGCGGACAGGGACAGGCAGCACGAAACCCTGCGCGCGGTGAATAACGACGAGCGCATCACCTCCATCGGGGCTTTTCTGCGCCGCTATCGCCTGGATGAGTTGCCGCAGCTCCTCAATGTGCTGGCGGGGGATATGTCCGTGGTGGGGCCCAGGCCCGAGCGCGTGGAGCACTACGATCTGTACACGCGGGAGCTGCCCGCGTTCTCCCTTCGTCTGCGCGTCAAAGCCGGGCTGACCGGCTACGCACAGATTTACGGGCGTTACAACACCACCCCGCGGGATAAGCTGAACATGGATCTGTTTTACATTGAGAGCTACTCGCTGCTGCAGGACCTGCGCCTGCTGTTTATGACGGTGAAGGTGTTGTTTTTGCCCGAGAGCACTCAGGGCTTTGCGGATTTGCCCCAGGCACAGCGGGATGATCCCGCGCCGCAGGAACGGGAGCAGGACGCCGGTTAATTTTGCTTTAAAAAAGGGTGCGCGCAACGACGCAGCCCCGGCCTGTGGCCAAGGGCTGCGTTTTCACCATAGGCGGGCGCCGCCGTTGCCCGCTCATTGTTCCATTTGGCGGCCCACAATGCTGGCGGTGGTCTCGGCCACCTTCATCTCCGTGTCGCCCATTTTGGCGTTTTGTTCGCGGCTGAGCAGCATCACCGCGCCGATGGATTCCCCGTCGGCGATGATGGGGCACACCACCTGCGCGGTGTAGGGCGCGGCGTCCTCCTCGTTGGTGATGGCGAACACCTTGCCGCCGCTGGCGCGGTTGATGGTCATGGCCTGGCGGCCCTGTATCACGTTCTCCAGATCGCGGCTGATGGGTTTATCCCACAGTTCCTTTTTGGATACGCCGGATGCGGCCACCACCATATCCCTGTCGCAGATGCAGGCAATGTGCCCCAAAGAGCGGAACAGGGATTCCGTATAATCCTTGGCGAAGGATGAAATTTCGCCGATGGGGGAGTATTTCTTTAGGATGACCTCGCCATCCCGGTCGGTGTAGATCTCCAGCGGATCCCCTTCGCGGATGCGCAGCGTGCGGCGTATCTCTTTGGGGATGACCACCCTTCCCAATTCATCAATCCTTCTGACGATCCCTGTTGCTCTCAATGCGGGTGCCCTCCTTGCAATGGGCTACGTGATAGCCTGGTGCGCCTAGTATGCTGGCGGGCGCGGGGTTTTATGCGGGGTAAAAAGCACGAAAAATCCTTTGTAAAGCGCCGCATTTTGAAAAAACACTTGCGCCCATGTCGGTCATAGCGGATAATAAAACAAAGGAAGTTGTCGAGGGAGGGCTGTGCATGGCGTATCAGGCGCTGTACCGGCAGTGGCGGCCCGCACGCTTCGCGGATTTTGTGGGGCAAGAGGCCGTCATCGCCATCCTGCGCGGACAGGTGGTATCCGGCAGGGTGGCGCACGCCTACCTGTTTTGCGGTAGCCGGGGCACGGGCAAAACATCCGCCGCCAAGGTAATGGCCCGGGCCATCAACTGCGCCCGCCCCGTGGATGGGGAACCATGCGGAGAGTGCCAGGTCTGCCGCAAGCTGGGTGAGGAAAACAGCCTGGATGTGGTGGAGATTGACGCGGCATCCAACAATGGCGTGGATGAGGTGCGCGATCTGCGCGAGCGGGTGAAGTACCCGCCCCAGTACGGGGCCTACCGCGTCTACATTGTGGATGAGGTGCACATGCTCTCCGCCGGGGCGTTCAACGCCCTGCTCAAAACCCTGGAGGAACCGCCCGCCCACGCGGTGTTCATCCTGGCCACCACAGAACCGCAGCGCCTGCCCGCCACCATTGTATCGCGCTGCCAGCGCTACGATTTTCATCGCCTGCCCGCAGATCAAATAGCCGCGCGCCTGGGGCAGGCCGCGCAGGGCGCGGCGATGCACGCGAGCCCGGATGCGCTGGATCGCATCGCCCGCGCGGCGGATGGCGGCATGCGCGACGCGCTCTCTATGCTCGATATGTGCATATCCTACGCCCAGTCTGTCAGGGCGAACGCGCTGGATGATGCCCTGGTGCGGGATGTGCTGGGGGCCGCGGACAGAGATTTTTTGTTTGACTTTGCGGATGCGCTACTGGCCGCGGATGCGGCGGCGGCCCTTGTGGCTGTGGATGAGCTGATGCGCCAGGGCAGAGAGGCGCAGGTGTTTGCCAGGGATGTGGCTTGGCATCTGCGCGCGCTGCTGTTGGCGCAGACCTGCGGAGCGCGCCTGGCGGATCTGCTGGAGAGCACGCGGGAGGATGCAGCGCGCTACACCCGCCAGGCCGAGGGCGTTGCCCCGGCGCGGCTGTTATCCATGCTGGATGTGTTCTTGACGGCCGATACGGAAATGAAATGGGCCAGCCAGCCCCGCCTCGCCCTGGAGATGGCGGCGGCCCGGGTATGCCTGGCCGCGCAGGTCGCCGGCCCCGCGGAGGCAAAGGGCAATCCGCCCGCACAGCCGGGCGCCGGCTCTGCAAATGGCGGCCCGGCCCCCGTCCAGCCTCTGCCGCAGGCCGCTTCCCCGCGGGAGCGCGCGCCCGCCAAAGCCCCCCCCGAAAAGGTGGAAGGGGATGCGCCCGCGCAACCGGGCGGCGGCCCCGCGGCGGATGGCCTCGCCGCCCCGCCACGGGCAACGGTGGCCAGCGCCCCGGCGAGGGGCGCGGATGCCGCCCACAGCGCCGCCGATTGGGGGAAGGTGGCGGAGATACTGAAGCGCACGCACCCCGCATCCTTCGCGCAGCTGCTGACCGCCCGGTTTGGCGGGCGGGATGGCCACGACTGCCTGGTGTATTTTCCGCCCGGTCAGCCGGGGAAAGTGAAGGACCTGCTGGATGACTATTGGCGTGCGCCCATCGAGGCGGCGTTGCGTGAGGCCTTTGCGGATGAAGAGGCGGCCTTCCGCCCGCTGCTGGATACCCCGGCCGCAAGCCCCACCGCGCAGCATGAGGCCAAACGCGTGCAAGAGCGGGCCTTTCAGCTTTTCGGCAGGGAGAACGTGCAGGTGGTGGAGGATTGACGCGCGGCGGGTGCAACCCGCTGCCCGGCAGACGCCTCTTTTCTTTTTTAACTTCTTCATTTCGTGCGTTGTTGCATTTGGCTGGCGGAAAGCCGTCGCTTCAATGCAACCTTTTAGTACAATCCCGCAGCCCTATACAATTATTGGCGCGCGCCGCATCGGGCGAATCATCCTTTTGAGCGTCTAAAAGTAAATTCATGGTATTCGAAAATGAATTAATGGTTTACATTTTATCCGTCAGACCATATAATAATATCTTGGCAGGATATAGC
>JAITTS010000024.1 GCA_031286995.1 Oscillospiraceae bacterium
TGGTACATCGCCGATGCGGTGGCGCTTAAAGCCCCCGCCGGCTATGATATTTACGATGTGGTGAAGGATGGGGCTGCCGCCGTATCCGTTGGCGCCGCCACCTGGAACCTGCCGGATAACCGCCTTGCCACCCAGGCGACGGGCCGCGCGGTGCTCACATACCGCCTGCGCAGCACCGCTGCGGATGACACCCTGGGCGCCATCCTCGCCGCGCAGAGCATTACCCTCTGGCGCGATAGCGCCATCAACACCGCGCTCACCGCGGCCGATTACGCCGTCTCTACCCGCGGCTTCTCACTGACCAACAGGGCGGGGGAATCCCTCTACATCCACGCCGGCTTCGACGGCACAGGCGCTGCCTTCGTGGATGACGACTACACCATCGGCGCCCGCAATAACGCGATATCCCGCGGGGTGGGGGATAGCTGGTCGTACGCGCTGGGCGCGGGGGATCCGGGCGTCATCGCCGTTTCTTTCAGCGCCCCCAACACCGGTACCAAGGTGGCCTACAGCACCTTCAACACCACGGATACGGTCACCGTCACCGCGCGGGATGAGGCGGGCAACCAGCAAAAGCTGCTCAATAGCGCCACCGTGCCCCTGTACACGGCGCGCGAGCTGGCTACAGCCACCAACATGAATCAGGATACGGGCGGCAACTACGCCCTCTCACAATCCGGCGCGCGCACCGTAACGATCACCGGCGAGCCGGGCGAGGTGGTCAGGGTGGTGCAGACCGACGCCGCGCTCACCGTATCCACCTACTACATCCAGCTGGATGCCGGCGGCAGGGCGATTATCACCATCGCGCCCGTGTCGGATACGGATATGGCGGCCAGCGTGAATGGCGGTGTGGATGAAGCTATCACAGGCGTGGTGTGGATAGAGGCGGATACCAGCCTGCATACCCGGCAGACCCTGGTCTTCAGCTACGCGGATACGGCCCATGTCACCACCGCTACGGGCAACCCCGGCCGCACCTTCCCCTTCGCCTACTACGGCCCCATCGCGCCGGTAAGCACCGATCCGGGCTTCCTGGATAGGCAGTCTACCCTCTCCATCACCCTCCCCGGCGAGGTGAAGCAGGTGGAGATCAAGGCCGGGCCGCTGACGCTGCTCAAGACCACAAGCCCTGCGGATGTAAGCGCCGGGGCGCACACGTACACGCTCAGCTGGCCCCAGGGCGTGCCCAATCTGCCTGTACCGGGGATCGAAAACCTGCGCATCACCCTCACCGGGCTGGATGATGTGGCGGTCAGCAGCGACTTCAACATTGGCAAGAGCCAGGTGCCTGTGCCCATTGAACTGCGCCTGACCCCCGAACCCACGGAGGATGATTTTGTGGGCAACGCGGCCGGCGGGCGGCTCAAGGTGGCCATCACCGCTACGGAGTACGAGCCTCTGCTGGTCAGTGTAAACGGCGGCGAGCCCGTCGCCCTCAAGGCCAGCGGCGCGGGCAGCTACGACGAGGAGGGCACGGGCAAGGGCTTTGCCCTCATTACCGTGCCCATGCAGAGCCTGCCGGAGGATCAAATTTCCACCATCACCGTATCCTATCGCGATGTCATCGGGCCGGAGGGGGCCGCCAGCTTTGTCTTTGATGCCAGGGCCAAGCCCGTCATCGTCACCACATCCCTCTACGAGGGGGGCAAGTACCTGGCCGGTATCGTCGAGCCAAAGTCCCAGGTTTACGTGGCCATGCCCGGTGGCAACACCGTGCGCGCCACGGTGGATGCGGTAGGCTACTTTATCGCCGAGCTGCCGCCGCTGAAGGCGGGTGAGTACGTCACCATCGCCGCCTACGACCGGGCGGGCAACCTGGCGGAGCGCACAGAGCTTGTGCAGGCGCAGCCGGGCACGCAAAAGGTGCACCCCGTGGGTAAGCTGCACCCCTACTACGCGCCGGATGGCAGTGTGGATTGGGCGCAGGCCGCATCCGTCACCGCCGCGCAGCTGCGCCAGGGCGTTACCCTGCCCCTGGCGGCAGGCAATACCTTTGCGTGCGGTTCGCTCACCCTGCGGATGGGGGAAGACGGCGGCATCACCTACAGCTACACGCTGGATAACGGCCTGACCGAGCTGGGGCGCTACTTCGCCGCCCGCACCGGCCAGGTGACCGGCGGCAGCTTGCTGCTGAAGGATAAGCTCAGCCTCGAGCCGGATGCGGCCTTCACCCCGGATGGCGGCGCGCGGTCCTACTGGATCTACGCGGAGTTCCTGGCGGATTTGCCGGCGGCGGCCATGCAGAGCAGCTTCCAAACCTTCCCGTGCGACGCGCGCACCGCCTACCTGCAGGCCAACGGCATTTACTGATATCCCGCCCGTGGGGCAAGCTATTTGTGCCGGCAGCGCTTTATACACCCCGCCCTCTACCGGCGCAGCAAAGCAATCCAGGATTGAGGGCCTGGATTGTTTCCGTTTCACTCCACGCGGTGCGAAACGGGGCATCCGCGATAATTTTAGCAATGCAAAGGGGAAACGAAGGCATGCAGACGATCCGTTTCGGCATACTGGGCGCGGGCGCTATCGCCGGGCGCTGGATGAAGGATGCCCACACCCTGCGCGGCGCGCGCGTCACCTGCGTAGCCTCGCGGAATGAGGCCAAGGCCCGCGCCTTTGCCGATGCCTGGGGCATCCCCAAAGCGGTGGGCAGCTATGAGGATTTGGTGGCAAGCCTGGATGTGGATGTGGTGTACGTGGCCACGCCCCACCCGTTGCACCGGCAGCACGCGCTGCTGGCCATGCGCGCGGGCAAGCACGTGCTGTGCGAAAAGCCTGCCGCGCTGAATCAGCGGGAACTGCGCGACATGCTGGCGTGCGCCCAGGCCAATGGCGTGTTCTTTATGGAGGCCATGTGGACGCGGTTCTTCCCCGGTACCCTGCGCGTCAAAGAGCTGTTGGCCCAGGGGGCCATCGGGCGGCTGTGCGCGGTGCAGGCGCAGTTCTCTTTCCGCGCGGCTTACGACCCGGCGAATCGCCTCTTCGCGCCCGGGCTGGGCGGCGGCGCGCTACTGGATGTGGGCTGTTACCCCATCAGCTACGCCGTGGATATGTTTGGGGCCGCGCCGGCCAGCGTGGCGGGTGTGGCGCACATCGGCCCCACGGGCGTGGATGAACAGAACGCCATATCGCTGCGCTTCCCCGGCGGCGGCGTGGCCAGCCTGGTCAGCGGCCTGGCGGCGGATATGCCCGTTGTGGCCGCGCTCTACGGCGAGGAAGGCTGCCTGACCGTGCCGGATTTTTACCACCCGGAAAGGGTGCTGCTCACCCGCGCCGGTCACACAGAGACGGTGTTCGACCAACCCTACGAGCAAGAGGGCTTCGCCTTTGAGGTAGAGCACGCGGCGGATTGCGTGCGCCAGGGCCTTGCGGAATCCCCGCGCATGCCGCACAGCCATTCCCTGGCCGTAATGGCGGCAATGGATGCCCTGCGCGCCCGGTGGGGCCTGGTCTATCCCACAGAAGACGGCCATGCCTAAGCTGCAAGCCTACACGCGCGATCTGCCCTACACCTATGCCCTGGGCGTCTTTCCGGCCATGGAGTGCCTGCTGGCCGCGCCGGATCGCTGCCGCCGCCTGCTGCTGCACAGCAGGGCCGAGGGGGAGGGCGTGGCAAAGCTGGTGGCGGCCTGCGAGGCGCAGGGCATCCGCGTGGAGCAAGCCGACCGGGCGCTGGCGCGGCTTTCGCAGAAAGAAAACTGCTTTGCGGCCATGGCCTTTGACAAGCGGGAGGGCGCGCTGCCCGCAGGCAGGCCCCACGCGGTGCTGCACCGCCCGGCGGATGGCGGCAACGCGGGCACCATTTTGCGCACGTGTTTGGGGCTGGGCATGGGCGGTGTGGCCATCATCCGCCCGGCGGTGGATGTGTACGACCCGCGCGTCATGCGCGCATCCATGGGCGCGCTGGCGCGCCTGCCCGCCGCCCACTTTGAGGATCTGGCGGCCTACCGCGCCGCCTTCTCTGGCCACGGGTTGTACCTTTTTATGCTGGGCGGGGCGAAAAGCCTGGATGAGGCCGCGCGGGGCGCAACCGCGCCCTACGCGCTGGTCTTTGGCAACGAAGCCCAGGGCTTGCCGCCGGATTTTGCCGCCCTGGGCACGGCCGTGGCCATCCCCCAGAGCGGCGCGGTGGATTCGCTGAATTTGGCCGCCGCCGCGGCCATCGGCATGTACGCGTTTCGGCAGGCGCAGGGCGCTTTCACCGGCACGCGGGTAAGGGAGGATGTTTGATATGGATGCGCAGCTTGCTCCGCAGGGGGCGGATCGCGCGACACGCGCGCTGGCTGTGGCGGGCGATGTGTGCGCCGCGGTGGATGCGCTGGCCAGGGCAGGCGGGCTGAAGCCGGGCGCGCTGCTGGTGCTGGGCTGTTCCACCAGCGAGGTGGCGGGGGGTATCATCGGCAAGGCATCCGATCCGGATCTGGGCGCGGCCATCGCCGCGGCCTTTTTGCAGGCCTGCCGGATGGGCGGTTTTGCCTGCGCGGTGCAGTGCTGCGAGCACCTCAACCGCGCCTTGGTTATGGAAAGACCCCAGGCCGAGGCCAGGGGTTTGGAAATAGTCTCCGCCGTGCCCTACCCCAAGGCGGGGGGTTCCTGCGCGGCGGCCATGTACCGCCTGCTGGCCGCGCCCGTGTTGGTGGCCGCCGTGCAGGCGGATGCGGGGCTGGATATCGGGGATACGCTGATCGGCATGCACCTGCGGCCCGTGGCCGTGCCGGTGCGCGCCGGGCTGGGTAGCGTGGGCAGCGCCCACCTGGTAATGGCTTACAGCCGCCCGCGGCTCATCGGCGGGGAGCGGGCGCGCTATGTTCTGGGCGACTGACCCGTCAGCCCAAATTCCGCCTCTATGGCGCGTACCGCGCGCTGCTCGCAGGCCGCATCCACGCACACGGATACCTTGGTTTCGGATGTGGTGATCAGGTGCGCGGCCACGTCGCTCTCCGCCAGACAGCGGAAGATGCGGGCCGCCACACCGGGTGCGTGGGCCATGCCCGCGCCCTCCACCGTCAGCTTTACCAGGTGCTCCGCAATGCGGTAAGGCCCGGCCATGGCCGCAATGGCCCGCACCGCCCGCGCCAAATCCGCCTGGGGCAGAGAGAAGGCCACGGGGATGCCGCCATCCGCCGGCGGGGTCTGGGATATCATGTCGATGTTGATATCCCGTATGGCCTGAAAGAGCGCGGATATGGCCCCCGGCGTGGCCGCCACACCGGCCAGGGCCATCACCGCCACATCCCTGTCCACGGCGATGTGCGTCACCAGGCTTTGCTCCAGCAAGAGCTGCTGCATGCTGTAAAGGCCTGCGGCTTTGGGGGCCACGTAACGGGCGGCGCGCAGCGCGCCTGCGGCAAATATGCGGCGGGATTGCGCGGTGTGCCGCAACTCAATGATCTCATCCTCGCCGTAAAAGCCCACCTGGTGCTCGCCGGGCACCGTGCCCCCGCGCACGGATACAATGCCTATCTGCCCCGCATCGCGCGGGGCGTGGCGTTCCGGGCGATCCAGCACCAGGGCTTTTTCGCGCGCGTAGGCGGCGCGCATGGCCTGGGCCAGCATCAGCGCGGTGCCGCTGGGCGCATCCAGCTTGCGGCGGTGGTGCTTCTCCACAATCTCCGCGTCAAAGCCGTCCCCCAGGGCGGCGGCGGCGGTGTGGGCCAGCTCGCACAGCAGCGTGACGCCGTAGGACATGTTGGCCGACTGAAACACGGCCACGTGCCGGGCCGCGTCGCGTATACGGCGCTCATCCTCCGGGGCATAGCCCGTGGTGGCCAGCACCAGGGCCAGCCTGCGGCGCACGGCAAAATCCAGCAGGCCCGGCAGGGCGGATGGATGCGAAAAATCCACCAGTACGTCCGCCTGCGCATCCGCAAGGCTCGTCCCGGCAAATAAGGGAAAGGCGGGGCGAGGGCCATCCCACGCATCTGCGCGCGGGTCAATGCCCCCCACGCAGGCGATATCCGGCTCTGCGGCGGCCAGCTCAGCCACCGCCCGGCCCATGTACCCCAAGGCCCCGCTGATCAGCATGCGTACCATGGCTACCCTCCTTTCCCTATAGTAGATACAACTGTTTCATTTCGGCCTTCAGGCGGGCCAGCGTGGCATCCTGCATGGGCACCAGGGGCAGGCGCAGGGGCCCGGCGGCGATGCCCATCAGGCCCAGCGCGGTCTTGACCGGGATGGGGTTGACCTCCGCAAAAAGGGCCTGCACCAGCGGGTTGAGCTTGAACTGCAGCGCGCGGGCCTGCGCCAAATCGCCCCGGTGAAAGGCCGTCACCAGATCCTGCGTATCCTTTGGGCATACGTTGGCCAACACCGAGATCACGCCCTCTCCGCCCAGGCCCAGGAAGGGCACGATGTGGTCGTCGTTGCCGCTGTAGATGGCCAGGCGGTCATGGCAGAGCCGAAAAATCTCGGTGATCTGCTCAATGTTGCCGCTGGCCTCTTTTACCGCGGCCACGCGCGGGTGGTCGGCCAGTATGTTCAGCGCGGCGGGGGCCAGGTTCAGCCCCGTGCGGCTGGGCACATTGTATAGAATGATGGGCAGGGGCGTGGCCTCGGCCACGGCGGTAAAGTGCGCCACCAGCCCGGCTTGGGTGGTCTTGTTGTAGTAGGGGGTTACGGCCAGCAGCGCATCCGCCCCCAAATCCGCGGCGGCGCGGCTGTCGGCCACCACGCGGCGGGTGTCGTTACCGCCCACGCCCGCTATCACCGGCACGCGGCCCTTCACCCGCCCCACGGCAAAGGCCAGCGCGGCGCTCTTTTCATCCGCGCTCATGGTGGATGGCTCGCCCGTGGTGCCGCACACCACCAGGCCCGCCACGCCACCCGCCAGCTGAAAGTCTATCAGCGCGCCAAAGGCATCCAGGTTCAGCCCATCCTCGGTAAAGGGGGTCACCAGGGCCGTCGCGCAGCCGGTAAAGGGCACGAGTTTTTGCTTCATATCCGCATCTTCCTTCCGTTATTTGTGAGGGATGTAGCCCTGGGCGCACAGCAGCTCGGCGGTCAGCACGCCACCGCCCGCCGCGCCCCGCAGGGTGTTGTGCGAAAGGGCCACAAAGCGGTAATCCAGCAGGCTATCCTCCCGCAGGCGGCCAATGGTGATGCCCATGCCGTGCTCGTAGTCGCGATCCAGCCGGGTCTGGGGCCTATCCGGCTCCTCAAAGTAACGCAGAAAGGGCCGGGGGGCGCTGGGCAGGGCCAACCGCTGGGGCGGCCCCTCAAAATCGCGCCAGGCGGCCAATATCGCATCGCGGTCGGGGCGCTTATCAAAGGCCACGTTTACCGTTGCCAGGTGCCCATCCGAGGCGGCCACCCGCACGCAGTGCGCGCTGATCGCGGGCCCCTGGGCGGGCACAATGGCGCCGCCCTCTATCCGGCCCCAAATCTTCAGCGGCTCCTGCTCGCTCTTCTCTTCCTCGCCGGCAATGTAGGGGATCACGTTATCCGTCATTTCGGGCCAGCGCGCAAAGGTCTTGCCCGCGCCGGATATCGCCTGGTAGGTGCTCACCACCACCCGGCTGGGGCCAAAGGCCAGCAGTGCGTGCAGCGGCGGCACGTAGGATTGGATGGAACAGTTGGGCTTTACCGCCACAAAGCCCGCGTGCGTGTGCAGCCGCGCGCGCTGCGCGGGGATCACTGCGGCGTGGTCGGCGTTGATCTCCGGGATGATCATGGGTACATCCGGGGTCAGGCGGTGGGCGGAGTTGTTGGATATCACGGGCGTTTCCGCCCGGGCGTAGGCGTCCTCCAGTGCGCGCGCGTCAGCCTTGGGCATATCCACCGCGCAGAAGAGAAAATCCACGTCGCCCGTCACCTCATCCACCCGCGCGGCATCCTTTACAACAAGATTCCGACATCCGGGGGGGATGGGCCAATCAAACGCCCAGCGCCCGGCCACCGCCTCTTCGTAGGTTTTGCCGGCAGACTTGGCGGATGCCGCCAGACACGCTATCTCAAACCAGGGATGCTCGGCCAACAGCGATACAAAGCGCTGCCCCACCATGCCGGTGGCCCCCACCACCGCAACCTGCCATTTTTGCTGCGCCACAGGCTACCCTCCTTCGGTGTCATCCGGGGCCCGCTCTCCCCCGCATTTAGGATAATCCGTGATATTGTGCCCTATGATAGCATCGCGCCGCCGCGCTTGTCAAATTTTAATTGCGGCACCGGGTGCGGCGCGCCGTGGTTTTTTACTTCCTTTTTTATACCAGGGTATGGTATGATAGAAACAATGGGGAGGGAAACGCATGGGATTATTTGATCGCTTTTACTACGGCAAGGCGGGCAAGGCCGATTATACGCCGGATGACATGCCCGCCAACCGCTGGCAGCTTTTCGCGCAGGTGTTTAAAACGAGGTTTTGGAGCCTGGCGCGCGTCAACCTGCTGCAATTGCTCTTTTGGTTGCCCTTTCTGGGGGTGACGTTGCTCACGCTGCTAAGCGCCAATGCCCAGGCCGCGCAAAGCCTGCAGGATGGCGCGCAGAGCCTGCCCGCCAACTGGGCCGGCGGGCTGCTGTTCACCTACAGCGTGCTGCTCATCCCCTGCATCCTCATCACCGGGCCGTCTTCCGCGGCGGCGGCGTATGTGACACGCAACTGGTCGCGCGATCAGCACGCCTTTATCTGGAGCGACTACTGGGATGCCTTCAAGGCCAACTGGAAGCAGGGTTTGGCCGTCTCGGCCATCACCAGCGTGCTGCCCGCGGTGCTGGTGGTGGGCTACATCTTTTATGGCGAGCTTGCGCGCCAGTACGCGGTGGCTGTGGTGGCCCAGGCGCTGCTGGGCATGGCGGTGGGGGTGTGGGCGCTGGCGCTCACGTTTTTTTACCCGCTCATGGTCACCTATACTTTGAAGCTGGGCACGTTGTTGCGCAACGGGCTGCTGCTGGCCGTCGGACGCCTGCCACACGCGGTGGGCATTCGCCTGCTGACGCTGCTGCCGCTGTTCATCGCCGTCGCCGCGCTGCTGATGGGCAGCCTGTACGGTATCGTCTTTGCGGTGCTCTACTACCTGCTGCTTGGCTTTGCCTTGCACCGGCTGGTGTACGCATCCTTTGCCAACAGCGTGTTCGATAAGCTGATCAACCCCCGCATTGAGGGCGCGCCGACCAACCTGGGCCTGCGTGCCGAGGACGATGAGGATGACGGAGAGGACGAAGGCCCTTGACCCCGCACATGCGCATGCGCATGCAGCCCGCTGTGCAAGCTATGCCCAATGTGCAGCGCTAACGGCAGGGAGGGGAGACCCATGCGCAATGTATCCATCGCGCCGCCCACACAGCTGGAGCGGCTGAAGTACCAGGTAGCCGAAGAACTGGGGCTGATGCCCAAAGTGCTACAGGTGGGTTGGCCGGGGCTGACCACCGCGGAATCCGGCAGGGTGGGCGGCATTGTGGCCCGGCGGATGCGGGATGCGCGGCAGCCCGGGGATTGACCTGCGGAGGCGGCATGTACGAAGGCTTTGCGGCGCTCTACGATGCGCTGATGGATGATGTGGATTACGCCGGGTGGGTGGATTACTACCTGGCGCTGATGGCGTACGCCGGTTTGCATCCGGCGCGCGCGGCAGAGTGCGCGTGTGGTACGGGTAGCCTTACCGTGGGCTTTGCCCGGGCGGGCATCGCCATGACGGGCGTGGATGCATCCGAGGATATGCTGCGCCTGGCGGGGCAGAAGGCGCGCGCCGCGGGGGTGCGCATTCCTTTCATCTGCCAGGATATGCGCGCCCTGGCCCTGCACCGCCCGGTGGATGCCGTGCTGGCCACCTGCGATGGGGTTAACTACCTGTGCAGCCCTGCGGCGGTGCAGGCGTTTTTGGGCGCGGCTTACCGGGCGCTGCGCCCCGGCGGCGGCCTGTTTTTCGATGTATCATCCCGCTACAAGCTGCAAACGGTGCTGGGGGATGCCTTTTATGGCGAAACCCGCGAGGATATGGCCTACCTGTGGCGCAATGCCTACGATGGTGGGCGCGCGTTGCTGACCATGGATTTAACCTTTTTTGTCCGCCGGGCAGATGGCGGTTACGACCGTTTTGATGAGGTGCACCGCCAGCGGGCGCACACCCAGGCAGAATTGACGCAATGGCTTGCCCAGGCCGGCTTTGTGGATATCCGCATCTATGGTGAGCGCACGTTTGAACCCCCGGCGCCCCATGCCCAGCGGCTGCATGCTTCGGCCCTGCGCCCATGAGAAAGGAAGAAGGACGATGCCAGATGCTACGAATGTGCGGCCCAGCCGCCTGCTCTATGCCACGCTAGGGGGGGGGCAGGCCCGCGTGTTGCTGTGCGATACCACGGCCATGGCCCATGAAGCCCGGCGCATACACCGGGCCAGCCGGGTGTGCACTGCGGCCATGGGTCGGGTGATCAGCGCCGTGGCCATGATGGGCGCACAGCTGAAGGGGGAAAAAGAGAGCGTCACCCTCTCCCTGCGCGGGGATGGCCCGGCCGGGGCCGTGGTGGCGGTGAGCCGCCGCGGCACGGTGAAGATCACGATCGACGACCCCGCCGTGGAACTACCCCCCAGACCAGACGGCAAGCTGGATGTGGGTGGGGCCATAGGCCGCGCCGGGCGGCTTGCCGTGGTGAGAGACCTTGGCTTTGGCGAGCCCTATGTGGGGCAGGTGAGCCTGGTCAGCGGCGAGGTAGCAGAGGATGTGGCCATGTACTACACCGCCTCGGAGCAGATACCCACCCTGTGTGCCCTGGGTGTGCTGGAACGCCAGGGAGAGGATGATTGGCGCGTGGCGGCATCTGGCGGGCTGCTGGTACAGGCCATGCCTGGTTGCGGAGAAGAACTGCTGAGCGCGCTGGAGTTGCGCTCGCAGCTTTTTACCACCCTCAGCGCCACCTTGGAACAAGAGACCCTGGAGGATATACTTGCACAGAGCTTTCGGGGATTGCAGCCGGATATCCTGCAGAATATCCCCTTGACCCTGGCCTGCGACTGCAGCAGGGCGCGCATTGCGCGCGCCCTGATCACCCTGGGCGAGGAGGAACTGGCAGATATGCGCGCGCAGCAGCACGGGGCGCAGGTGCACTGCCATTTTTGCGGCACGGGCTACGACTTTACCGCTGAAGACTTGACAGCGTTGATGGCCCAGGCCGCGCCCGGGCCAGAGAAAGGGCGAGAGGAAGGGCAATCATAAGATGAGCGAAAAACACCCGGAATACAACGTGGTGCCCTTTGCCCGCGGGCCTGCCTATCTGCGCGCCCGGGCGATGGATCATCAGCGCGCCGGGCGCATGCTGGAAGCGCTGGAGCTTTTGCGCGTGCGCGCGGGCCGAGACCCGGGCGACGCCCGGATGCAGCTGGATCTGGCGGATCAGTACGCGCAGATGGGCGCTTACGAGCTGGCCAACCGTTCGCTCTTTGCGCTGCTGCAGCGAGGGGAATGCCCAACGGATTGTCTGATGGCGCTGGCAGAGAATTTTTACGCCCAGCAGGATGCCACGCGAGCCATGGATTGTTTGCTGGCCGCCATGCGCCTGCGCCCGCAAGAAGAGCAAGCGGAGCGCATCGGGGCGCTGCTGGACGAGTTGGAGGAGGAGGAGGCATCGCCCCCCAGAGGCCGGGCGGTGCGGGCCATGCGCCGGGGCATGCGCGCGCTTGAAACGGGGGAGCCCCAAGCCGCGCTGCGCTGGATAGGCTACGCCATTACGCACGGGGTCTACGGCGCGGGCGCCTACGCCCTGCGGGCCTTCGCCTACTTGGCCGCGGAGGATCCGCGCCGCGCCCTGCAAGACGCGCGCCGGGCTCACCGCATAGATGGGCAAGATGTGCAGGCGCTGTGCGCCATGGCCTGCGCCCTGCATGCGCTGGGCAGCGGTGTGCTCAGTGCCGCCTTTTTGGATAAAGGCTACGCCTGCGCCAAAACATCGCAAGATTATGCGCTGCTCTGCCAAAGCGCGTGCGAGACAGGCCACCACGACCTGGTGCTGCAGATGCTCAGTACCTTGCGCCACGCGCACCCCTACGCACCGCAACTGCTGCACATGCTGGCCGTGGCGTATTGGAACACGGGGCAGGTGCTCGCCGCGGTGCAGCAATGGGGCACGCTGCGCCGTATAGATGCGGAAAACCCGGTAATCGCCTGCCTGCATCGCCAGGCCAAGGAACAGCTGGCTCAGGGCGACGTGCAGGAGCCGCCGCCAGAGGCTCTCAGCTACCGCATGGAGCTGCCGGTGACGGATTGCGTGGATCACCTGATGACGCTGCACCGTGCGGTGCAGGGCGGGCCGGATGCCCTGTGCAGCCGCTTGGCAGAGGATGAAAGCCTTGTGGCGTTGCTGCGTTGGGCGCTGAGCATACAGGATGAGGGCAGCGCCACCCGCCGCACCGTGCTGGCGCTGCTGGCCTCTCTGCCCGGCGCGCAGCCGGAGAAGCTGCTGCTGGAAGTGCTGACCGACCTTACCCACGGGGAAGATAATAAGCGCCAGGCGCTGGCCGCCTTGGCCGCGCGGGGACGCACCGGCCCTTATTACGTTGATACCCAAGGCCATCTGCGCACCGCCATGGTGCGCGCTACGCGGGTAAAGGTACCCCTGGCGCCATCCTGCGAACGGGTGCTGCAAGGCGCAACGGATCGGCTGGCCCCCAAGCATGGGGATGTGGCCAATGCCCTCACAGATATCCTGTTGCCTTATGTCTGTGGCAGGCTGGAGCCGGGCGCGCCTCTGCGCCACCCTCACGTATGGGTGGCCGCGCTGGAGTACGCTTACCACCTGCGCCACGGCGGCGGCATGGCCCTACGGCAGCGCTGCGCCAGGCTGGGGGTATCCCTGCGCCTGCTCAAAAAGTATGCGGGCCGCCTGCTGCGCGCGGCAGATGCCGCCCAAGGGGGGAGAGAAGCGGATGAAGTGCATTGATTTTGACGCCAGGTTCTCAGCCTACGTCACCCGCTGGATGCAGGCCAACACGGCCCGCTACAAGGGCAATATGGAGAGCATGGAGGCGCGGATGCCCGCGCTGTACCTGCGCTGGATCAATGCCCCCGCTTCTTGGCTGGGCGGGGCCACCCCGGCGCAATACATGGATGGCTTTGACGACCCGGCGCAGTTGGTGGATTGGATGTGCGGCTACTTCGCCCAGGGCGTGCCGGTGCCCGACCTGCTGCTGGAGCGCATTGTGGCCCTGGGGGATGGGGCGGCGGTGCGGCTGGATGCTCTGTTGGCGCGGGACGATGTGCCGGCGGATGCGCGATTGACCGCTATTGCGCTGCTGCGAGAGCTATGCTCCACTTTACCCATGGCGCGCTACATCGCCTGGATAGCCGCCTGCCCCGCCGCCGGAGAGCGCGAAGATATGGCCGCCGAAAGCCTGCGCGGCATGGGGCAAGAGGCGGTGCCCCTCATGCTGGATGCCCTGCCTCAGGCCACCCCGGCGGGGGAGGAACTCTTTTTGGATATCCTGTGCAATTATCCGGGCGACCCGCGCATCTTTGATCTGGCCATGCGCAAGTTTGCGCAGGAGACAGAGCGGCGGGCGCTGTTCGCCGGGTACTTGGGCAAACTGGGCGACGCGCAGGCCTTGTCTGCCCTGGTGCAGGCCGTACAAAACCCCGCGACCCACTACCTGGATTTTATTGAACTGCGGAATGCTATTGAGGAGTTGGGGGGTGATCCACCCGCAGAGAGGGATTTTGTGGGTGACCCTTACTACGAGGCCATCAAGCCGGGCGGTTGATCGCTAAAGGGTGCGACCGGTAAGGCAGCGGGAAAATGGTATGCTCATCACACAGATAGCAGAATGATGGCATTGGCGGCGGAAGCAACCAACGGATTGGCCTTGTTTCGAAGGCATTACCGTCTCTACCGCACTCTTTTTGCGCTGTCGTTGCTTCGCCGGTTGCTTGGGCCGGTATCGCCGGATGCAAGCGGCGGCATACCGGTAAGCCTGGCGGGAAAAGAACGCGAGATTGCCGCGCAGGGCGCCGGCGATGCCGGGATTTTTGCCCCGTTCGTACGCGATAAGCAGGAAAAAGGAATATATATGTCGAAAGTATGACAAAACTTATATTTATTTGCGAGGCGCTAGGCTGAAGGTATAAACCCAGGCGCGCTGGCAACAATATGCCAGGCACAATCTGTCAGAAGGAAGGGGGGGGGACGGCGATGCGGCACGCGGTCAACAAGTTTTCTGCGGGCGCGGCGTACGCGACAGAAGGCGTTTTTCGGCGGCCGCGGGGTGATGCCCATGCGCACCCGTCCCGCGGTCACAGCGAACCGCCTGTGCCGGCGCACGGCAAGCCGGAAAGGGTGCGCCCCGCCCCGCCGCTGGATCCACCACCCCCGCCGTCTATGCAATCCACAGGCCCGCGGGCGGTGCGCCTGCCTCCCCAGCGCAATCCCCGTACAATGGGCTACAATAAACCGTCGCCGCCGTTGGGCAAGCCGCGCGTCCGGGTGGGGTTTATCATCCTGTTCGTGTTGCTGGCCTTTGCGGCGGCGGGTACGATGGGTTACGTGGTGCTGACACAATCCATTGAGGGGCAGATGCAGTTGGCCGCCTGGGGCTATCAGACAACGCCGGAGGCCTATTGGCGGCTCGGTGAATCTCAATTGCGCGAGTTTTATGTGGGCTTGGCGTTGGAGACGTTGCAGACCGCCTACGCCATGCAGCCGGACAATGTAGATGGTTGCCTGCTGCTGGGCACGGCCTACGAGCGCAACAGCCAGCCGGAAAAGGCGGAGGCGCTCTACAAACAACTGCTTACCACCGCGCCGCTCTCGCCCACCGCTTACACCCGCCTGGCGGGCATGTATCGCGACCAGGAGCGGCACCAGGATGCGCTGACCATTATGGAACAGGGGTATGAACAGACGGGCTCGGAAACCTTTACCACCATGATTCAGGAATATGCTCCCTCCGCGCCGGAGCCGTCTCAGATAGGCGGGCGCAGCAATCAACAGATTCACCTGACCATCAAAGCCGCAGAGGGATGTACGATTCACTACACGCTTGATGGCGCCGATCCTTTGGAGTTTGGGCAGCTGTATACCGGTGAGATGGTCTTTGATGAAGGCAGCGTGCGGGTGCGGGCCATTGCTGTACAGCAAAACGGCGTGCCAAGCAAGGAGATGGATGAGACCTACACCGTCATCTATCCCACGCCCAACGCGCCCAAGGCCAACGTGGCATCCGGCCAGTACGAAAAAGCGCCGCTGGTCTCTCTGCGGGCGGATGAAGGCACGGTGGCCATATACTATACCATCGACAACACTCCCCCCACCATCCATTCGCCCCTGTACACGGGGCCTATCCGGTTGCCGCTGGGCAACTGCAACCTGCGCGCCATCGCGGTGGATGGCAGGGGTAAGGTCAGCTACGAGATGAATATCAGTTACAAGGTGAAGGGCGCGGTCAAAAAGATGTTTAACAAGGATGACGCCTTTGAGGGACTGGATCTTATGAAGACCACCTACGACCAGTTTGTGCGGGCATACGGCGAGCCGGGCAAGTATGAGCAGGTGGA
The DNA here is from genome assembly GCA_031286995.1 of Oscillospiraceae bacterium. GTDB lineage: Bacteria > Bacillota > Clostridia > Christensenellales > Aristaeellaceae > JAITTS01. The sequence continues at coordinate 15,474 of JAITTS010000024.1, forward strand.
TGCGGGCGCGCCGCAGGATACCTACCGGGCAGATTATCATTTTGGGTACGCCTGCTTCATCCAGGTAGAGGCTGGGGGCAAGGCGGTACTCTACGAGCTTTCCACCACATCCGCCCAGATGGCGGGGCCGCGCAAGCTACAGGTAGGCGACAGTGAGGAAAAGGTGCTATCCGCCTTTCGCGATTATGGCGGCCCCAGCAACGATAAAGGGGAACGGGTGCTCTACAACAACAATGATAATTCTCTGGGCACCTACACCCTGGAGAGCGACGGCACATTCGCGGCCCACTACTACTATCCCCGCGCCAAGAACGAGTACGCAGAGCTCTCCTTCTATTTTCAGAAAGGTGCAGTGGCGCGTATCCATTGGCTGCGCTACATGGGGGAGTGATAACAAAAAAAGCGCGCCGCTACAGGCCCGGCGCGCTTTTTCACGCGTATTTTTTATGCCCCCGTTCCGTTGGGCTGGGCGGCGGCCTCACGTAGCGTGCGGCTGGCCGCCATCAGCCCGCCCGTCAGCACCATGGCCGCGCCGGTGAAGAGCAGCAGCGTCTGTACGGGCACAACATCTGCCAGCGGGCCAAATACGGCCATGCCAACGGGTAAGCACAGCGTGGCGATCATACTTACCAGGCTGAACACACGGCCCATCATGTCGGGACGCACATGCTCCTGCAGCAACGTGATGGCGGGGGCGTTTAGCCCCCCGCTGCTAATGCCGCACAGCAGCATAAACGCCAGGTAGAGCGTGAAGTGAACCGGTAGCCCCAGGGCCAGCACAAACGCGCCCATCAGCGCGCTGGCTGCGCCCATGGTGTGCACCTTGTTTTTAAAGCCGCCCCAAAGCATGATCACCAGACCGCCCAGCAGCGATCCGCCGCTGAAAAAGATCTCATTCAGCGCCAGGTTCCACTCGCCGCCACCAAAGGTGCGGGTTACCAGCAAAGGGGTCAGTTGGGCGGCGGGGGCCATCAAAAACATGTAAGCCGCGTAAAACAACAGCAGCACCCGTACAAAAGGTGTGCGCAGGGCGTAACGCAGGCCCTCCGCCAGATCGTACCAGGGCGCGGGGCGCGACGGCGCATCCTGATGGGCAGGGCGCGGCACTGGCACAGCCAGCAACAGCGCGATGCCCGTTGCGGCCGTCACCACATCCAGCATCAACACCGCGGCCAGTGGTCCCATGGCCAGCAGCCAGCCGCCCAGCGCCGGGCAGAGCAGCAGGATGAGCGACTGCATGCTACCGTTGGCGCCGTTGACACGCAGCAGGTGTTCCTCCGGCACCAGTTGGGGCAGCAGCGCGGAGACCGCCGGCGACTGTACGCCGGAACCTATCGCCCGCACGGCACTGAGCGCCAGCACCATCCACAGGCTGGCTTGCTCCAGCAAAAACAGCACGGCGATGAGCAGGGTAGCCAGGGCGATGCCGCTGTCGGCCAAGATGATCAGCCGCTTGCGGTCATAGCGATCCGCCCAGACACCGGCCATGGGAGAGACCAGCACCTGCGGCAGAAAGTTGCACAGCGCCGCAATGAACATGACAGTGCCGGAACGCTCGGCCAGCGTGATATGAAAGATGATGGCGAATTGCACCATGGCCGAGCCCAGCATGGAGATCCACTGCCCGGCTAAAAACATGGCCACGCGCCGAAACCAGGGTGCCCATGGGGTGCGCAGCAATTGCCACAGGGATGGCTGTGCAGGGGGGATGGTGGGTGTACCCTGCGGAGCGATGGGCTTCGGCCCGGGGGACTGATTGTTCTCACACATGGTTGGCGCAATCTCCTTTGTCGGTATTTTCCGCAGATGCTACGGGGCAGGGATATTATGCCACAGTTGGCTGCCATACACAAGCGCGAGGCACATTTTTCACGCGTTTTTAAGGCAACGGACAAAATAGGAATCGGTGTATTTGCGAGAGATTTTGGTTTCTCGCTGAGTAGAGGGTGGAAAGCGAGGCTACTATGGCAGAACGAGACAACGCCAGAGAGCAAAAGATACGCAATGCGTCGGCTGTTGTTGAGAAACCCGCTCTTAACCTGGCTTCAGCCGGGCACTGCCTGGGGGGTTAGTTTTTGGACCGGCAGGGTACGCTAAAAAAAATTGCGCGCGCCCGGATTCGGGCGGGTAAGGAGCGTTGGCATGAGCAAGACCCATTGTGCGGATTGCGGCGGTGCGTACGATGCGCGGGCTATGCAAAGCTGTAAGCAATGCGGGGCGTACCTGTGCACGGATTGCGCCCAGCGCCAAGGGGAACGCTGCGGGGAGTGCGCCGGGTAGGATGAATAGCCAGTTGCCGGCAAAAAAAGCAACCCATCTAATTTAGTTTAGATGGGTGCCTTTTTATGGCGCGTTGGTGATGAGCTGTGCTGGGGGAGGTTGATGCCCATCCTATCAAAATAAATCCCAAAGTGCCGTCCACCGCCGTTTTTTCACCCGCCGCTCGGCAGGGTGGTGCCCTGCGGCGCATTTCTGCCTTCCCCTTGCGTGTCACCACGGGGGCTTGACATCCACGCCCCGACCCGGACTCCATTTGTGAAAATGTGGGTAAAAACAAGCGATTCGCGTACACCTCAGGAATCTTCTTTGGTGCGTCCACATCATAGCACAGGCAAAAGTGGGCTGTCAACCTTGTGGCATACATTGCACATCCGGCGGCGAGCGCTTTTCCGCCGGTGCGGCCTCCGTTTCTTGCGCGAGCTGCCGTATCCGTCCCACGTAGCGGTCGCACAGGGCCTGGGCAAACTCCGCATCCCGCGCCTCGCCCAGCACTCGCAGCCTGCCCTTTTCGGGCAGCAGCAGCGCCCAGCCGCCTTCATGGGCAATGCCAAGGCCGTCTGTTATATCCGCATCCCGTGCATCCTGGGCCAGCGCGCGCAAGATGCGGCCGCTTGCTTCCGGTGCGCAGGCCACATCTCGCCGTATGCGGTAGGCTGCGGGCTGGCCTTGCAGCAACCCGCGCAGCGTGGTGCGCCGCTGGGCCAACAGCCCCATTAACGCGACCATGGCACACAGACCGTCAAACTGTACATCCAACTGCCACAGCCGGGTTTGGCGCTGGGCAGGCGTGGCATCCAGCAGGGCGCGCATCACCGCCTCGCGCGCAACCCCGACGCGCCGCACCGTAGCCCCAGCCTCCGCGGCCAGGCTCTCGAGCCCGTGGGGGGCGTGTACAGGGGCCACCACTTCCTCCGCGCCACCCGCCAACAGCGCCTGATAGCGCAGCAGGGCCTGGGCGCCCTCATCCGGTATGCCTTGGGCATCAAAGACGGTGAGGCTCTCTCCGTCGGCATCCAGAGCAAAGCCCGTCTCCCAAGACGCCACCTCCACCGGCCCATTCCGCACCACGCGCGCATCCCGCAGGTGCAGAGCCTCGGCGAGTGCCTTGGCCTGGGCCTGTTGCAGGGCGTCGTGTACGAATATCGCAGCGCGAGGGGGGCAATCCGCCAGCGCCCGCGCGTCGGCATCCGCAGTCAGCGCGCCGATGTAGAAGGCCAGCGCATCCCGCACCGCGCAAGGCGCGCGCAGTGTCCCGGCAAAAGGGGCAGGGAAATCCTGCCGGATGCACAGCGCCTCCAGCATCCGCTGCAGATCGCGCCCCGGCGCGATACCCAGTTGGCCGGTAAATTCTATGTGCGCCCCGTGTACGTACACCCCGGCGGGCAGGCAGAGCAATCGCTGCACGCGGCGCAGCATGGGCAGCGTGCCCGTGCCTAGCAGCGTAACCCCCGCGCCGCGAGCCATCAGGCCGGCGGATACGGCGGCGTACTGCGCGTGGGCCAGCGGGCCGGGGGCCATCATCAACCCAAGATCTTTTACGCCCATGGCCTGGGCCCAGGCTGCGCCCAGCAGGGTGGCTTGCTCGGGGGTGTGGGCTTGCACGCCGTGCTCATCCACCACCCAGCGGGCCGCATGCCCCCACACCAGATTGGCGGATAAGCGCAGGCCCCCGTCCACATGCTTGCCGGGCCACACACGCGCACCGGGGGATAGCTCCGCCCCCGGCCCCAGCGCGCTTTCCGCGCCCAGGGCGCTTCCTTCAAACAGGCGCGAGGCATCCTGCGCTCGCGCGCCGCCGCACAGCACTGCGCCGCGCACCTGGCACCGATCACCGGCCTGCGCGCCCGGCCAGAGCACCGCGCGTTTGACGGATGCCTCCCGGCCCACCCGCGCACCCGCACCGATGACGGCCTGGGGGCCGATGTGCGCGCCGGATTCAACGCGCGCGCCTGCGCCTACCCAGCAGAGGCCCTCCAGCCTGGCGTCGCCGTGTACCTGCGCATCCGGCGCCACACGCCTGCCTTCAGGATCCGGGGCGAGCCCTGTATCCAATGCCACGCGCCCGGCCAGCAGATCCGCATGGGCCTGCAGGTACGCCTCTTGGCTGCCTATGTCGCACCAGTAGCCATCGGTCACCCATCCGTACACCGGCGCGCCGCGCTGCACGAGCAAAGGGAATAGGTCACGCCCAAAGTCAAAAGCGCGGTCTGCGGGCACTTGGCGCAGTACATCCCGCTGCAGGATGTAGATGCCGGTGTTGACCGTGTCGCTGCACACCTGGCCCCAACCGGGTTTCTCCACAAAGCGCTGCACCCGTCCCTGATCGTCGGTTACCACCACGCCGTACTCCAGCGGTACGGGCACCTTTTGCATCACCAGTGTGGCCGCGGCCCCGCTGCGGCGGTGAAAGTCCAGCGCGGCGGTCAGATCACAGTCCGTTAAGCCGTCGCCGGAAAGTACGAAGAAGGGGTCGGCCAAATCCGCCATAGCCTGGCGGATACCGCCTGCCGTGCCCACCGGGTGATCCTCTACCCAGTAGCGCATATCCACGCCAAAGGCCGCCCCGTCGCCAAAATGCTGCCGGATGCAATCGGGCAAGTAGCACAGCGTGGCCCCTGCCTGGCGTATGCCGTGCCGGACAAGCAATTGCAGTGTGTACGCCATGACCGGCCTATCCAGTACCGGCACCATGGGCTTGGGCAGGCCGCAGGTAAGGGGCCGCAGGCGTGCGCCCTCACCCCCGGCCATGATGATCGCTTCTATGCCCATCGTCTCTCTCCCCCGTGCGTGATAGGGGTAGTTTGCACGCGGGAGCGGTGAAATAAACAGGAAAAAGGCGATCCTTCAAGACCGCCCAAATCTTATGGATCAGCCCGGTTTCACTCGTTTGCCGGGCTTGGCTGGGGTACCGGTGCCCGCGGGCTTTGCCACACCCAGCTTCCAGTGCTTGTAGCACATGCCCACGTAACTTATCTGCATCCCGTCGTCTATCAGCACTTGTTCTCCGTGCTTGATGACCATGCCGTGGGGATCCACCCTGGCATTCATGGTAGCCTTGGCCCCGCACCAGCACAGGCTGGCCTCCAGTTCTTGAAATACGTCGCCAAAGCGCAGCAACGCTTGGGAGCCGGGGAAGAAGTTGCCCAAAAAGTCGGTCTTTAACCCATAGCAGTGTATCTCATATTCCGTAGCCAGTTCCGCCAGGGCTTTCACCTGATCCTCGGTTAAAAATTGCGCCTCATCCACAAACACGTGCTGCAACCTACGGCCCTGCTGGGCCTCAAACCAGCGCAACTCTTGGGTTAAGTCACTGGCCGCTTCGGCGATGATATCCGCCTTGGCCTGCAAGCCCACCCGGGAGTAGACCACATGGCGCCCAACGCGCATGTCGATAGCGGGTTTGATGAGCGCTACGCATTGGCCCAAATCAAGGTAGTTGTAGCGCTGCATCAGCAACATGGCGCTCTTGGAGGAACCCATGACCCCAAAGTAAAACCGCAGCATGCGTTCACCCGCCCTGTCGTCTTTGTGTCCATTGTACCCGACAGGGGTGGAAAAGTCTACATAAAGAAAGGCGCGGCGAGGGGATGCTTCCCCACGCCGCGTTTGGCATGGTCTTCTTGCCGCGCCTTACGGCGTAATGGCGATGGCTGTGGCCGTGGGTGACGCGCCCGGGGATGCTGACGGAGAAGCCATGGGGCTGGGGGTCGGCATGATCGTCGGGCTGGCTACGGGGGTGCTGACAGGGGTGGCGGCCACGGTGGGCATGGCTGTGGGCGGCGTGGCAGGTGTGGTGGTGCACCCCCAAACCGCCAGCGACAGCAGGATTGCCAGGGCGCATACCAGTCCCTTCTTCCAATTGTTTTGCATGCACTCAACCTCTTTCACTGCTTGGTGTGTTGTGCTTTATTGATACGCAGTTGTCCCAGGTTTCATGCGCGGCAGCATAAAAAAGAAGGTCACATCTCGCGGCGGCACTCAATGGCCATTGCCAGGGTTACCTCATCGGTATATTCCAAATCCGCGCCGATGGGCAGGCCATGGGCAATGCGCGTCACCTTGACGCCCAGGGGCTTTAGCAGCCGGGCGATATAGGCGGCGGTGGCTTCGCCCTCAATATCGGGGTTGGTGGCCAGGATGATCTCTTGCACATCCTGCTGCTGTATCCGGGCCAGCAGTTCACGGATGCGGATATCGTCTGGCCCCACGCCTTCCATGGGGGATATGGTGCCGTGCAGCACGTGATACCCGCCGCGGTAATCCCGCATGCGTTCAATGGATGCGACATCCCGTGGGTCGCGCACCACGCACAGCACGCCGCTTTGCCGTTTGGGGTCGGCGCAGATGGCGCAAGGATCCTGCGTGGTGTAGTTGCCGCAGACGGAGCAGTAGCGTATGGCCTTGCGTCCCTGCCAAATGGCGGCGGCCAGTTCGCGCACCTGATCCTCAGGCTGGCCGAGAATAAAGTAGGCCAGCCGCTGGGCGGTTTTGCTGCCGATGCCGGGCAGGCGGGCAAGCTGCGCTATCATCCGTGCGATGGGTTCAATTTGGCCGGACACGGTCAAAACATGCCGGAGCCGCCGCCAAGCCGGGCCATCTCCGCCTCACGGGTATCCTCGCCCTTGCGCAGGGCTTCGTTGATGGCCGCGAGCACCAGATCCTGCAACATCTCCACATCCTCGGGATCCACGGCGTCGGGCCGGATGGTGAGGGAGAGAACCTCTCGCTTGCCGCTGACGGTGACCTGCACCGCGCCGCCGCCCGCGCTGGCCTCGTAGGTGCGCACATCCAAATCTTCTTGCAGCTGGGCCAGCTGCTGCTGCATCTTCTGCGCTTGGCGCATCAGTTGCTGCATGTTGCCGCCCATACCGCCCATACCGCCCATCCCCGGGAAACCGCCTCTGGCCATGGGTCTTCCTCCTCGCCAATCGTACTGGATTTCAGATTAAACGGATCATTGCGCTGCGTGTGCATCTTCGGCAACCTTGCGCACTGTTACGTTGCCTGTCACGGTGCTGGCTTCCAGCGTCGGCGCATCCGTACCATCGGCAAAGTCCTCTGTGCGCAGTCTGCCCGCTACGGATCGAAACAGCGTCTCCAGCTTTTCGCCGGGCAGGGAGATGTGGGCGTCGCCAGTGGCAGATCGCACTTCTAGCGCGGCAAAGGGTTTAGTAAAGTGCAGTGTGATATCCCCGCTGACGGTGGTCACGTGCGCGTTGTCAAAGCGTGCTTCCAACACCGAGATGTCGCCCGATACGTTGCGCATGCGCAGCGCGTCGCCGGTGACGCGTACGGCCTGTACCGCGCCGGTCACCGCGTGCAGGCCCAGGCTGGCGCACATCAGCCCGTCTGCGTGCACTGTGCCAGATACGGTATCCAGGGTGACGGCCTTGCCCAGCGCATGCTTGATAGAGAGCGGGCCGGAAACGCTGAATAGGGCGATATCTCCCCGCCAGGCGCTGGGTACGCGCACGCACACCTGCATCCAATGCCCGGCGTACAGGTTGAGGGAGAGGCCGTATTGGGGCTGCTCTATCAGCAACTTGCCGTTTTCATGGCGCAGCACAAGGCTCTGCACGCTGTCCTCATCCCCGGCGACCAGGGCGGTCACCTCGTCCCCGTCGCCGGTTAAAAATTCCGCCTGCGCCCAGCCCAGGCGCACCTGCACGCTTTGTACCATGGCGGCGGGGTACGCTACATTTTTCTCCATAAACAGACCTCCTGTCAGGCTATGTATATACTATAACACCAAGGGAAAAAAAATTCAAATTTATTGCGGGCGGCGCTCAGGTGTAAAACCGTGCCAGGGCCAGCGCCAGCAGCACGCCGCCGGGGATGAATACGTACCAATCCCGCAGGCGGCCCACACTGCGCAGGCCCAGGCGGTTGCCCACCAGTGCCAGGCCGCCGTGCGCACAAGCCATCAGCAGGGCCACGGCCACCGGGTACACCCCGGCGATGCCCAGAGAAAACGCCGCCAGCGAAGCATCCAGCGCCACGGCGATGCCTACCAGCGTGGTCTCACCCGCGCCCGCGTTTCTGCGCCAAACGCACGCTGCGTCCCTTTTGCGCTGGCCAGCAGCTTCTGCCAGGGCCATGACGGCTGCGGCCATCAGCAGCGCGCCGCCCAGCGGGGCGGCCCATGCCTGCGGCGCGAAAACTCTGGCCTCGTGCCCGGCCAGCGCGGCGGCGCAGCAGAGAGCAAGCGCCCAGGTGGCTATGTACAAACCCGACAGCGCCCGTATCCGCGTGCGCTGCCCTCCCAGGGCAAACCCGCAGCAGAAGGCATCCGCGCTGACGGCCAGCACGGTCAGCACAAGGCTGATGGTGGTCACGGGCGTTCCCTCCGTTTCACAGGCATGCTATGTGGGAGAACGAGGATCGGTCACAAGCGATGGGCACCTCATTTTGCACATTTTTGGGGATGTATAATGAATTTTTCGTTTTTGCTGTTTCAATCCATAGCTGCGGTATGATACAATACAACAAAAAGAATGATGGGGACGCGATACAGCGGATACCGCGGCGCGATACAAGGAGGACGCATGGAGAAGCTTTCCTACCGAAACAAGTTTTCTGCCCCCATGTTTTTCGTGTTTGCCGCCGTGGTGCTCGTTATCTCAGTGATCATCGGTGTACAGATCAGTACATCCGCCAGCATATTGGAGCGCGAGACAGAGCAACGCCTGTTGGCCGCCAGTCGCCTGCTGGCCACCCGGGTGACAGCCCAAGAGTTGGCGCAGCTGCGCGGGCCGGATGATATGCAAAAACCCCTCTTTGCCGAGCTGCGCCAACGTTTGGTGCGCTTTGCGGAGGAATCGAATGTGCTCTACGCTTACTTTGAGCGTGAAGATGAGGATGGCTGGGTACAGTACATTGTGGATAACGATTTGACCGAGGGCACGGTCAACCTGGCCAGCGAATCCGTACATATGGAGCAAGGCGTGCTGGAGGCGCTGAGCGGCATGGCGTATGTGCCCGAGTTGGGCAGTTACAGCCCTGGTTACGACGGCTTGCTTTCCGCCTTTGCGCCGGTGTTTGATGAAAACGGCGCTGTGGTGGCCGTGGCGGGGGTGGATATCAGCGACGCGGCGCTGCTGGCCGTACGCAACAGGACGAACATCATGGTGACGCTGCTCATCGCCGCCACGGTGGTGGCCATGGCCAGCGGTTATTTTAATTTTTTGCTGCACAGGCGCCGGCAGCAGGTATTGAGTGGGCAGTTGCGCCAGCAGGAGCTGATGTCGCGGCTTTCCGCCAACTTTTTATCCAATCAGGATGTGAGCGAGCTGATCCCCAATGCGCTGCGCATGACCGGCGAGTTTTTGGGCGTGACGCGCATGCTGATCTCCGTTTCGCAGCCAGACAGCGTGCGCAGCCACGCCGCCTACGTGTGGTGCGCCACGGATAAGATCAACACCGCGCCTACGGTAGAGGGCCTCAACGAGCTGATACACGGCAGCTTTCCCCCCACGCAGCAGCCGGGGCAGGCCGTGCCCACCATCTATTGCAACAACACCCACGCAGATGCTAAGTACGCCATTATGCAACGCGTCAAGGTAAAGGCTTTTGTGTGGGCGCCTCTGTACGTGCAGGGCAAGTTTTGGGCCATGTTGAGCATTGAGGAGTGCTTTAAGCCCCGCGAATGGACGCAGAGCGAACAGCAGCTCATCAGCCTGGTGGGCAGTGTCATTGCCGCGGCGGAGACCCGCGGTTTGACGGAGCGGCATCTGCGCCTGCAGGATAGGATGCTGCACGCGGTGAACGACGCGGCGGGCATTTTACTGGCATCCGACGTGCAGAGCTTTGAGAGAGACTTGTGCGCGAGCATGAACTTAATGGCGGAGTGCGTGGATGTTGACCGCATTTTTGTGTGGGAAAACTTTACGGATTCGGATGGGCAGCTGTGCCACAGGCACGTTTACGGCTGGCAGTCGGGTGCCTCGGTGCGCCCTCTGCCGGCGCAGGCTGAAGACCGGGCTTACGCTTACCGGGATCGCATGCCAGATTTGGCGGATCAGTTGGCTGCCGGCAAGAGCATCAGCGGCCTCGTCAACAGGATGCCTCCACAAATGCGGGCGTGGATGCGAGAGGAGGGCGTACAATCCGAACTGCTGGTACCGGTGTTGGTACGGGGGCAATTTTGGGGTTTTATCAGCTTTGAGGATCGCCATCGGGAGAGAGAATTCTCCAAGGAAGAGCAGGCCATTCTCTGCTCCGGCAGTCTGCTGATCGTGAGCGCCATGCAGCGCAACGAGACGACGCAGAGCCTGGTGGAGGCCAGGGAAGCCGCCTTTTCCAGTGCCAGGGCCAAGAGTGACTTTTTGACCAACATGAGCCACGAAATCCGTACCCCCATCAACGCGGTGACGGGCATGGCGGCCATCGCCAGAGGCACACGCGATTTGGATAAGATCTATGGCTGTCTGGATAAGATAGACGCCGCATCCCGCCAGTTGTTGGGGTTGATCAACGACATACTGGATATGAGCAAGATAGAGGCACAGAAGCTGGATTTGGCCGCCGACGCCTTCATGCTCTCTGCCACCATACAGAATATCCGCAGCATTATCGGCATCCGCGCTGCGGAAAAGCAGCAGGTATTGACGGTAGATGTGGCCGGTGACGTACCGCCGGTCTCCGTGGGCGACGAGATGCGCATATCTCAGGTGCTCATCAACTTGCTCTCCAATGCGGTCAAGTTTACGCCAGAGTACGGGCGCATCACCCTGTCGCTCAAACTGCTGAGCAGCCGAGAAGGTCGGGATGAACTGGAAGCGTCGGTGAGCGATACGGGCATCGGCATCGCCCCTGACCAAATGGAACGGCTTTTTACCGCCTTTGAACAGGCAGATCGCAGCACTGCCCGCCGCTTTGGTGGCACCGGCCTTGGCCTTGCGATCAGCAAGCGCATTGTGGAACTGATGGATGGGGATATTACCGTGCAAAGCGCGCCGGGTGAAGGCAGCACCTTTACCGCCCGTTTTTGGCTAAACCGGGGCACGACGGATATGCTCGCAGGCGCCATGCCCACCCCGGATGCGGTCGGTCACGATTTTAGCGGATGCGTGGCATTGCTGGCCGAAGATGTGGAGGTGAACCGTGAGATTGTGATGGAGCTTCTGCGTGACACGCACCTGACCATCGACTGCGCGGGAAACGGCCAGGAGGTGCTGGATATGTTCTGCGCTGCGCCGGAGCGCTACGATATTATCTATATGGATATCCATATGCCTGTGATGGATGGCTACACAGCCACTGAAAAGCTTCGCGCCATGGATTTTCCGCGCGCCAAAGGTGTACCCATCGTGGCCATGACCGCCAACGCTTTTTCTGAGGATGTGGCCCGCTGTTTGCAGGTGGGTATGAACGACCATGTGGCCAAACCCATCGATTGGAAGGTGCTTGTCGCCAAAACAGCCAAGCATCTGCTTTAAACTAAAGCAGCCCCTGCGCCCGCGCGCGCGCTATGACGCGCCGGGTAAAAGCCTCGGCGCTGGGCCAATCCAGATGATAGGCAGTGTCGTAGAAGCAGGTGTCATCCATCACCGCGTCCGGCAGATCCAGCAGCAACCGTGCCCCTTGCAGCGTGCGTGCGCGCGCCGCCACAGCGTCTATGGCCGGGCGGTTTTGTTCGTAGCAAGTGCGCTGAAAGGGCGCCAGCAGCAGCGCGACTCGTATGTCCCTGGCGCCAAAACCATCAATGTAGGCTTGCAGGCCGTCGGCAAACCCTCGATCCGCATAGGTGATGTGAAGCGGAGAGAGAATGGGCCTGTTGGTCAGCCCCTTTTGGCCCTGCATATCCCCCCAGGCGTTGGAGGTATCGCGGCGATAAATGGTGTAATCCCCGGGCAGCAGGGCTTGCAACGCACTGACGACGGCGCTGCCCCAGTTGCGCCAGCCTGTGGTGAGCACTTCGGGCGCGAAGCGTAGCCAGTCGCGCGCGGAGAGACCCTTTCCTACGCTGGGATCCAGCAAAAAGAGAAAGTTGACGCTGTTTTCGTTGACGCTTTGAAAGGCGTGTGCGTAATAATCGTACTCCGGCATCAAAAAGAGCAGATCGCCCGGCTGCAGCCAGGGCGACACGCTATCCAAGCACATCTGAAAGGATAGCCCGGCGTTGAGCCCCATGTTGACAGCGGGGATGCCGGTCTCCTCTTCGAACAGCGCGGCGTGTATGCCAAAGTGCGTGGCGGAGCCACCCACAAACACTGCTTTGGGGGTACCGGCCTCAGCCAGGGTTTGCAGCCTATCCAGCTTATCCCAGTAAGCGCCATCGGATGTTTGGGCGTACAAACCGCGATACAGCGGCATGCCGGCGAGCGACAGCAGTGCAAAGGCGCAGGCCAGGCACGCCAGCTTGATCAGGATGGTGCGTTTGGGCTTCATGGGCATAGGCCGCTCTCCTAACTAAAAACGGAAGTAAATGAACTGGCTGGCACTGCCGAACTTGCCCAGGCACAGGGGGAAGAATAGCAGCAAAAAGGTGATAGCCCAGCGCAACACGGGGTGGAAGGCGCCCATGCGCGGGGCCAGATCGCCCCGCGCACGGGTCATTGCATCGTAGGCCCAGGCGGCCACGGCGCCGCAAAGGCCCAGCCCCAGGTGCCAAAGAAAGATGCCGTTGCGCGGGATGAGAGAAGCGGCCGATAGCGCGCCCGACATCAGTCGCCAGGCTTCCATCGGCGCATCCAGGCACACCCGGCGCAGTATCAGCAGGGCGTCGGCCAGGCTGTTTGCGCGGAAGGGTACCCACAGCAGGCAAACGGTAGCCTGCGTGTACAGCCAGCCCCCCACGGCGGCCAGCTTTTTTTTGTTTGGGCGCCGCAGGCCCAGGCCTTCCTCCGCCACCAAGGCCAAGCCGTGCAGAGCGCCCCAAAGGGCAAAGGTCCAGTTGGCGCCGTGCCAAATGCCGCTGCAAAGAAAGGTGATAAGCTGGTTGAGGCAGCGGCGCGTTTTGCCTCGCCGGTTGCCCCCCAGGGGGATGTACACGTAGCTTTTGAACCAGCCGGAAAGCGAAATGTGCCATCTGCGCCAGAACGCCGCCATGGATGTGGCGAGGTAGGGCTGCTCAAAATTGCGCATCAGGTCAATGCCCAGCACTTTGGCGCAGCCCCGGGCGATGAGACTGTAACCATGAAAGTCGCAATAAATCTGCATGCCGAAAAGCGCTGTGGCCAGCAGCAGGAAAAGGGCGCTGGCCGTGGCCGCGCTGTCGTAGGCAATGTTGACCACATAAGCCAGGGTATCGGCCACAAACACCTTCAAAAAAAATCCGATGCCCATCCATCGCAGACCCACAACGCAGTTTTCCGCATCAAAGATGTGCCGCTGACGAAGCTGGGGCAGCAAATCGCGTGAGCGCTCAATGGGTCCGGCTACCAACTGCGGGAAGAAAGAGAGAAACAGCGCGTAATGCACCAGGTTTTTTTCCGCGCGCTGCTCGCCTCGCCACACATCTACCAGGTAGCCCACCGCCTGAAAAGTGTAAAAGGAGATGCCGATGGGCAGCGGCAGCGCCATCCAGCGCGCGGCTAACGGGCCGGGGTTCGCCGCAAACTGTGAGAGCAGGAAGGGCACATATTTGTAGAGCAGCAGCGGGGTCAAGGCTGACACAATGCCCAGTGCCAGTATCCAGCGCTGCCGGGCGGCGGCCATCCACCGGGCAAAACCGTATGTCACCAAAATGACGTAGAGAAATAGCAGCAGGTGGAGCGGTGAGCCGTATGCGTAGAAAAACAGGCTGGCCGCCAGCAGCCATACCTTTTGGGCCGTGCCCCGCATCACAAAAACCCCCGGTACGGTCACCAGCATGAAGAGGGCAAAGGCAAAGGCTTGAAACAGCATGCAAAACCTCCCGGCGCGGGGCATGGCCCGGCATAGACGGGCCTGATACTTGCAGCGCAGCCCGCTGTGGCGGAAAACCGCACGTTAAAGGCTGAACGGCCTGCGGGAACAACAAACCAACAAACATTGTATCAAATAAAGTGTAATTGTCAATCTTTCGCCGGGCAAGGGAGTGGCTAAACGAAGCTGAAAGTGATATAATGTGAAAATGGAAGAGAAGAGAACATGCCCGAAGTGCGGAGCGGCGAGCGGGCAGATGAAAAATGGAAAGAACCGCTCTGGGAC
>JAITTS010000051.1 GCA_031286995.1 Oscillospiraceae bacterium
ACAACAATTTGGCATCGATCTATCAGCACATGGGCGACCTGCCCGAAGCGCTGGCCTGGCAGCTCAAGGCTAGGGAAATCCAGGAGGTGCTCTCCCCGGACGGCGTGCACCCGCATTTGGCGGCAAGCTACAACAATTTGGCTTCAATCTATCAGGACATGGGCAACCTGCCCGAAGCGTTCGCCTGGCAGCTCAAGGCCAAGGAAATCCGGGAGGTGCTCTACCCGGACGGCGTGCATCCGGATTTGGCGTCAAGCTACAACAATTTGGCTTTGATCTATCAGGCCACGGGCAACCTGCCCGAAGCGCTCGCCTGGCAGCTCAAGGCTAAGGAAATCTACGAGGCGCTCTACCCCGACGGCGTGCACCCAAGTTTGGCGACAAGCTACAACAATTTGGCTATGATCTATCGGGCCATGGGCGACCTGCCCGAAGCGCTCGCCTGGCAGCTCAAAGACAAAAAAATTACAGAGGCGCTCTACCCCGACGGCGTGCACCCGGATTTGGCGATAAGCTACAACAATTTGGCTTTGATCTATCGGGACATGGGCGACCTGCCCGAAGCGCTCGCCTGGCAGCTCAAGGACAAAGAAATTACAGAGGCGCTCTGCCCCGACGGCGTGCACCCAAGTTTGGCGATAAGCTACAACAATTTGGCTGGCCTATATGACGAACTTGGCGAGCAAGAAGACGCGGACGCCGCGCGGGGAAAGGTGCGGCAAATTGACGGGGAACTGAAGCGCAGGGGCTGGCGGTAGGCCGGGCGAGCGCCGCGCGAGGGGCAAAAAATCCGCAAAGACACCGGCTACCATTGAAAAAGCCGCCCTAATTGGGCAGCACAATGTGGAACGTGGTGCCCTCCCCCTTCTTGGATGTGACGCGGATTTTGCCGCCGTGCGAGAGCACGATGATCTTGGCGATGGAAAGGCCCAGGCCATGCCCGGGGGTCTGCCCGGCCCTGGCCGCATCCGCCCGGTAGAAGCGATCGAATATGTTGGGCAAATCCGCGGGGGCGATGCCCACGCCGCTGTCACGGACATAAATGCTCACCGCGCCCGCCTGCCGGTCGCATCCCAGGCGTATCACGCCGCCCTCCGGCGTGTACTTGACCGCGTTGTCAATCAGGATGCGGATGGCCTGCTTGATGGCGTTGCGATCCGCAAACAGGATGCAGTGCGTCAGCTCCCCCGTCTCCACACGGTGGTTGGCGGTGATCATTTCGGTCTCCCGGATGGTCTCCTCCATCAGTTCATACAGCTCAAAGTGCTCACGTTTGAGCTGAAAAGTCTTTTTGTCATGGCGGGCCAAAAAGAGCAGCTTCTCCACCAGGTCTTTCATGTTGGCGGTCTCGTGCACGATGGCCGAGATGGCCTCGTCGCGCACCTGGGGGGCATCCTTGCCCCAACGCTCCAGCAGGTTGGCGTAGCCCTGCACCACCGCGATGGGTGTGCGCAACTCGTGCGAGGCGTCGGATACGAACTGCTTCTGGCCGTTGTAGGCTACCTCAATGCGATCGAGCATGTCGTTGAGCACCACAGCCAGATCGCGCAATTCATTCTTGGTGCCGGCCACGTTCAGGCGCAGGCTCAAATCGTTTTCAGACAGCATCTGCGCGTGCTTGGTGATATCCGCAATGGGCTGCAGCACCCTGCGATTGAGCCGCCGGCCCGCCACCAAAAAGTTGGCGGCCCGCAGCGCATCCAGCACAAACAGCGCGCCCGTAAGCTCCAGCAGCATCATGCACAGGCCCCACAGGTCGTGCAGGGTCTCCACCCGGTACTCCTGCCCCTGCCAGCGATACACCCGGGAGAAGGCCAGTATGGGGTGCCCCCCCTGCAGGCGCAGCCCGCGCAGCGCGCCCAGGTGCGGCTCCACAACCTGCTGCCACCAATTTTGGGGCGGCGGAATGCCCGATAGCACCTGCACCCGCACGGTATCCGCGTAAGGCAGCGGCGGCAAGGCCGCGGGGTCTTGCGCCGCCATAACGGCATCGGCCACCGCCCCATCCCGCTGCAAGAGGCCAGGGGTCTGCCACAGGCAAAACACCAGCGCAAAAAGCGGCAGGCTGTGTAGCAGCATACCCAGCAGAAGCCTGGCGAAGTTAGCGGATATCCGCAAGCTCAGCGAAAAGCGCAGGTTGCTCAACCCGTGGACAAACAGCCCATGTATGCGCTGGCTGGCGCGGTTAAACAGCCCCTCGCCGCTGGCCAGGCGCTCTGCCCGCAGGGCCTGGCGATACGCTTCGCGCTGGCGCTTGCGCAGGCGCCTGCGGTCAGCCGGCCGCCGCGCCTTGCCTGTTTGAGGGGCACGCGCGGCGGGGGTCTGCTCCGCCGCCGCGGCCCGCTTGTCAGTCTTTTTCATCTTCGTCCTTGATCACGTACCCCACGCCCCGCACGGTGCGCAGGTACTTTACGCCCACCCGCTCATCCACCTTGGTGCGCAGGTAGCGAATGTAGACATCCACAATGTTCGTATCGCCCGCATAAGCGTAGCCCCACACCTTATCCAGCAACTCATCCCGGGTGACCACCTGCCCAACCCTGGCCATCAGGTAGGCCAGCAGATCGAACTCTTTCTTGGTCAGGGCGATCTCCGCGCCCCGGTAAGTGACGGTATACCCCAGGGGATCGAGCGTCAGTTCGCCCACGGTCAGCTTGCGCGCCTGCGCCCGGGTCTCGCCACCCACCTGGCGCTTGAGCGCCGTGCGGATGCGCGCCAGCAGCTCTTCAATTGCAAAGGGCTTGGTCATGTAGTCATCCGCGCCCATATCCAGGCCCATCACCTTGTCGGATACGTCATCCTTCGCGGTGAGCATGATGATGGGCACCCGGCTTTCCTGCCGCACCCGGCGGCATACCTCAATGCCCGACAGGCCGGGCAGCATCAAATCCAGCACGATCAAATCGGGCTGCCAGGCCAGCGCCATATCCAGCCCTTGCCTGCCGTCGGTGGCGATCTCCACCGTGTATCCCTCATGGGCCAGTTCCAGTTCCACAAAGCGGGCGATCTTGATTTCATCCTCAACGATCAGGATTTTGGCCATGGCACCCTCCGCGCTGTTGTTGATGACGCGCGCGGCGCGGAATCATCCGATTCCGCGCCGATGCGTGCACCGTTACTCCGCTGTGTACTCACCCTCGCGCTCATCCTGCGGCGCATCCGGCTTGGCCTGCTCGGCCTGCCACTGATCGGGCTGCTCCGTCTGGCCGTATACAGGGGCATCCTCCGGCCTGGGCGGCTGCGAGCGCACCTCGTTGCGCACTGCCTCTACAAAATTGCCGGCCGTGCGGCGGATGTTTTCCGCAGTCTTATCCACAAAGGCATACAGGTCATCCGCCCGGGATTTGGTCTGGGCCCTTTTTTCCCACTTGATGCGGTAGCCCATCAGGAAGATCAGCAGTACGCTGAGGAACACCAGATGCGGGCCGAGGCACGCGGCGGCGATCAGGTAAATCAGCGGCAGATCGGCCACCACTTTTTCCGCCTTGCGCACCACCACATGGGAGAAGAGCGCATCCTTCAGGCCGCCCATATCCAGCACGAACGCCTTGGGGCGATCCCGATCGTTCTCGCTGCCATAATCCTCTTGATGATACTGGCGGTGGCAGCCCTGGGTCGCACCCCAGAAGGGATTGAAGTGGCCACGCCCGTCATGGAGGTTAAAGTGGCCGCGCCCTTCCGGGCCCGGGCCTCTCCTGCCCTGGGGGCGAAGCAGGCCCCGGCGCTCCAGATCCACCAGGCAGCGGGCCAGATCGCCATCGTAGCGCTCCAGCACCTCCATCGCCTCTTCATAGGAAACATTCGCCTTTTCGCGCAGATAATCAATCTGTTCCACTGTGAACTTACCCATGTTCGGTTCCTCCTTCAAGTTCGTCTGCGGCGGTCTTTCCGCCTCGCAAGGATAGCATACCGCAGGCGGCGCGCCCTTGCTTGAAGACGGGCTGAAAGCATTATGAGAATTGGATTAAACGGGCATTGGCATTTGCGGCGCAGCCGCGCTACACTTTGTAGACAGCCTGCGGCGCCTCGGGATGATCCGCATCCGCCGCGCGGGCGGCGCGCATATCGCGGATGATATCCCAGAGCACCACGCCCATGGCGGCTATCATCATGGCCGCGGCAATGCGCATATCCAGCGGGCGCTCGCGGGCCAAAAAGGGCATGTATCCCTCGAAGGATGCCCCCACCACCAGCACCGGGATGAACCACCGCTTGGGGTAGCGCACCGCGTAGAGGATGGCGAAGATCTCCGCCAGGGTAAAGTAACGATCGTGCATCTTGGGCAGCACGAGGGGCATCAGCAGTGTAAAGGCCAGGCAAAGCCGCCACACGTGGGGCAGGCGCACGTGCTTGCGCCCACGGTAGAGGTAGTATACCAACGCCAGCACCAGCATGCCCGCATAGGGTACCAGGGCGGCGAGCAGGTAGCGCACCGTGTCCTTTGTCCACCACTCGCCCCACAGCTCTGCATTGACGCCGGGGATGAACTTGAGTATGCTCGTATAGCTGTGCTGCATGCTGACCTCGCCAAAGGGAAAAAACTGATAAATGTTGGGGGCGTTGTAAGTCAGCCTTTCGTTGTATTGTGTGGCCTGGCGCAGGTAGATGGTGAGGGCGCTGATCAGGCTGCGCCCCGCCAGCAGCGCCGGCAGAATGATGACCAGGTACGACAGCGGAAACACCAGCAGATGCCGCAGCTTGTACTTTTTTTGCCACAGGCCGAAAAGCACCAGGGGGAAGATGAACACGGTCTGCAGCTTAAAGGAGAACGCCACCGTTAAAAGCGCCATGGAGAGCACGGGGCGATCCGCCAGCATGGCGTACAGACAGCCCAACACAAAGAAACAATACAGCGCGTCGCACTGGCCCCACATGGCCCCGTTAAACCACAGCGTGGGGATGAGCAGCGCGGCGCTGAGCACCACCAAGCGATAGCGCGGGCTTAAAAAGCGCTCGGTGAGGGCCATGAGCAGCAGGGCCAGCGCAAAATCGAAGACGATGGATACCAGCTTGATTTGGTACATGGCATTGAGCGGCAGGCGCGCCACCAGGGCCAGTATGTACTGGTAGGGCAGATTATAATCACCGATCTCCTGGGCGATAGCCGCAAAGCCATTCTGCCGGAAGGCATCGACCCATACGCGCAGGAACGAATCATAATCCGACGAGATGTGGTTAAATAGGGCGATGCGGATCAACAGGGCCACCATCACCAGCGCGGCGGCGTAGAGAAAGCGCGGCCAGTCCCACTTCTTCCACAGCAGGCAGGCCGCCATGGCGCCAAAGTACAGCGCGGCGTACAGGCACAGAAAGATTTTGCGCTCTGCCCAGGATGCGCAGTAGGAAAGCATGGCCACCGGCCCAAAGCGTATGCCGCCCACCAAGAAGGCGCCTGTCAGCATCAGCACAAGGAGCCACTGCAGCGGCGTGCGCCGCCGGGTACAAAACGCCAGCAATTTATCCGCCCATTTGGTCATGCACATAACCCCTATCCGCGTTATTCGCCGCTACTTGTAGGGCTTTCTTTCCCATTATACGGGCTGCGCGCGCCAGTGGCAAGCCCTTTCCGCCGCGCAGCATGGGGCAAAAGCGGGATAAAGCGCGGCAAAACACGGCTTTTCCTCACCAAGGGCTTGCCAAGCGGACAAGAACACGCTACAATAGGAAACTGATTGGCAGCCGATATGCATCGGGCCGAGGTTCTGCGGCGGTAGCGTGCGCGCCGCCTACCCAGCGACCAGGAACAGGAGTGACCCGCATGTCCATCACCCGGACATCCTTTGGCGCCACCCAAGC
>JAITTS010000085.1 GCA_031286995.1 Oscillospiraceae bacterium
GGCTGTCTGCCTCATCGGAAGCCTGCCATTGCAGCAAGTAGTCGTTAATTCGCTGGCCGATCTCCTCGCAGCCTCGCATCGCGATGATACCAAGGGGCGCAATGGGCTGGGTTTGGTACTTGTGCGCGGCGGCCCCGCGAAGCTGCTGGTCTTGATCCGTCATAGGCCTCATCCTCTTTTACATAGTTCATCAAGAAGGGATTTAGTACAAGCTGTGTTTATTATACAGCATATCAGGCGCAAAGAGAATGCCCTTCCCTGTATTTTCCGCACTTTCTGTGCCAACAAGATGAAAATTTTCGCGCTTTTGCGTCAAAAAATGATGGCGAATTTCTCTCTCCGCCGTGCTATACTATCTGCAGGCATGGAAGGGGGCAATCTGTTGAAGCGCATTGTGCTGACTGGCGGCGGTTCGGCGGGGCACGTCACGCCCAACCTGGCGCTTATTCCGCACCTGCTGCGGGCGGGGTGGGATGTGCACTACATCGGCACCGCCGCGGGGCTGGAACGGGATCTGGCCGGGGCCTTGCCAGGCGTCACCTACCACGCCATCCATAGCGGCAAGCTTCGCCGGTACTTTGATCTGCGCAATCTGGCCGATCCTTTTCGGGTGCTGTGGGGCGCGATGGAAGCCCAGGCGCTGCTGGGCAGGTTGCGTCCCCGGTTGGTGTTTGCCAAAGGCGGCTTTGTGTCCGTGCCAGTGGTCTACGGCGCGTGGCTGCATCGGGTGCCCGTCATCCTGCACGAGAGCGACCTTACCCCCGGCTTGGCCAACCGCCTGTGTGCGCCCCTGGCCAAGGTGATCTGCACCACCTTTCCGGAGGCTGCGCGATCCGTCGGGCGCAAGGGCGTGTGCACCGGCACGCCCTTGCGGGCGGAGATACTGGAGGGTTCCAGAGGTGAAGGGCTGCGGCTCTGCGGTTTTTCGCCGGATAAACCGGTGCTCATGATGGTGGGTGGCAGCCAGGGCGCGGTTAGCGTCAACCGGGTGCTGCGCCAGGCACTGCCGCAGTTGCTGGCGGATTTTCAGGTGTTGCATCTGTGCGGCAAGGGCAATCTGGATGCGGCTCTGGCCGCTACGCCGGGGTACAGGCAGTTTGAGTACATGCAAGGCGAGCTGCGCCACGCTTATGCGGCGGCGGATATCGTGCTATCCCGCGCGGGTTCCAACGTGCTCAGCGAGCTGCTGGCCTTGCGCAAACCCGCGCTGCTGGTACCCTACCCGGCCACGGCCAGCCGTGGGGATCAGATAGACAACGCGCATTCCATGGCCCGGCGCAATCTGGCCGCCGTGCTCATGCAGGAGGTTTTAACCGTGGATACCCTGCTCGCCGCCGTGCGCGATCTCTACGCCCGGCGCGGCGCATACGTGGCAGCCATGGAGACCATTCAAAATGGCGATGGGACGCAAGAGGTGTTGACCCAGATCAACAGAGTCGGCGACTCATGGGGCAGGGGAGAATGAGCGCGCATCGCCCACAAGGAACGGGCACGGAAATCAATTTTTTTAAATGACCATATCAAGGCCTTATACAACAGCGCTGAGAGCAAATTTTGCTCGTCCATTGTCCCTTAAACAAATGCCTTTCGGTGCTTTCGGATGCTTGGAAGCGTTTGCAGCTTAAAACGATGTGCGCAGAGGTGGAAATTGATTTCCATGCTCCGCCGTCGCGCCAGTCTTGACTTGCCGCCCGTAGCTGTGTATACTCATAAGCAATAAATACGCCGTGCACCAGAAAGGGGGAAGGAGCGTGCCTGTCAGGCGTCTGTTGCTCCTGACTGCTTTTCTGTTTTTGGCGGTGGCCTGGTGCACCTGGGCGCCCGGCGCGTCGCGCCTGGCGGCGCAGGCGGATCCGCCCGCCGCACCGGTGGCATCACCGCAGGCTCTGCCCGCCGCGCTGGAAGCCGGAGCCGTGCGCGAATCTCTCTCTCCATCCCTTGCCCAAGTGACTTGCCGCTACCCGGATGGCACGGATGATGCGCCCAGACCCGCCTCAGTTGGGCTGAGCGCCCTCGCGGCCCATAGCGTACCGCGGGATGCCAACGGCAACGTGGTGCTCTCCCGACGCTACGCGCGGGCGGTGTACCGCGCCTTTGCGTTCGGCGACATGCCCGGGTAGCATGTTTCACGTTTCTGTTATGTGCTATTAAAACGCGTCTGCGGGGTAACCGCGGCGCTTACGGGGGGTATCAATACCACATGGCCAAAAAAAAGCTTTCACATCGCAAGCGCAACAACGTTGTCACGATCATCCTGACGGTGGTACTCATCGCCGTGTTCAGCTACCTGGCCCTGGCGGGCTTTGGCCGGGGCTTTATGGTTCGTTACATGCGGCCCTGGGGCGAGGCTATCAGCCTGGGGCTGGATTTGCGCGGCGGCGTCTATACCGTATACCAGGCCGTTAACAATGGGGAAGGAAATTTCGACTCCATGCTGGATGGCACCATTGGCGTGCTGGCGGGCCGCCTGACGGGTCAGGGCTTTACAGAGGCTACTGTCACCCGTCAGGGCACGGATCGCATCCGCATTGAGATACCGGATGTGAAGGATCCCGACGAGATACTGAATATTATTGGCACACCCGCCCACTTGGAGTTTAAGGATGAGGCCGGCACGGTTCTCATGGAGGGCAAGCATGTGCGCACCGCCACAGCGGCGACTGGCGGGCAAAATAACACGCCGGTGGTGTTCTTTACCTTAACCGATGAAGGTAAGCAGATCTTTGCAGAGGCTACACGAAACAACATAGGCAAGACGATTTCTATCGAACTGGATGGCAGGGTCATCTCTGCGCCGCGCGTCGACACCGTCATCGCCAGCGGCTCAGGCTATATCGAGGGAGAAGAGTCCCTCGAAGCCGCCAAAAATCTGGCTATGCTCATCCAATCCGGCGCGTTGCCGCTGGATATCAAACAACTAGAGGTATCCGCCATCTCCGCTACCTTAGGCGTAGAGGCGCTGAATAAGGCCTTGCTGGCCGGCGAAATCGGCCTGGCGCTGGTGATGCTGTTTATGCTCGTACGCTATCGCCTGCCCGGTTTGGTGGCGGATCTGACGCTGGCCATTTATATCCTGTTGGTGGTATTCCTAGTGGCTGTCACAGGCACGCAGCTTACATTGCCCGGTGTGGCGGGCATTGTGCTTGGCATTGGCATGGCGGTGGATGCCAATGTCATCATCTTCGAGCGCTTCCGTGAGGAGGCTCGTCGCGGCAAGCCCCTGGTACAGGCCGTCAAGGGCGGGTTTGCCAATGCGCTTTCCGCCATTATTGATTCCAACATCACCACGATCATCGCCGCGTTGGTGTTGCTGATCTTTGGCACGGGCTCGGTAAAGGGCTTTGCCACCACGCTGATCATCGGCGTGCTCACATCCATGTTTACGGCAGTGGTGGTCAGCCGCACGCTGCTGGAGGCGTTTGTCAACCTGGGCATTGCAAAACCCAAACTCTATGTGGGCTGAGGAGGAG
>JAITTS010000122.1 GCA_031286995.1 Oscillospiraceae bacterium
CGAAGGCAAGGTGCAGGATCTCACCATCATCATCAAGGCCGACGTGCAAGGCTCTGTGGAGGCCGTCAAACAAGCGCTGGAGAAGCTCTCTAACGACCAGGTGCGCGTGCGCATCATCCACAGCGGCGTGGGCGCCATCAATGAGAACGACGTGATGCTGGCCAATATCGACAACGCCATCATCATCGGCTTCAACGTGCGGCCAGACAACAAGGCGCGCGAGGCATCCACCCGTGAAAGCATTGATATCCGCCTCTACCGCGTGATCTACCAGGCCATTGAAGATGTCGAAAAAGCCATGAAGGGCATGCTGGCGCCGGAGTTTAAGGAGACCGTTCTGGGCCACGCGGAGGTGCGCAGCGTGTTCAAGGTGACCGGTGTGGGTACGGTGGGCGGCTGCTACGTGACCGATGGCAAGGTGCAACGCAACGCTTCCGTGCGCCTGCTGCGTGATAACGTGGTCTGCTTTGAAGGCAAGCTGGATTCTCTGAAGCGCTTTAAGGATGACGTGCGTGAGGTGGCCGCAGGGTATGAGTGCGGCATCGGTCTGGAAAAATACAACGACATCAAGGAATCGGATGTGATCGAGTGCTTCGTGCTGGAAGAGATACAGCGCGGTTAGCCTCGGCACACCAAAGGAGCGCCTATGCCCTTCGCATTTACCCGCACGGATCGCCTGAACGAAGAGGTGCGGCGCGAGGTTGACCGCATCATCCGCGAGGATGTGCATGACCCCCGCGTCACCGGCACCTACAGCGTCACCCACGCTGAAGTGACG
Organism: Oscillospiraceae bacterium; assembly: GCA_031286995.1. Lineage (GTDB taxonomy): Bacteria > Bacillota > Clostridia > Christensenellales > Aristaeellaceae > JAITTS01. The sequence goes on from JAITTS010000122.1 coordinate 779, forward strand.
CGCGATTTGCGTTACGCCAAGGTTTATGTCAGCGTGCTGGAGCAGAATCTGGCGGATCCGTTGCTCACCGCCCTCAAGGGCGCGGCAGGATTCATCCGCCGGTGCCTGGGCAAGCGGGTGCAACTGCATTACACGCCGGAACTGCTCTTCGAGCGGGATACGAACATCGCCTACGGCGCGCGCATGACCAGCCTGATTGATGCCGTCATCGCAAAAGAGAAGGACGCTCACCATGAGGATCCCTGAACCGTTTTTGCAGGCGCTGGCCGATGGGCAGCGCTTCTTGTTATGCCTGCACACCAATCCGGATGGAGATACGCTGGGATCGGCGCTGGCCTTGGGCATGGCGCTGGAGAGTTTGGGTAAGCAAGTGACGTGGGTCAGCCCTACGCCGCCGGGGGAGTCCTACATCTTTTTGCCGGGTGTGGGCCAGGTGCGCACCCCAGCGCAACTGGCGGAGAGCGCCTTTGATACGGCGGTGGCTGTGGATGTATCCGACCATAGCCTGATGGCGGGTGCGCTGCCGCTGTTTCAGGGCGCGCCCGTGCGCCTGGTGGTGGATCATCACCCCACCAATCCCGGTTACGGCCAAATTAATTGGATAGAGCCCGGCGCGGCGGCCACGGGGATGTTGGTGCAGGCGTTGCTGGCGCGCCTTGGCGTGCCCCTCATACCCGCTATGGCCACCTGCCTGTATGTGGCTATCAGTACGGATACGGGGCACTTTCAGTTCGGCAACGCCGATGGCGAAGCCCTGCGCGCCGCCGCCGCGCTGGTGGATGCAGGTGTGGATGTGGCGCGCGTTACGCGCTTGCTTTACCGCATTCAAACACGGGCAAAACTGCGCCTGTTGACGTGTGCACTGAACACATTGGTCTTTGATGCTACCGGGCGGGTAGCAGGCATTGCGCTTTCCCGGGGGGATTTTGAGCAGTCCGGCGCGTCGCAGAGCGACACCGAAGGCATCGTACAGTATGCCATACAGACCCAGGGGGTAGAGGCGGCCTTTTTGGCGCGCGAAACCGAGGAGGGCATCAAGTTTTCTCTGCGCGCGCTGGCCCCCTACAACGTGGCGGTGCTGGCCCAGTGCTACGGCGGCGGCGGCCACGCTCAGGCGGCGGGCTGCACGCTGCAGGCACCCTTGGATCAAGCGTGCGCCCAGATGATGCGCACGCTCCACGACATGCTGGATAGGGGCTGACTATGACGCTCAACGGTTTTCTCAATGTGCTCAAGCCGCCGGGCATCACATCCAGCGGCGTGGTGGCGCGGGTGCGGCACATGCTGCCTCGGGCCAGCCGTGTGGGCCATGCCGGTACGCTTGATCCAGAGGCCGCGGGTGTGCTGCCCATCATGCTCGGCAACGCCACCCGGCTTTTCGATTATTTAGCGGATAAAGAGAAGGCCTATGTGGCCACCCTGCGTACAGGCATAGAGACGGATACACAGGATGCGCAGGGCCGCGTGGTGGCCCAAGTGGATTTTGCGCCCAGCCGCGAGGATATTTTAGCTGTGCTGCCCCGGTTTACGGGCCGCATCATGCAGCGCCCACCGGCCTATTCCGCCCTCAAACGAGGCGGTGTGCGCCTCTACGAGCTGGCACGGGCGGGCAAGCCCGTGCAGGCGGAGTCGCGGGAGACCCTGGTGCACAGCCTGCAGCTGGGCGAGGCGCTGCCCGGGGGAGAGTGGCTCTTGACTGTGCGGTGCGGGCGGGGCACCTATGTGCGCACGCTGTGCCACGATATCGGGCAAGCCCTGGGCTGTGGCGCGCACATGGTCTTTTTGCTGCGTACCCGAGTGGGCGCATTTGCGCTGGCGGATGCCGTGCCGCTGGATATCCTCACGCCGGATGCCCTGCCCGGCCTGCTGTGGCCCATGGATGCCCCACTGGCGCACCTGCCTCAGGTGCATGCGGGCGAGGCCGCCCTGGCGGCCTGCCGCAACGGCAATCCGCTGCCCCTCTCGGCCTTGGGTCTGACGGAGCGCCCCGCCGGTACTGGGCCGGTACGGGTATACGTGGATGGGCGTTTTGCTGGCATCGGCAGTTGGGCAGCAAAGCATCTGCGTTTTGAGGCCATGCTGCTGGCGGCAGAAGAATCACCGGGAAAGGAACGCGCATGAGGCTGTTGAACGACGTGCGAGCCTGGCATATGGGCCCCTGCGCCGTGGCGTTGGGCCTGTTTGACGGCGTGCACAAGGGTCACGCCGCTCTGGTGGCGGAGACCGTGCGCCTGGCGCGGGCAGAGGGCCTGGCTGCTGCTGTGTTCACGTTCGGCGCGCACCCCTTGGCAGCGCTGCATCCGCAGGAAGCCCCGCCCATGCTCACCACGCCGCCGGAGAAGGCGGCGCGTTTGGCGGCCTTGGGGTTGGATGCGTTGCTGATGACCGCTTTTGATGAGGCCTTCGCCGCAATGACTCCGCAGGCTTTTCCGGCTTACCTGGCGGATGCGCTGACCCCCCGCCACGTGGTGGTGGGCTTTAATTACACCTTTGGGGCGCGCGGCGCGGGGGATGCCGCGCTGCTCACGGCCTTGGGCAAGCGCCACGCATTCACCACGCATGTGCTCGCGCCGGTGTGTTGCGGGGGACTGCCCATTTCTTCTACCAGGGTACGCCAGGCTGTGCTGGCCGGGGATATGGCCCAAGCGCGCGCTATGCTGGGGGAGGCCTACGGCATCAGCGGCACGGTGATCCACGGCAAGGGGCTGGGCCGTAAGCTGGGCTTCCCCACTGCCAACCTGGCGTTGCCGGCGGACAAGGCGTTGCCCCCATTTGGCGTGTACGCGGCCTGGGTTGCCGTGGCCCAGGGACGATACCCGGCAGTGGTCAATATCGGCGCGCATCCTACCGCCCCGGGCGGCCCGCCCGCGCTGGAGACCCATTTGCTGGCGCCTGCGCCGGCGCTCTATGACCAGCCCCTGACCGTGCTTTGCGAGGCGCGGCTGCGGCCTGAGCGCACCTTTGAAAACCTGGACGCTTTGGCCGCCCAGGTCGCCATGGATGTGGCGCAGGCTCGCGTTGCACTGGGCCTTGCGCAGGCGGATGGACGCGCACAATTTTCTTAAGCGCCCGGAAAGGTGCAAAAGCGGTCTTGCCGGTACGGGCATAGCGCATCGCAGATGACGCTGCTCAAGGTGGAAAAGCATTGCACTGACGTTTGGAATGGTTATGGGCAAAACGCTGCCCTAAGTGCGGACGCATTGAGCATCAAGCAAAAAAGGATTTGCTGGGGCGTATCATCAATTTGACACCCAAAAACTTCAATTAACCGCACAGCGCGCGACACCGGCGGACACCGCTCTCGGTGTTGCATTTTTTTGTAACTGTATGAATAAGCGGGCGTCATTCATCCGCTTCTTCCTCGCGCAATAGGGTTGATGCGAGCAGGGTGTGTATGGTATGATACACACGAGTCTATAGCGTGCGCGCCGGGCGGCGCGGAGAGGGGTTTTACGATGTCCGGTCATTCCAAGTGGGCCAATATCAAGCATAAAAAGGGCAAAGCCGATGCGGCGCGCGGCAAAATTTTTACCAAGATTGGGCGCGAGATCGCCATCGTGGTGCGCGAGGGCGGCGGGGATCCGGCGGTTAACGGCAAGCTGCGGGATGTGGTCGCCAAGGCCAGGGCCAACAACATGCCCAACGACAACATCATGCGCTCCATCAAAAAGGCGGCGGGCGAGGCGGGCAGCGTCACCTACGAGCAGATCACCTACGAGGGGTACGCGCCGGGTGGTCTGGCCGTCATTGTGGATACGGTTACGGATAACCGCAACCGCACTGCCTCTGAAATTCGTCATGTGTTCGACAAAAACGGCGGATCCCTGGGCACTACGGGCTGTGTATCCTATCTGTTTGATAGCGTGGGCCTGATCGTGCTGGAGGCTAAGCCCGGCATGGATGAGGATGAGGTGATGATGGCCGCGCTGGAGGCAGGCGCATCCGATGTGCAGGCGCAGGAGGATTGCTACGAGGTTTACACCCAGGTGCAGGATTTTTCCGCCGTGCGCGAGGCGCTGGAGGCTCAGGGCTTCACCTTTTTATCCGCAGAATTGACCAAGATACCCCAGGCCACGAATGCCATCACTGACCCGGAAGTGTTAGAGAAGATCGGCAAGCTGCTGGAAATGCTGGATGATATGGAAGACGTGCAGGATGTGTACCACAACGGCGACCTGCCGGAAGATGAGGAAGAGGACGATTAGTTGACCGATATACGGCCACAGCGGGATAAGGCCCTTTGGCAGGTGTGTTGGATGGCAGCTATATTGGCGCTGCTTTCTCTGGCACCCGCCATTTTTCCGTACGGCGGCCGCATGGTGACCCGCGGCGACTTTATGGAGCAGCAGATCCCCTTCATCCTGGAGACCAAGCGCATGTTGGCCTCGGGTACGCCCTTTTGGGATTGGAATACCTTTTTGGGCGAAAATTTTTTCGGGGCCTATTCCTTTTACACCATCGGCAGTCCCTTCGTGTGGTTGTTGTTGCCTCTGCCAGAGTGGGCCATTCCCTTCGGCATATCTGTGGCGGCTATTCTTAAGCATGTGGTCGCCGCCTTAACCGCCTATTTGTATCTGCGCCGTTTCGTGCGAGAGTGCCGCTGGGCGCAGATGGGCGCGTTGTTGTACGCCTTCTCCTCCTACAGCGCCATCAACACCCAATTCTATCACTTTATGGATGTGGTGGCGGTGTTTCCCTTGTTGCTCGCGGGGTTGGAAAACGCCTTTTCAAGCCGCCGCCGCTTCGGCGCGCTGGCCCTGGCTTGCGGGTTGAACGCCATGGTCAACTATTACTTTTTTTGGGGTTCCGTTCTGTTTGTTGCCCTGTACGCGGCGGTACGCGTTTTTAGCCAAGATTGGCGGGCAAAGCTGCGCAGGGGCCGTAAGGCGGCACTGTGGCAGTGCTTCAGCGTGATGTTCGAGTGCGGCCTGGGTTGCCTGCTGGCGGCGTGGATACTGCTGCCCGCCGGCTGGGCCATGCTGGGGATATCCCGCACGGATGCCATTGCGCAGCTTAGCTTGGGGGAAAGCTACACCTGGAGTAACACGCTTGAGCGTATCCGCGCCCTGTGGATGCCCATAGAGAGCGGCGTGTTGCACGCCTTTTTCGGGGATGCATCCAGTTGGTCATCCATCGCCGCTTTTCTGCCCATGTTTGGGTGCACGCTGGTGTTGTGGCATTTTTTGTCTGTGCGCAAAAGCTGGCTGCACGCGCTGTTGCCATTGTTGGCGATCATATCCGTGTGGCCGTTTTTCAATCGCATGTTTGTGCTGGGCTCCAACATCTTCTACACGCGGTGGTGGTATGCCCTGGTGCTGATGCTATGCATCCCCACAGCCCAGGCCATGGAGCGGTTGCAGGCAAAGCATTCCGGCGATTTGCGCAGGCTGACCCTGGCGCTTTGGCTGACGGCGGCGGTGGTGTGCGCGCTGACGCTGCCCTTTATGCTGCCAGAGGCCTTCGTTGAGCGTGCGGCGGGCAGCAGCCGTAGGTGGCTGGCATGGCTGGGCAACGCCTTGCGGCAGAACGCTACCGGCATCGGTTACGCAGGGGATGCTTTTCGCGCTTTTGCCTGGGGGCTGACGGGTTTCATTCTGATGTGCATGTGGCTGGCTACACGCCGCGCCAGCATTGGCAGGCAGCGTTTGCTGGGCCTGCTGCTGGGGGTGTGCGTCGCGCTCAACTATGCGGGCTTTATCGCCATGAACGACGCACTGGTGCCTTTGGACGGGGGCAGCGGCCTAAGCACAGGGGTGGATTACTACGCCGGCCACATGCTGCTGGCACAGCGGCCAGCCTTCACCGGCACCACCTATACCCATCGGGTGGATGCGCCGCGCAAGATACGCAACTATGGCATGCTGATCAACCAACCCTCCATCACATCTTTTCACAGCCTGCGTTCGGCTTATTTGAAGGAGTTTGTATTTTTGAGCGGGTTCGGGTACGACGAATCGCCGGATGCGGTGCCGCCGGATGCCACATCCGGCCCCATCCGCGCGCTGCTGGGCGTACAGACATACTACAACTACGATGAAGAACACTTCCCCGGCGCTCCGGATGGCTTTGTCTACACTGGCAAGGTGGGTGAGGTTAGCGTGTACGAAAACCCCAACGCCCTGCCTCTGGGGTTTGCTTATGACCGCTACATCAACACGGATCATTACCCCGTGGATCAAAACAACTTTTCCGAGCTGATGCTGAGCGCGGCCGTGATGCGCAACCACATGCTCTACGGCCTGTGGGATGTGATGACCGAAGTGGAGAAGGGCGAACCCTTGCCCACCTGGCAAGAGGCGGCGGCCCAGCGCAAGGCGCAGGGCTGCTACGATATTTCGGCCACACCCGGCGGCCTTACCGCGAAGATCGACCTGGATAAAGAGAAACTGGTCTGCTTCACCGTACAGTATGACAAAGGCTGGTCCGCCACGGTTAACGGCCAGGCAGTGTCTGTGTACCGGGTCAACATGGGCATGATCGGCTTGCGGGTGCCCGAGGGCCGGGCTAACCAGATCGCGCTCACCTTCCGCGTGCGGGGCTTGCGGCAGGGTATATGGGTGAGCGTAGGGGCAGCGCTGCTGCTGCTCGGCATTTGCCTGTACCTGCGCAGGCGGCGCCGCGCCACGTTTTGACACGCACCATTTGCTGTGCTATACTGCCAAATGACTCATCGGGCAAAGGAGGAAAACGCTGTGCAAACCATTCGCAAGCTGTGGAATAAGCTGATGAAAGACCCTGAAATTTGGCGCTACCTCATCGTCGGCGCACTGGTGACGGCGCTGAACTACGGTGTATTTGGGCTATGTTTTTTATCTTTGGGCCTGGATAAGCTGGCCAGCAACGCCATCGCCTGGGTGGTGGCGGTCATCGTCGCTTATGTGGCCAACAAGGCATACGTGTTCCGCAGCAAGACCCACTCGCTCAAGGAAACCATGGGCGAAATGGCATCCTTCGTAGCGATGCGCCTGATATCCCTGGGGCTGGAGAGCGTGCTGCTGTTGCTGTTGGTGGATGTGCTGCACATCCACGAGATGATCAGCAAAATCATCACCAACGTGGTGGTGGTCGTTTCCAACTACGCGTTCAGCAAGCTGTTCATCTTTGCCGACAAGACCCACCGCAAGGGAAAGAGCATATGAGCGAACAAGTGCGGCAGACCGGTACAAAAAAACGGCACACGGCGCTTTGGTGTACTCTGGGCGCGCTGGCGCTGCTGCTGATAGGCGCGGTGGTGTTCCTGCTGAACCTTTTCCCCGGCGGCAGGGAGAGAGAGCCGGTATCCGGCAGCACGCGGCCCCAGCGCGCCTGGGTCAGCGTGGAAAAGGATGACCTTGCCTGTGCCGAGGGATTACCCAAGGAATCGCGCACGCTGTTGCTGATGGTGTGCGACCCGCAGGCAGGCGGCGCTTACGGCCCCACGGATACCATGCTGCTGGCCACCGTGAATGCCCGCACGGGCAAGGCGGATATGACCGTGCTGCAAGCGCGGCTGCTGGTGGATATCCCCGGCGTAGGGCGGGATACCCTGGCCCAGGCCTATGCCACCGGCGGCGAGAACCTGGCCCTAAAGACCATCAACCAGGTTTTCGGTTTGAATGTGCGCGATTTTGTCACCATCGATTTGAATCGTTTCGGCGCGGTGGTGGATCTGCTGGGCGGTATCCAGATGCCGCTGACCGAGGCCGAGGCCGAGGCCCTGGGCCTGGCCCCGGGGCAGCAGACGCTCACCGCCGGGCAGACGCTGGCCTACATGCGCATGCCGCCTGAGGATCCGGCTACGGATCGCCCCTACAACGTGGTGATGCAGACCCTGTACCAGGGCTCGCGGGATAAGAACCCAGGCAGGCTGGTGGAGCTGTTGCGCGGTGTGCTGGCCAGCATGGATACCAATGTGAACATGCTGGATATGATCAGCCTGGGTATGGCGGTGATGGGCGGCAGTGAGCGTGCGGAGATACGCCTGCCCGCGCCGGATCAACTGACAGCGGTGCAGGCCTTTGGCGAGGCTTGCTACGAGACGGATTTGGATGCGGCCAGGCGTGCCCTGCACGCTTTTCTGTTCCCTGCCGATCCCCGGTAACAGCCGGGCATCCTGCCCGCCTTTTCGCCGCCTGCGGACCGCCCCGCATTCGCGATGGCCGGGCCGCCATTGTTTTCACGCGCAGTAGGTTTTCACCCCGTCCGGCAGGCCCGCGGGGTGTTTTTTGCATAGTTTTTTGCGCACGCGGGTACGCTGTGTGCAAAGAGGGGGCGAGGCGATGCGGAGATTTGGCGGGGCACGCCTGGTGCGCTGGGGCGCGGCGGCAGTGCTGGTGGTTGCGCTTATTGTGGCTTGGGCGCCCGCAACCCATTGGCTGGAAAACCGCGTTTCCCCCGCGCCCACACGCACACCGGCAGCGCCGGGGCAGGCCGAGGCCACGCAGGAGGCACGGCAAAGCCTGGCCCAGGGCGGTCTGCTCGTCTCCGGCGCAGTGTTGGATCAAACTTTGGATTACCTGCCCTGCGGCCACACGGTACAGCGCCGGATAGACGCCCCGGCAATTTGGATAGGCCTGGATCGTCAAGGGCTGGAGGCACAACTGCCGGATTATCGCCTGACCGCCTTCTCGCCCGAATCCGTGGCCATGGCGCGAGAACTGCCCATCTATTGCCCCGCGCACTGGGTTCTGCAGCCGGATGCCCAGGGTGAGGTGAGCATTTGGCAGAACCTCTACGGTGAGGCCATGGAGTGCCTGCAAAAGCTTGGCTTTGGCGTGGAGGACATGCCGGAGGGTGAGCGCCAGGCGCTGCGTGACGGCAAGCCCTTTGATGCACAGGAAGAACTGGAGCAGTGGCTGGAATCCATGGATAGCTAAAAAGCGCCGGGGCCTGAAGGGGCCTCGGCATTTTTTGCGGGTTTAAGAAGGGATCCGGTTCGCCAGCCACGCCCGCCCGGCGCGTATTGCCTGGGCCACAGTCTGTGGCGCGGGGCCGCCGGGCAGCGCCCGCTGGGCCACACAGGTATGAATGGCGAGCGCCTCAAACACATCCGGCCCGAAAAGCGGCGAGAAGCCTTGCAACTCCGTCAGCGATAAATCCAGCAGGGTCTTGCCTTGCGCCAGACAGTGCAGCACCAGGCGGCCGATGACCTCGTGCGCCTGGCGAAAGGGCAGGCCGCGCTTCACCAAGTAATCCGCCGCATCCGTGGCGTTGGTAAAGCCGCCCGCCGCGCCCCGGGCCATCACATCCTTGCGGAAGCGCAGGCTGGCCAGCATGGACGTAAATACCGTCAAAGCCTTTACCAGGGTGTCGCGCGCGTCAAAGAGCGCCTCCTTATCCTCCTGCATATCCTTGTTGTAGGCCAGGGGCAGGCCCTTCATCACGGTCAGCAGCGCCAGCAGGTCGCCATACACGCGGCCGGTCTTGCCCCGTATCAGCTCCGCAACATCCGGGTTCTTCTTTTGCGGCATGATGCTGGAGCCCGTGGCAAAGGCATCGTCCATCTCCACAAAGCGAAACTCGTCGCTGGCCCAGAGTATCAGCTCTTCGCAAAGGCGGGAAAGGTGCATCATGCACACGGCGGCGGCGGCCAAGTAATCCAGCATAAAATCGCGGTCGCTCACTGCATCCAGGCTGTTTGAGGCGATGGCGGCAAAGCCCAGCAGGTCGGCCACGCGCTGTCTGTCGATGGGGTAGGTGGTGCCTGCCAGTGCACCCGCGCCCAGGGGCATCACATCGGCTGCGCGGTGGCAAGCCAGCATCCGCTCCGTATCCCGTGTGAACATCTGAAAGTAGGCCATTAGGTGATGCGCCAGGCTGATGGGCTGGGCCTTTTGCAGGTGGGTGTAGCCGGGCATCACGGTATCCAGGTGCGCCTCGGCCAGATCCAGCAGGGCGCCGCATAGCGCGGCCAGCAGGGCCACGGCCTCATCGGCAATATCCTTTACGTACATGCGCGCATCCAGTGCCACTTGGTCGTTGCGGCTGCGGGCGGTGTGCAGGCGCCCCGCCGCCTCGCCGATGCGGTGGGTGAGCAGGGTTTCCACGTTCATGTGAATATCCTCCGCACCCACGTCAAAGGTCACCCGCCCCGCCTCAATATCCGCCAGTATCTCCCGCAGGCCGGCGGTGATCTTCTCCGCATCCGCCCGGGGGATGATGCCCTGCTCACCCAGCATGGTGGCGTGGGCAATAGAGCCCGCGATATCCTGCCGGCAGAGGCGCTGATCGAAGGCGATGGAGGAGTGAAAGTCATCCACCAGCCCATCCGTGGCCTTTTGGAAGCGGCCGCCCCACAGCTTGGCGTTATTTTTGCGCGCGTCAGCCATTGTGCTTGCTCTCCTGCATCAGGGCCCTCACCCTGATGGGCAGGCCGAACAGGTTGATGAACCCCTCGGAATCCTTGTGGTCGTAAAGCTCCGCCGAGTCGCCGAAGGTGGCGATGGCCTCGGAGTAGAGGGAGTTGGGGGATTTGACCCCGGCGGGGATGATGTTGCCCTTGTAGAGCTTGAGCCGCACCGTGCCGGTTACCGCCTGCTGGGTGTTATCCACAAAGGCGCTCAACGCTTCGCGCAGGGGGGTGTACCAGCAGCCGTCGTACACCAGATCCGCAAAGCGCGCGGCCACCAGCTCTTTATAGTGCGCGGTGGCGCGATCCAGCGTGATGGATTCGATCTGGCTGTGGGCGGCGTACAAAATGGCCCCGCCGGGGGTTTCGTACACCCCTCGGGATTTCATGCCCACCAGGCGGTTCTCCACCAAATCCGCAATGCCCACGCCGTTTCGGGCGCCGATTTCGTTGAGTAAAGCCACCAGGGCCACGGGCGCAAGCGCCTGGCCGTTCACCTGGGTGGGGATGCCCTGATCAAAGCCGATGGTCACATATTCCGGCGCATCCGGGGCTTGCTCCGGGTGCACGCAGATCAGGGGCAGGTCAATGGGCGGCTCATTCCAGGGGTCTTCTAAATCCGCGCCCTCGTGGCTTAGGTGCCACAGATTGCGATCCATGGAGTAGGGGCGCTTCTTGCTGACCGGCACGGGGATGCCCCGGGCGTTGGCGTAGTCTATGGCCTCTTCGCGGCTCTTGATATCCCAAATGCGCCAGGGCGCGATGATCTGCATATGGGGATCAAAGGCCTTGATGGTCAGCTCAAAGCGCACCTGGTCGTTGCCCTTGCCCGTGGCCCCGTGGCAGATAGCGGTGCAGCCCTCTTTGTGGGCTATCTCCACCAGGCGTTTGGCGATGAGCGGCCTGGCAAAGGATGTGCCCAGCAGGTACTTGCCCTCGTACACCGCCCCGGCCTTCAGCGTGGGCCAGATGAAATCCACCACGAATTCGTGGGTTAAATCTTCGATGTATAGCTTTTCCGCGCCGGATTTTTTCGCCTTCTCCTGCAAGGGGGCCAGCTCTTCGCCCTGGCCCACATCCGCGGCCATGCAGACCACGTCGCAGTCGTAGTTCTCTTTAAGCCAGGGGATGATGATAGAGGTATCCAGGCCGCCAGAGTAGGCCAGCAGCACGCGCTTTTTGGTTGACATGTGATCGCCTCCCGCATGTAATGTGCATAGTATACACGGAGAATCAGAAAAAATCAAGAAATTTGTGAATAAAAATTCAAAAAACACTGCGATCTATCTTCTGTGGAGAAAGCATCCCGAATATTTCTCATCATTGCCGCCGTACCGGTATTGCGGGTAACCGGGGCAGGATGCTATCATATCAATGCACCCAAAGGAGGGCGGCCCATGTTCACCTATGATGAGAAGCGCGGCGGTGTGTTTTGCCCCGGGCACAATCTGGCGCCATATCCGGGGCGGATCATGCGCAGGCAGGCGTTGCTGGATGTTGTGGCAGATATACGCCCGCGCGTGGGCGGCGAAGAGGGGAAAAAATGCTTGGAAATAGGGTACGGCACAGGCATTTTTTCTTACGAGCTTTACAGAATGGGCTTTCAGGTCTTCGGCTACGATTTTTCGGCGAGCGCCTTCAATACGGCAAACGCGGTATTCAACACAGATAAACAGAGATTGCATCTAAAGCGGGAACTGTCCGAGGCCGACCACGGGGCGTATGATCTTTTGGTTGCGCTGGAGGTGCTTGAACACAATGAAGACGATGCGCAAACGTTGCTGGGCTGGCGTAAATTGATCAAAGAGAGCGGCCTTTTGCTGCTCTCCGTACCGGCCAGAATGAAATATTTTGGCGCGCAGGATAGAAGCGCCGGGCACTTTCGCAGGTATGAAAAAAGCAGCTTGAAAACGTTGCTGGAAAGCTGCGGATTCGAGATGCTTAACGTGGTCAATTACGGCTTCCCCATCCTGAACGCACTTAGGCTGCCTGCCCGTCTGCTTGTCTATAACAAGCGCTACAAACAAATGCAACAGCATACCCAGCGGGCAAGAACCCAAATGTCGGGTGCGGGGCACGCCGACAGGTATCGTTTTCATAAGCTATCGCCATACAGGCTGCTTGTTGCATGCTCGAAGATACAGAGAATATTCTATCATTGTGATTGTGGGCCGGGTTATTTGGTTGCCGCAAAAAAGATATAAAATAATAAAAAATATATTCTGCCGCCCCTTTCTTGACATCTCCGCCGCGACGGGCTATGATGGATTGTAATCGACGCGCGAGGAGGCACCATGATCATCCTGGGCATAGACCCCGGTCTGGCGACCCTGGGCTGGGGCGTGATAGAGAGCGCGGGGGGCAAGCTGCGCCCGGTGCAGTACGGCACCCTGGGCACCCCGCCGGGGGAAACGCTGCCGCATCGCCTGCGCAGCATCTTTATCGGCATACAGCAGCTGATGCAAACCTACGCCCCGGATGAGATAGCCTTTGAAGAGCTGTTTTTTGCCAAGAACGTGACCACCGGCATGACGGTGAGCGCCGCACGGGGCGCGGCCCTGGTGGCTGTGGCGGAAAAGAACCCCAATCTGTACGAATACACGCCCATGCAGGTCAAGCAGGCGGTGGTGGGCTACGGCAAGGCGGAAAAGCGCCAAGTGCAGCAGATGGTGAAGATGCTGCTGGGCCTTGCGGAAATCCCCAAGCCCGACGACGCGGCGGATGCCCTGGCGGTGGCCATTACCCACGCGCACACCGGCGCGGCAAGGGCGCGCTTTCAAATGAAGTAGGCGGAAACACAGGCGGGAGGGAACCGATGTACGCATTTATTGAGGGCAGCGTGGCGGAAAAGCGCCAGGGTGAGCTGGTGATAGACGCGGGGGGTGTGGGGTACTTGCTCATCTGCCCGGCAGGCACTGTGGCCGCGGCCCCGGCCACCGGTGAACGCTTTCGCTGCTACACGCACTTATCCGTGCGCGAGGACGCCATGGAGCTGTTCGGTTTTGCCAGCCGGGAAGAGCGCGGCATGTTTTTGAAGCTGTGCGGCGTCACCGGCGTAGGCCCGCGCACGGCGCTGGGCGTACTTTCGGCCCTGCCCCTGCGGGATCTGACCCTGGCCCTGGCCCTGGGCGACCTGAACGCCCTGGCGCGCGCGCCGGGTATCGGCAAAAAGACAGCCCAACGCCTGGTGCTGGAGCTGAAGGACAAGGTGGAGGCGGGCGAGGTGACGGTGGGGCAGAGCGCGGCCCCTGTGGCCATGGGGGCCCAGCAAGAGGCCGTGCAGGCGCTGGTATCCCTGGGCTATTCCAGCGCGGAGGCGGCCCGGGCCATCAACCAGGTGCGCGAGCAGGCCGACAAGACCGACCAGCTGATCATGCTGGCGTTGAAGCAGCTGGATATCGGGCCGTGAGCCGTATATCAAGGAAGATAGAGGGAAGTTATGCAGCAGGAAGACCGCGTGATCATGTCTGGGTTCAGAGATGAGGATGGGGAGATAGAGCAATCCCTGCGCCCCAAGACGCTGCGGGGCTACATCGGCCAAAGGGCGGTCAAAGACAGCCTGAACATCTACATCGAGGCCGCGCGCAAGCGCCGCGATGCGCTGGATCACATGCTGCTCTACGGCCCGCCGGGCCTGGGTAAGACCACCCTGGCCTGCATCGTGGCTGCGGAGATGGGGCAGAACATCCGCATTACATCCGGGCCGGCCATTGAGCGCCCGGGGGATCTGGCCTCCATTCTCACCAACCTCTCGGCCGGGGATGTGCTGTTTATCGATGAGATACACCGCCTCTCGCGTTCCGTGGAAGAGGTACTCTACCCCGCCATGGAGGATTACGCGCTGGATATCATGATCGGCAAAGGCCCCAGCGCGCGGGCCATCCGGCTGGATCTGCCGCGCTTCACGCTGGTGGGGGCCACCACGCGCGCGGGGCTGCTATCCGCCCCTCTGCGGGATCGCTTTGGCATCCTCTTCAGGCTCGAGCTCTACACCACCGAGGAACTGGCGCAGATCGTCGCCCACTCCGCTGGGGTGCTGCGCATTGATGCTGATCCCGATGGCCTGCTGGAGGTCGCCAGGCGATCCAGGGGTACGCCGCGCATCGTCAACCGCATGCTCAAGCGCGTGCGCGATTACGCCCAGGTGCGGGCCGATGGCCGCATCACCCTGCGGGTGGCGCGCGAGGCGCTGGATATGCTGGCCGTGGACGAGCTTGGCCTGGATAGGGTGGATAGGGCCATGCTGATGACCATGATGCAAAAGTTTGGCGGCGGCCCCGTGGGCTTGGATACCCTGGCCGCCACCACCGGCGAGGATGCCACGACCATTGAGGATGTGTACGAACCCTACCTGCTGCAATTGGGTTTTGTGATGCGCACGCCTAGGGGGCGCGTCTGCCTGCCCGCGGCCTACGAGCACCTGGGTATGCCCCTGGATACCCCCGCGCCGGGGGATGAGCAGCTATCCCTGCTGGATGAACCCACGCACGGAGGGGAATGACCCATGACGCTGCCGCGCAAGGATTTTTACTATCACCTGCCCCCGGAACTGATCGCGCAAAAGCCCACCGGCGAGCGGGATGCATCCCGCCTGCTGGTGTACGACCGGGGCGACAAGACCATGGCCCACAGGCACTTTGGCGACATATTGGATTACCTGCGCCCCGGCGACGCGCTGGTGCTCAACGAGACCCGCGTCATCCCCGCACGCCTGCACGGCGTGCGCCGGGGTACCGGGGCGGGCGTGGAGTTTTTGCTGTTGCGGCGCGTGCAGGGGGAAGACTGGCAAACCCTGGCGCGCCCCGGCAAAAAGGCCAGGGTGGGCGATGTGTTCGATTTTGGCGCGGGGCTATCCGCCACGGTGACGGCACTGGAGGCGGATGGGGTGCGCGTGGCGCGCTTTGCCTGCCCCGGCCCGCTGGAGGAAGCCCTGGCCGAGGTGGGCGAGACGCCGCTGCCCCCCTACATCACGGAGAAACTGCGCGATCCGGAACGCTACCAGACTGTGTACGCCCGGCAAAGCGGATCCGCCGCCGCGCCCACAGCCGGCCTGCACTTTACACCGCGGCTCCTGGATGCCATCCGCGCCAAGGGCGTGCACATCGTGCCCATTCTGCTGCACGTGGGGCTGGGCACCTTTCGCCCCGTCAAAGAGGATGACGCGCTGCGACACCGCATGCACAGCGAGTATTACGAGGTGACCCAAGAGGCCGCGCACCGCATCAACGCGGCCCGCGCGGCCGGGGGCAGGGTGTTTGCCGTGGGCACCACCAGCGTGCGCACGCTGGAGACCGTGGCGGATGCGGGCGGCGCGCTGCGCGCCCAGGCGGGCTTTACGGATATCTTCATCTATCCCGGCTACCGCTTTAAGGCGGTGGATGCGCTGATCACCAACTTTCACCTGCCGGAATCCACCCTGCTGATGCTGGTGAGCGCGTGGATGGGCAGGGAGGAGGCCCTGGCCATGTACGAGGAAGCGGTGCGGCGGCAATACCTGTTTTTCAGCCTGGGGGACGCGTGCTTGATCTTGTGATAACATGCGTTTGGTCTGTTTACTTTTTTCGTATTATATGATAAATTCAAAAGGGTAATTTACAACAACGAGGGTGAGCACCGATGATAGGGACAGCCAGTGACGCAATTGGCTCCTGGTTGCAAGACACATTGGGTCTAACGCACTGGACACTCATCGCTGGTATTATTGTTCTGGTTTTCCTAAAATTTGGTTTTGACAAAAACCAAATAAGCATTAAAGTATTTATTTCAAAGAATCGGCTATTACTTATTGTATGTGCGCTTGCCGTTGCGGGTATTATTTGGGATGCTTTCATGGCAGGCAATCGTTCAGAGCCAGTAGAAAATCCTGCATCAACCGCGTCCCTGACTCTACGCCCGACGCCTACTTTCGCGCCGTCTCCTGCGGCGGCATTGGTGAGCGTGGGCGACACCGTGCGTTTTGGCAGTTACGAGTGGCGCGTATTGGATGTAG
>JAITTS010000174.1 GCA_031286995.1 Oscillospiraceae bacterium
CGCCCCCCCCCCCCCAGCAGCACCAAGGCCAGCAACAGGGCTACGAGCTTTTTCATGGTTTTTCCTCCTCAATGATTATTTTCAACCACAGCAACAAACAAACCATGACACTTCCCTGCTATCTACCGCGAACATCCGCGGCCTTCGTTTAGACAAAGCGCCCAGTTTTTCTATGCAGCCGTAGTCTGATTAGCCTTAGTATATCACCAATTTGAATGAACATGTTTGCAATATCACACATAAAATGTGCAAAGTCAGCCATAATACCTGTCGCTTACAGCCACCCGTCGTAGAACTGCACGCTTTGCCTATCCGACTGGCGCTGGTGGTGCAGCGTGCTCTTGCGCCACTGCTGAGGCGTCATGCCTATCGCCTGGAGAAAGTTGCGATTGAAGGTGCTCGGGGTAGCAAAGCCGCAACGGGTCGCCACATTTCGTATGGATTCGGCACTGGCGCCCAGCAGGCGCTGGGCGGCCTCAATGCGCACGTGGTTGACGTAGGCGAGAGGGCTGATGCCCATGGCGCGCGCAAAGAGCCTGCGCAGATGGGTCTGACTGATGTGGCAGCAGGCGGCCATATCCGCCACGCTGATGTGATAAGGGTAGTGGTCGCCCGCGTATTCCAGCGCGTTGTGCAACAGGGGCGCGTCGTGCTGGGCAGCATCCCTGCTTTCCAGCACGCTGGTGTGCTGCCGGGCGATGTGCACCATCAACGCGATCAGCAGGCCCCGCGCGCAATCCAGGTACATATCCTGCTGGTGGCGGTAGGTATCCGCAATGGCCAGCACCAGGTCACCGATGGCACGGTGCTCTCTGTGCCACAGATGCAAAGAATCCCCATAGACCCGGGCCAGCAGGCCCTTGGCCGTTTGGGGATTGGCGGCATACGCGCCCTGCAAAAAGGGCACGGTATCCACAAAGAGGTATTCCCACCGGCTGGTGGTGCCAGGCTCGGCGATGGTGTTGTGCAAAAAGTTGGGCGGCACCACGGATATGGTGCCCGGGCCGTAGGGCAACACATCTTCGCCGTAGACCATACTGCCCGTGCCTTCGTAGCAGTAACCTATCTCCAGCAGGTTATGGAAGTGGGATTCGGCCAGATCGTTGCCGTATGGACGCACCCAACCCGGCCCCAGCAGGGCCAGCACAGGGGAATCCGGCGGCGTTTTGTAGTAGCGGTACTGTACCTTCGGCTTCTTGGGCGGCATGGCGCGCCTCCTTATCCGCGAGGGAAGGCGGCGACTATTTGTAGTCCTCGCTCAAAATAAAGCCCTGTGTGCCATCCGGGATGCGGTCGCCGTTTTTGCCCGTATATTCGGGGAAAAAGGCTTTGACGGGCTCGCCTTTTGCCTCCTGAAAGCGCACAGCCCAGTCATAGGCCCGCCAGGTGGTGACGGTAGCGTACGCGCCCAGCGCCTCGCGCCCCGGCTGCAGCAGCAGGTAGCGGTAGTGGGCTTTCAATTCTTCCTGCTTGGCCAAGTTTTCCAAGGTCAGGCAACCCACCAGAGCGTAGCCGATATGCACGTCGCCCTCGTAGATGCGTGTCCACGCCTGGCCCTTGGGCACAGTTTCGGCGTACAGGTGGCTGTCTGGCTGGTAGGTGGTCTGGATGTAGCGGGTTGAAAAGGTGGGCTTTAGGTAGATGTTGGTGGGCGCGATGGTCAGCACCGCTACCTTTTCTCCGCCGTGTTGAAAGCCGGTATCGTAGGATGATTCATCCAGCACCGCGTAGCCGTACAGCGTCACCCGGCCCGCGCCGCTATTTGGTACCAGCACGCGCAGGGTATCCGCATCCTCCCGGCCAATGATGTAGGCCATCTTGCCACCCACATCCGCCGAGACGATGGAGGACCAGTTGCGGGCGCTCTTGCCCGCCTCGTTGTAGAGTACGGTGCCAAGCGGCAGGGTGGTCTCCTCGAACACGGGCGAAAGAAAGCCGCGGCGGATGTAGAGCGTCTGCCCTCCCTCCCCCGTGAAGGAGACCCACGTGCCATCCGGCGATGTGCCGGTGGGCGTGATGGGCGTGCCGATGGGCAACGCCTTGCCCACGCGCAACTTGGATTGCATGGTGACCGATCCGTCGGCGGCCGCCTTGCGAGGCGAGACGGCGCAGGTGACATACAGTGTGGCCTCCGTCTCCCCATCCGTCAGCGCGGGGGTGGCCGAAAGGGCCAACAGCAGCGCCAGGCAGAGCAGGAGCGCACGGCAGAAAGACAGCGCGCGCCGCATGGGAATGCCCTCCTTCAAACCATCTGTTTATTTCAACCCGGCCGCACTCCACGGGAGTGCGGCCGGGTGCGCAAAAACATATGCGAAATCTTTTTTGTGTATGCCGCCGCAGGCGCTTACTGCGCCATGCCCATCAGCAGGCTCAGCACGGAGGGGGGCAATTTTTGCAGCACGGGCCCTTGCAGCGCCTGTACACTCTGGGCCAGCGCGGCCCCTAACTCTGCGGTCTCTTCGGGGGTGAGGGCGGTCACATCCTGCACGCGGCGACCGGATGCGTCGCTGGGCGTGTAGGGCGCGTCGGCCAGCGTCCATCTTAGCCCCGCCTGCTTCACCCCGTTATAGAATGCGGTGATCTCGGCGCCGGATGTAAAGCCATCCGCCGTGACGGTGGTCTCGGTGCTGCTGGTCAAGCCCGCGTCAATCGCCGGGACGAAGCCTTCCGCATCGCCAGTGCCGGTGAGACTGAAAGAGACCGTGTTTTCCAACGTCTCCGCGCCGTCTGCGGGCGTAACGACTTTTTGCACGCCTAAACCGGCGGTGACGCTACCGGTCTGGGCGGCATCCACGATATCCAGCGTCACACCAAAGAGGCTGGTGTTCGGCTCACTGTTATCCAGGGCGACTTGCAGGGTAAAGCTGCCGGCCTCTTCCCCGCCGGAGGCAAGGCCCAGGCGCAGGGTGTGCAGCTGCTGACCGGGGGCGCCGGTCAGCCTGCCATAGTTGAAGCTGCCGCCAGAGCCCTTTAACTGCCCAAAGATCGCGCCTACAATCACATCCATACCCACCAGGGCGGCGCCATCGGCGTAGATGTTTATATCCACCGCTCCGTCACCGGGCTGCAGCGTATCCACAGCCTGCCTGCCCTCGGCGATGCCCCCATCAAAATCAGCGGCGGATACGCCCAAATTGTCGCTCAGCCACTGTTTCAGGTTGGTATCCGCGGCCGCTGTATCCAGCAGCGCGACATAGAGTGCCTTGTACTGTTCACCAGTAATGCGGATGCTGACGCTCTGCGTGGCGGCATCCCGCACTGCGGTGGCGGGCGAGGGCGCCGTGGAAATTTGCACATTGCTCATGGCGCTCTGCACCCAAGTCTGTATTGCGGCCACATAGCCCGGCACCGATTGCATCAGTGGCGCCAGCGCTTCCAAATCAAAACCCGATGTGGGCATGCTGCTCTGCGCCAAGCCCACCAAGGCTTCGTAGGGCGCCATCAGCGTGCGGCCCGGCAGCAGGGATGTCTCCAGCGCCACACCGGTATCCGTCGCATAGGCCTTGCCGGAGATGATGGACTGGCCGGATAGAACCAGTTCCAGCGCCAACTCGCCGGGTTTGGCCAGGTGCGCGCGCAGCTCCAGCGCATCCAGCAGATCGCGCGCGGGCTGCACATATTCTGCGGGGATCATGGCCGTGACGCCATCTTCCAGCGCGAAGCGCAGGGTGGCGTCGATCTGCCGCCCCGCATCCAGCGCTTGCTGAATCTGTGCTTCAAGCAGGCCGCCGGGCGCGGCATCTGCGGCCAGCGCGGCCAGAGGGCACAGGGCCAGCACGCACAGTAACGCCACGGCTTTTTTGAGGTTTCGTTTCATCTTGGTATCCTCCTTATAACTGCAATATGGGACAACGGCCACATCGTTGGATAGGGCCGCATATAACGAAAAATCCTTTATGGGAAAAGGATTTTTCATACGTATGATAGGGCTTGCATCTGGTGGGATCAATAGGACTTGAACCTACGACCTCTACGATGTCAACGTAGCGCTCTAACCAACTGAGCTATGATCCCAAGGCAACATAATCCATTATACACAAAACTCACCAGAATGCAAGCCCCAAACGGAGGGTTCGCAGGCCTGTGGGGAGAAGTGCACGGTGGCCAGCGCCAAGGAGGGCGCTTGCCCCTTTTTTTGTGTTGACGAAGAAAAACGGTTCAACCCTGCCCGCTATGCCACCGAAGGCGATTGGGGGCGCAAATTTGCAAAACCGATGGGGGGATATTTGATAAGGAGATTGCCAGAATAAAAACGCCAAGGGGGGAGATGCGCGCAATGATGAAGAGGGCCGCACTGCTGGGGTTGCTGGGCATTACCGCGGCTACCGTAACCGCCATGCTGGCCTGGCCTGGCCAGCAGCCCATCCCGGTGCGCGCAGGGCAAGCGCAAACCCGGGATGTGCGGGATCTGGTGGAAGGCACCGGCAGTCTGGGGCGGTTGGATGAGATAAACGTATCCAGCCTCTCTGGCGGCCTGGTAGCCCAGGTGTACGTGACGGCGGGGCAACAGGTGCGCGCGGGGGATCCCCTGCTGCGGCTGGATGCCGCCGCACAGGAGGCTGCGCTGGCCCAAACCCTGCGCACGGCCGGCCTGGCGCGGGCGGCGCAGACGGAGGCGGCGCAGACGTGGGCGCAGGGTGCGCAGTGGCTCGGTCAAGCCCAGCAGGCGGATGCTGCGGGGCAGGCCGCAGCCGTGGCCCAGCAGGTTGCGGCGCAAACTCTGCGCGCCGCACGGGATGGCGAGGTGCTGGCAGCCTACATCCGCGCCGGGGAATCGCTGCTGCCGGGCTCGCCCGCCCTGCGCATGGGCGGCGCGCAGCAGGCCGTGCGCATGCAGGTGAGCGAGCGGGATGCCCTGCGCGTACAGCCCGGCATGCGCGCTCGCTTTTTGCGGGATGACGCGCTGTTGGGCGAGGGTGCGGTGGTCAGCGTGGGCATGCCAGCGCTCCGCGGGGACGGGGTGCTGACCGCCGCCGTGGATCTGACGCCGGATGCGCCTATCCCACTGCCGGCCGGCGCGCGGGTGGATGTGGAGATCATCTGCCGCACCCAGCCCGGGGCCGTGACTGTACCCTTGGAAGCGTTGAATGAGGCCGAGGGCGCGGTATGGCGCATACAGCAAGGCCGCGCCTGGCCCGTGCCGGTGCGTGTGGGCCTGCGGGATGCGCTGGAGGCGGCTGTGCAGGGCGTGCATGCGGGGGATTGGATCATTTTGATCCCG
This sequence comes from Oscillospiraceae bacterium, assembly GCA_031286995.1. Lineage (GTDB taxonomy): Bacteria > Bacillota > Clostridia > Christensenellales > Aristaeellaceae > JAITTS01. The sequence continues at coordinate 5,222 of JAITTS010000174.1, forward strand.
CCGGTCGGTCTTGTGGCCGGCGCGCGGGTGGAGGTGAGCGATCCGTGAGGCTGCAGGATACCGCCGCGCTATCCCTGCGGGGGGTGTTTCAGACGCCGCTGCGCGCGGCGTTGACCGTGCTGGGTCTGGCCATCGGCATAGGGGCCATTGTGGCGGTGATGGCCATCGGCCAGGCGGGCCAGGCGGAGGTGGAGAGCCAACTATCCCGCATCGGTGTGGGCCGGGCGTGGATCCGCCCCGCTCAGGGGGAGGACAGGGCATTGGCCAGCGAGGACGCCCAGTTGGTGCGCGCCGCCGCACGCGCGCAGGATGCAGCGGTCAGCGCCGTAGCCTACCGAGCCGCGCCTCTGCGCTATCGCGACGCGCAGGCTCACGCGCTGTTGGTGGGCTGCGAACCGGATCTGGCGGTGATAGAAGGCCTACGCGTGGCGGCAGGCCGCTTTTTGCGTGCCGATGACGGGCGGGATCTGCGCGCCGTGGCCGTGCTGGAGGATCGGATGGCCGCGCGGCTCTTCGGCACGGTCGATCCCCTGGGTAAACAGGTGGATCTGGATGGGCGGCGGCTCAAGGTGGTGGGCGTGGCTGGGACAGGCCGGGGTGGAGAAGTATCCGTGGCCAAGCCGGTGCAAGAGGAGCGCGTGTGGGTGCCCCTCTCTACCTTTCAGAGCCTCTACGGCGCACGGGTGGATGAGATAGCGCTCTCCGTCTTTGCCTCCGCCGACCCGGAACAGGCCGGGGCCGCCGGGGCTGGCGCGCTGGCCGCGCGCTACGGCGGCCAGTACCAGGCCACCACCTACCGGGCGGAGATGCAAGCCGCCCGCAGTATCCTGCGCATCTTTTTGCTGGTGATGAGCTGCGTGGCCGTCATCTGCATGGCGGTGGGCGGCATCGGTGTGATGAACATCATGCTCGTATCCGTGCGCGAGCGCAGGTACGAGATAGGCATGCTCAAGGCCCTGGGGGCTACGCCAATCGTCATCTGCATACAGTTCTTGCTGGAGGCCCTGGTCTACGCCCTGCTCGGCGGCGCGCTGGGCCTGTTATCCGGCGCGCTACTCTCGGCGGGCGCGGCGCAAACCATTCGCATCGCCATCCCCGTCACCCGTGGCACAGCCTTGGCGGCTCTGTCGTTTGCCTGCGGCATCGGTGTATTCTTCGGTGTATACCCGGCCCTGCGCGCCGCGCGCATGCAGCCGGTGGATGCCCTGCGCGCAGAGCATGAGGGGTGAAGTGATGGCCACACTGGTTTTATGCATGCGATAACGCTTACGCAGATACGTAATTGAAAATACATGTGAATTTTTGCATAAAAATGCGCGCGCCAAAGCATGTCACTGTGCAGATAACTTTGAAAAACGGTGTATATCAAAGAAAACGAGAGCATTCGAAATTAAACGAACAATAAAAGAAAGAAATGCGAAATATCTGCGAACATCGCGCTGTTTGCCGTGCTATCATCCAAAAACAAACTATGGAGGTGTGAACAAATGTGTGCGCAGAAGTTTGTGTAATACAGCAGTTCACTTTTGCACATGTACAGTCTATAATGAACATAAAGCAGGCCGGCGGCATACGCCCGGTCATCCCTGGCGGAAATCATAGCAAAAAGGGGGACTTTATCATGGCGAGCGTATCTTTGAAGCACCTGTACAAAATCTATTCTGGTAACGTTACGGCTGTCAGCGACTTTTGTTTGGATATTGAGGATAAAGAGTTTATTGTGCTGGTCGGCCCCTCCGGCTGCGGCAAATCCACCACGCTACGCATGGTGGCCGGGCTGGAAGAGATCAGCGAGGGTGAACTCTACATCAGCGACAGGCTCGTCAATGACGTGGCCCCCAAGGATCGGGATATCGCCATGGTGTTCCAAAACTACGCGCTCTACCCCCACATGACGGTGTACGACAACATGGCCTTTGGCCTGAAGCTGCGCAAAAAACCCAAGGCCGAGATAGACCGACTGGTGCACGAGGCCGCCAAGATACTGGATATTGAGCACCTGCTCAGCCGCAAGCCCAAGGCCCTATCCGGTGGGCAGCGCCAGCGCGTGGCTCTGGGCCGCGCCATCGTGCGCGACCCCAAGGTCTTCCTGATGGATGAGCCGCTCTCCAACCTGGATGCCAAGCTGCGCGTGGCCATGCGCACAGAGATCACCAAGCTGCACCAGCGCCTGCAGACCACCTTTATCTACGTCACCCACGACCAGACCGAGGCCATGACCATGGGTACCCGTATCGTGGTGATGAAGGATGGCTTCATTCAGCAGGTGGATACCCCGCAAAATCTTTACGACTATCCCTGCAACCTGTTTGTGGCCTCCTTTATCGGCAGCCCGCAGATGAACTTTTTCACCGTCAAGCTCGACAAGCAGGGCGGCGATGTGTACGCTGTGTTTGGCGACAACAAGATCTTGGTGCCGGTGAGCAAGCTCTCCAAATTCAAGGACGAATCCTACATCGGCAAGGAAGTCTACATGGGCATCCGCCCCGAAAACCTGCATGACGACGAGAGCTTTATCAGCAAGACCCCCACCAGCGTGTTCGAGGCCAAGGTAGAGGTTGTCGAGTTGATGGGCTCGGAGACCTACCTGTATCTCAAGACATCCGGCAAGGATGAGAACATCGTCGCCCGCGTCGATCCGCGCACCAGTTCCCGCGCGGAGGATACCATCAAGGTGGCGCTTGATCCCAACCGTCTGCACTTCTTCGACAAGGATACGGAGGAGACGCTGTTGACCCGGTAAAACAGCCGCGCAGCCGCGCCTTGCGGCGCGCAAAGGCTTTGCCCGCGCAGTTCGCAAGCGCGGCGGATAAACAAAAAACGCAGCCCCGGTCTTGATGAGGCCGGGGCTGCGTTCGTATACAGGCAGGCAGAGAGAGCATGTGCGACGCCCTGGCCGCCCGCGCAGGAGAAGAGAGCAAGGGTGCGTGCGGGGTTGCAGGGGCTAACGCCTACATCGCGCCATCCCCAGGAGCGGTCGCGACCACCGGCGGACCGGGCCGATCTACATTTCTTTTGGCCGCAAACACATACCACCACAGCACGATACCGCCGCGTAGCATGCAGCTGATGGTAACGGCCCACCACACGCCGTTCAGCCCCAGGGGCGTGGCGGCCAGGCCGTAGGCCAAGGGCACGCGCAGCACGTTGGCGCTGATGCTGACCACCGCCGGGGGCACGGTCTTGCCCTGGCCGCGAAAAGCGCCCGCGGGCACGGATTCTAGACAGGCGAATATTTGGCACACGGCCAGAATGCGCAGGTAGACCGCGCCCATATCCAGAATATCCGGTTCCTTCAAAAAAGCGGCGAAGAGCACTCGCCCGCCGAAGAACAACCCAGCGGTCACCAGCAGGCCCCAGACGACCATGACCCATACGGCTAGGCGAAAACCCTGGCGGATGCGCCCCCACTGGCTCGCGCCATAGTTCTGCCCAACAAAGGATGTGACCGCCGTGCCAAAACCGCCGCCAATCAACCAGGATAGGGATTCTACTTGGCTGCCTACGCGCTGCACGGCCAGCGCCGCCGCGCCAAAGGATGCCACCAGCCGCGCCGTGGCCATGGCCAGGAGGGTAAAGAGCATGCTCTCCAGGGCCGTGGGCACGCTCCAACGCAAAATCTGGCGAATGTAATCTCTGCGGGGCCTGTCGAAAAACTGAAAGGCTGCGAAAGGCCGGGCCGGATGCCGCCTGATGAAGACCATGAACACGGCGCATACGACAACCTGGGCGGTCACTGTGGCCACGGCCGCACCCATCACGCCCCAGCCGAAGGTGAGGATCATCAGCGGGTCAAGCACCATGTTGAGCGCCAGGCCAATGGCGTTGGCCCAGAAGGAGAGGTGCGAATTGCCTGACCCGTTGAACGCCCCGGTGATGGCCGCGCTGGCAAACACAAAGGGGATACCCAGGCTGACCACCGCCAGGTAATCCGCCGCGTCGCGCGCCACACCGGCCTCCTGGATGTTAAAGACGGCGATCAGCGGCTGGTTCAGCGTCACCATGACCAGGGTGTACACGAGCCCCAGGCACACAGACAGGGCCAGCGAACTGTGCGCGTAGCCCCTGGCCGCGTCCATATCGCCCCTGCCGATGTTTTGCGATACCCCTATCTCCGCCCCCAGGCGACCTATCATCAGCAGGGCCATGGATAACCACAGGTACATGCCCGATGTACCGGATGCCGCCACGGCATCGCTGCCCATACCCTGGCCCAGCCAGAACATATCCGTCAGGTTATAGGCCATTTGCATCAGGGATGTACCCATAATGGGCACCGCCACCAGCAGCAGCTTGTGCAGTATGCCGCCGCTGGTCAAATCACCGGTATCTTTTCGCATCTCGCCGTATCCTCTCCGCTTTAACTCTCCAGCAGGCGAAACCCCTGCGCTTGGGCAGCCTGCAGCACCCTGGCTACGTGATCGCTGTCTTGGGTTTCCAGCATCAGCTCCATCATGGCGTAGCCGATGCCCGCATCTGGGTGCGCCCTGTCGTGCTGAATGGAGACCACGTTAGCCTCGCAATCCGATACGATCTGCAGCAACCTGTTCAGGCGCCCCGGTTTATCCTCTACCACGGTGCGCAGGCGGATGCGCCGCCCGGCCTTGAGCAGGCCTTTGTCGATGATGTTGGCCAGCATGGTCACATCAATGTTGCCACCGGATAGCACTGCAACCACCTTGCCCGCGCAGTGAAATTTGTTGCCCAATATGGCGGCCACCGCCGCCGCGCCCGCGCCCTCTGTGACAATTTTGCACCGTTCCATCAGCAGTAGAATGGCCTGGGCTATCTCGTCGTCATCCACGGTGACCATCTCATCCACCAACTCGCGGCAGATGGCGAAGGGTTGCTGCCCCGGCGTGCGCACCGCGATGCCGTCGGCAATGGTGCTGGCGCGGGCGAGCGTCACAACCCGTCCCGCCAGCAGCGACGCGCCCATGCTGGCTGCGCCCGCCGCCTCTACGCCTACCACGCGCACTTGCGGCCGCAGGGCCTTGGCCGCAACCGCCACGCCCGCTATCAGCCCGCCGCCGCCCACCGGCGCCACAATGACATCCACATCCGGCAGATCCTCCAGTATCTCCAGGCCCACGGAGCCCTGCCCTGCGATCACCAGGGGATCGTCAAAGGGGTGGATGAACACCGCGCCGGTCTCCTGCTGCAGGGCCAGGGCGTGCTTATAGGCATCGTCATACCCCGCCCCCTGCAGCACCACCCGCGCGCGCAGGGCGCGCGTGGCGCTCACCTTGGCCAGGGGCGCGCCTTCAGGCATCACGATGGTGGCGGGCACGCCAAACTTGGCGGCCGCCAGAGCCACTCCCTGGGCGTGGTTGCCCGCAGAGGCCGCTATAATGCCCCGCGCCCGCTCTGCCTCCGTCAAGGCGGCCAGGCGCACGTAAGCCCCCCGCGCCTTGAAAGAACCCGTCTGTTGCAGGGATTCGGATTTGAGAAAGACCTGCCTGCTCTCGTCACTGAGTACCCGTGAGGGTACTAAGTCCGTCTTATGTATCACATCGCGCAGGGCGTGCCGCGCGGTCACGATATCCTGTAAAGTCACTGGGGTTTCTCTCCTCCCCACGCCTGTATCGGCGCGCCGCATATCCATCGGTTTAAGCCGTAAATTCCTTGGCCTGCGCCAGCGCGTACATCATAATCCCCGCCGCCACCGCCGCATTGAGCGATTCTGCCCCGCCTCGCATGGGCAAGGCCAATCTGTGCGTGGCCTGGGCGCTCACCGCGGGGGATACGCCGCCGCCTTCGCTGCCGATGACCAGTGCCTGTCGCACGGGCAGCGCCCCTCTGGCAAAAAAATCCGTACCACCCAGTTCCCCGGTCAGCACCGCCCAGCCTTGGCCGCGCAGATCCGCCAAGGCGGTGGCCAGATCTGGCGTCTGGCGCACGGGCACCCGAAAGATGGAGCCCATGGTGGCGCGCAAGGCCTTGCCCCCGTACACATCCGCGCAGCCCGGCCCCAGCAGCAGGCCGTGGAAGCCCGCGGCATCCGCCGTGCGCAGGATGGTGCCCACATTGCCCGGATCCTGGACGCCATCCAGCGCCACGAGCAAGTCGCCCGCCACGCCTGCGGGTGGCACGGGCAGGGCTGCGGCTGCGGCAATGCCCTGGGGCGTGCGCGTCTCGCACACCGCGGCCAGCACGTGCGCGGGGGCGCACAGCACTTGTGTGCCTACCGCCGCGAGGGCCTGCGTCAGATCCTCATACTCCGCCAACCGGTTCTCATCCACCAGGGCTGTGCGCACGCTGCCGCAGCGCAGCGCCTCCCGCACCATTTTGCCGCCTTCTATCAAAAAGCATCCCGCGGCCTGGCGCTCTTTTTTATCCTTCAGCGCGCGCAGGGCGCGCGCCTGTGCGCCGTGCACACCCGTGACACGCTGCATGCTATTGATCACGCGCGCAGTCCGCGTAGAGCGGGAAGCGGGCGCATAACGCCTCAACCTCTGCCCGCACCGCGGCCTGTGCCGCCTCGCCTTCGCGCAGGATGAGCGCGATCCACCCGGCAATGAGACGCATCTCCGCCTCGCCCATGCCCCGGCTGGTGACCGCGGGCGTGCCCACGCGGATGCCGCTGGTGACAAAGGGGCTGCGCGTCTCAAAGGGGATGGTGTTCTTGTTGACGGTGATGTTGGCCGCACCCAGGCGGGCCTCAAGATCCTTGCCGGTGACATCAAAGGCGGTCAGATCCAGCAGCATCAGGTGGTTATCTGTGCCGCCAGATACCAGGCGCACCCCCTCACCAGTGAGCGCGGCGGCCAGCGCTTTGGCGTTTTGCACGATGCGCCGCTGATAGATGCGGAAGGCAGGCTGCAGCGCCTCTTGAAAGGATACGGCCTTGGCCGCGATGATGTGCATCAGTGGCCCGCCCTGGGTGCCAGGGAAGATGGCCTTGTCTATGGCCTGCGCGTACTGCGCCCTGCACAGGATCATGCCACCGCGCGGGCCACGCAGGGTCTTGTGCGTGGTGGTGGTGACAAAATCTGCGTAGGGTACGGGGCTGGGGTGCTCGCCCGCCGCCACCAGGCCCGCGATGTGCGCCATATCCACCATCAGCAGCGCGCCTGCCTCGTCGGCAATGCGCCGCAGGGCGGCAAAATCAAGCATACGCGGGTAGGCTGAGGCCCCGGCCACGATCAGCTTGGGTTTTTCCGCCAGGGCCTGCTGGCGCAGGGCGTCGTAATCCAGCGTCTCATCCGTCTGGGTGACACCGTAGGGTACGAAGCGAAAGTATTTGCCGGATATGTTGACCGGGCTGCCATGGGTCAGATGCCCGCCATGGGAGAGGTTCATACCCAGTACCGTATCCCCCGGCTCCAGCACAGCGAAGTATACGGCCATGTTGGCCTGCGCGCCGGAGTGAGGCTGCACGTTGGCGTGATCCGCGCCGAAGAGCTGCTTGGCCCTATCCCGTGCCAGGTTCTCCACCACATCCACGCAGGCGCAGCCGCCGTAGTAGCGCTTGCCGGGGTAGCCCTCGGCGTACTTGTTGGTCAGGTGCGTGCCCATAGCGGCCAGCACCGCCTCGCTCACAAAATTTTCGGATGCGATCAGCTCAATGTGGGCGCGCTGGCGGGTCAGTTCTGCATCCAAGGCGTCGGCAACAGCCGCATCCACGGCGCGCACGGCAGCGATATCAATCATGGGCATCCTCCCTTCATCCATTGGATTAGCTGTTCCAGTATAGCCACTTGTACAGGTTTGCGCAATACGCATCCGGCCAGTTTGGTACATGCCGCAAATTTTTTTGTGCCTCAGCGCAAAAAAATAGGGCCGGCGTTGCGCACGCGGCGCGTGCCCGCTATGGTGCGCAATGCCGGTCTTGCAGTTATCATGGGGTTGCTGTATGAATCGGAACAAAAACCGTGGCCAGCATTTGCTGATCGCCCCAAAGCCGCTTCCATAGTCTGAAGCCGGGGAGCGGTTCTCAGCGGGTTATGCCGAAGATCATCTTTGCCCGTAGTACGCATCCTTGCCGTGCTTGCGCTGGTAGTGCTTTTCCACCAGCACATCCGGTGCGGGCGCGGCTTTTGGGTTCACGCTGCGCATGGCCACGGCCACAGCAGCCACCTCTTCCAGAATGACCGCGTGGGTCACCGCATCCATGGCATCCGCGCCCCAGGTAAAGGGCGCGTGGTTGCGCACCAGCACGCCGGGGGTGGCCATGGGGTCGCGCCCGGCAAAGGTCTCCACGATCACGTTGCCAGTCTCCAGTTCGTAGGCCATCTGCACTTCCTGCGCGGTCATGGGGCGGGTACAGGGCACGGCGTTATAGAAGGAATCCGCGTGTGTGGTGCCGTAGCAGGCCAAATCCTCTCCAGCCTGGGCCCAGGCCGTGGCATAGCGGCTGTGCGTGTGCGCCACACCCCCCAGCGCCGCAAAGGCGCGGTAGAGCGCCAGGTGCGTGGGCGCATCCGAGGATGGGCGCAACGCGCCCTGCACCACCGCGCCATCCGACAGGCGTAGCGTCACCATATCCTGCGCGCGCATGCGCTCGTAGGGCACGCCGCTAGGCTTGATGACCACCAGGCCCCGCTCCCTGTCGATGCCGCTGACATTGCCCCAGGTGTAGAGCACCAGCCCGCGGCGCACCAGTTCCATATTGGCCTCAAATACCGCTTGCATCAGCGCTTGCATGGGGTACCCCTCCTCATCAGTTCAATTGATCCAAAGATAGCGCGAAGCTGGGCGCGAACTGCGCCATAAAGGCATCCACCTCCGAAAGACCCAGGGCGCGTATGCTCGCCAGCGTGCTCTCAGCCGCCTGAGCAAACTCGCGGTTGCCTGCGCTCAGCTCTTCCACGCATTTTAAGTAGGCCGCGATGCGATCCGCAGCCTTCACCAGGCGCCAGGCCGTTTCCGCCGTATCCGGCTGGAGGAGAGGGGCATAGGCGGCGCGCATATCCCCGGGCAGCATGGCCAGCAGCCTTTGCGCCGCCGCGGCCTCTATGCCGCGGTAAGCGGCCTTGATCTCGGGGTTAAAGTACTTGACGGGCGTGGCCAAATCCCCGGTCAGCACCTCCGCTGCGTCGTGGTACAGGGCCAACTGGGTCACCCAGCCCGCATTCACCTGTCCGCCGAAGCGGGTGTTGCGCAGCACCGCCAGGGCGTGGGCGATCATGGCCACCTGTGCGGCATGTTCCGCATCGTTCTCCTGCTGGGTGTTGCGCATCAGCCCCCAACGGCGTATGTGCTTCATCCGGGCCATGTAGGCAAAAAAGTGCTTGGGGCCGCCCATGGTTTCTACCCCCTCATCCCTTGTTCTTGACAAACGCCGCCCGCGCGGCTATACTGTGCCCAACCGAATATCGCTGGGGGAGCAATTGCTGAGATGGGCCTGTGCCCAACCCTTTGAACCTGTGTAGGTAATCCTACCGTAGGGAAGCGAAGCGCGCAAGACCGCTGTTTGGGCAGGCACGGTATGCGCCCTATCGTTTCCCGTGTGCGCGGCACGCGGGTTTTTGTTTTGCCCGGCGTTCGGCATTCCGCATTTTACAGAGGAGGTCATTTAGGTGTTTGGAAAGCTATCCCAAGTACCCGCAACCGTTTGGACCGTGGTGGTCGTTTTGGCCGTGCTGGGCGCGGTGCTGCTGGGCACGCGCCGCCAAAGGCTGACCGCCCGCGCGCTGGCCCTGGGCGCGCTGTGCATCGCCCTATCCTTTGTGCTATCCTGCATACGGCTCTACCGCATGCCGCAGGGGGGCAGCATCACGCCGGCCAGCATGCTGCCGCTGATCGCCTTCGCCTTTGCCTACGGCGCGGGGCCTGGCATGCTGGTGGGCTTGGCCTACGGTCTGTTGCAGCTTTTGCAGGGCGCGGATATCGTGCACCCCCTCCAAATGCTGCTGGATTATCCGCTGGCTTTTGCCATGGTCGGTTTGGCCGGGCTCGCGCGCAGGTTGAGCGCCCGGAGGGGTAAGGGCGCGCTGGCTGTGGGCGTGGTGCTGGCCACACTGGGCAGGCTGCTGTGCGCAACGCTCTCGGGCTGGGTGTTCTTTGCAAGCTACGCGCCGCAAGGGCAGAGCCCATTTCTGTACTCCCTGGTCTACAACGCATCCTACCTGGGGCCGGATGCGCTGGTGTGCGCGCTGCTGGCCATGGTGCCCGGCGTACGCCAAAGCGTGCTGCGCCTGGCACAGAAGCAGTAGGCGTTGCGGGTTAAAGCACGTAGCGCGCTTGCGCGGCAGGGGTCTGTTGCATCTCCTGCCGCTTTTTGGCGTACTTTTCGCCGGGATGGCCCAGCACGGCGAAGGAGGCGATTTTGGATTCCTCTACCCCCGGCTGGTTGAAGGCGTCAATATCCAGCAACTCACCCATGTAGGCGGTGCACAGCTCGAAGAAGTAGAGCAACTGCCCCACGGTGTGGGCATCCACCCGCGGCAGGATAATGGTCTGGTTCATGCGGCCCGCGCGCCGCAGGGCGTAGGCCGTGCCTGCCAGTTCCGCAGCGATCAGCTGGCTGTGCGTCTTGCCGCCCAGAAAGGCCACATCCGCAAAATCCGCGCAGCCGTGGGGAATGGGCTGTTCGCGGCGGAAGTTTTCTACCTTTAGGAAGGTGACCACCTTGTCAAAGGGACCTTCGGTGTAGAGCTGCAGCTGCGAGTGCTGATCCGTCACGCCCAGGGCCTTGGTGGGGGTCTGCCCTGCGTGGATGACCGCGCCTCTGCGGGTGATGTTCTTGCCCAGGGATTCCGCCCAAAGCTGGCAGAACCAATCGGCCATGCAGCGCAGGCTATCGGCGTAAGGCAGCATCACGTGGATGTTCGCGCGCAGTTCCTGTGCGGCGATGTACTGCAGCGCAGCTGCCAGCAACGCGGGGTTGCGCCACACATCCACATCGTGGCAGGCGGCATCCATGGCCGCCGCGCCTGCCAGCAGGCCGCGTATGTCAATGCCGCAAACCGCCGCAGGCAGCAGGCCCACCGGGCACAGTTCGGAAAAGCGGCCGCCCACGCCGTCAGGGATCACAAAGGTCTCAAAGCCCTCCGTACGGGCTATCTGCACCAGGTTGCCGTGGGCCGCATCCGTCACGGCGATGATGTGCCGCTGCCAACCCTCGCCTACCTGTGCTTTGAGCAGGTCGCTGATGATCAGGTACTGGGACATGGTCTCTGCCGTGGCTCCGGATTTTGTGATGACGCAGTAGCAACTCTCATGGGGAGGGGCGATATCCAGCAGCGCGCCCATGCGCTCGGGGTCGATGTTGTCCTCAACAAACAGGCGCGGGCCGGGACGCTTGGCCGCGGGTAGGTCGTTGTAGTGCAGGTGATTGAGCGCAAGCTGCACCGCTTGGGGGCCAAGCGCAGATCCGCCGATGCCCAGCACCACAAAGTTGGCAAAGCGCGCACGCACGCGGGCTGCCGCCTCTTCTATGCGCGCCACCACATCATCTTGGTTATAGGGCAACTCTGTCCAGCCCAGCCAGCCCGCGCCGCGCTGTGCCTGCACGGCGGTCTGTGCCGCCGCGGCCATGGATGCCAGCCTATCCACGGCATTCGGGTTGATGCCGCGCCCGCCCAGGTTTTCAGCCATCATGTTGCTTACATCCAGGCGGATGCGGGGATATTGATCCTGCATGGGTTGCCACAACCTTCCAAATTGTGTGTTGATTGCCTACCGGGACGCGGATTATTATACACGCTGCGCGTCGCTGGCGCAAGGCGCGCCGCGCGCCAGGCGAAGGGTGTGTGCCGCGCATAGGCCCGTCATCACCGCCAGCAGTACCGTGAGCACCTGCATGGGCATGCCGCGCCAGGGCGCGGCATGCAGCCCCACCAGGTAGCAGACGAGGGAACCGAAGATGACCGACGCGGGGATGTACCATTTGCGGGGAAAGTGGGCGAAGAACGCCACGCCCAGCACATCCGCCACAAAGAAGTAGCGCTCGTGCATACAGGGCAGCAGCAGGGGCATGGCCAGGGCCAGCGTCATGGCCGCAGAGAGAATAGCCCCCTCCGTCAGCCGTTTGCCCCGGGCGTAGAGCGCGCCGCAGAACATCACGGAGACCGCCAGGGTGATCTGCAGCCCCAGATTGTAAAACATGCGGTAGCTGACCGTCTCGGGCAGCAGCTGGTAGATGGAGAGCGCGCCCAGGGTCAGCTTTGGGTAATTGGTCATTTGTGCTTGGTAGACCTCGAAGATATCCGCGATGGGTTTGCCGGCCGCGATGGCGGGCAGCATAGCCGCGAAGAAGGCCAGCGGAAACATGAGCACGTGTTTGAGGGATATTTTGCGCGCGCCATAGAGTACCAGTAGCATGGGCATCAGAAACACCGCCTGAAGCTTGAGCGCCATGGCCACGCCAAAGAAGGCCACGGCCCGGTAGGGTTTATCCGCCAGGGCAAAGTACAACCCCCCCAGAAGAAAACCGGCGTAAATGATGTCACACTGAGCCCAATACGCGCCATTGAGCAGTACGGTGGGGCCCCACAGCCCCAGCATCAAAAAGCCGAGTTGCGCACCCAGGCCCTTGTGCTTCAGCCCTGCCAGCTGCATCACAAAGAAGGCCGCCATGTAGTCAAAGCCGATGGAGAAGAACTTGATCAGGTACACATCCGGCAACTGGGGCACGCGCGAGACCAGGTACAGCAGGTACATGTAGGGGGGCGTGTAGTCGCCGATATTGCGCGCGAAGGCCTCCACAAACCCG
>JAITTS010000011.1 GCA_031286995.1 Oscillospiraceae bacterium
TCCTTGCTCGGCGAAGCTGCCCATCATCGCGCTGATTGCGGGCGCACTGTTTGGCGGAGCGTGGTGGGTGTCGCCCAGCGCCTATTTTATCGGCATGGCCGCGATTGTCTGCTCTGGCGTCATATTGAAAAAGACGCGGTTGTTTGCGGGCGACGCCGCGCCGTTCGTGATGGAACTACCCGCCTATCACTGGCCCACGGCGGGCAACATTCTCCGCAGCATGTGGGAACGCGGGTGGTCGTTTATCAAAAAGGCCGGCACCATCATCCTGCTGGCCACAATTTTCGTGTGGTTCACCGCCAGCTTCGGCTGGGGTGAGGGTGGCTTCGGCATGGTGGATATGTCCCAGAGCATCCTGGCGAAAATCGGCTCCTTCATTGCGCCGGTCTTTACGCCGCTGGGCTGGGGCAACTGGAAGGCCGCTGTAGCCGCGATCACCGGGCTGATCGCCAAGGAAAACGTGGTCGGCACCTTTGGCATTTTGTACGGCTTCGCCGAGGTTGCCGAAGACGGCGCAGAGGTGTGGGGTGCCCTGGCCGCCAGCTTTACCGCGCTGACAGCCTACTCCTTCCTGGTGTTTAACCTGCTGTGCGCGCCCTGCTTTGCCGCGATGGGCGCGATCAAGCGGGAAATGAACAACGCGAGGTGGTTTTGGGTCGCCATCGGCTATCAGTGTGGATTCGCCTACATCGTATCGCTGTGCATTTACCAGATCGGCAGGTTGTTAGCAGGCGGCGGTTTTGGGCTTGGAAGCTTGGCGGCGTTCCTGCTGGTGGCAAGCTTCGTGTTTTTGCTGTTCCGCCCGGCCAGAGAGAACCGGCTGGTCAGCGCGGGTTTCTTTAGCGCGAGGGGTTAGCGCGACCGCAAGATATCGCGCCATGGTTTCCTCATTTGCTCTACTAAGGAGGCGTTTGGTGTGTTCCGTTTTTTTGCGGATAACTGGGGGACGATCACGGCCGGTATGGCGGTGACGGGGCTTGTTGCCGTAGCCGTGGCCAAAATGGTGCGGGATAAGCGAAAAGGGAAGACAGCGTGCTGCGAGTGCGGTTGCGAGGGCTGCGCAAAGGCATCCGCCTGTCACACAAAATAGGGATTTTTGCCCGGGGATCCGGGGTAATACCCATCTCCCCGGGCAAAATTTTTCCGGAAAGGCGCTGAAAAAATGGATAGCGAAATATTAAGCCCGAACATGGAAGATTACATGAAGACGATTTACAGGCTCAGCCGCCTGGATGGTGGCGGCCTTGTGCACATCAGCGCCATTGCTGCGGCCATGGGGATTAAAAAGGCCAGCGCGTGCCGCGCCACAGACGCTTTGGCGGAAAAAGGCCTGCTGCAAAAAGATCGATACAAGGGGCTCTGTTTTACCGAGCAAGGACTGCGCTATGTGCTGTTCATCGTGTGGCGGTATACTGTGATAACAAGATTTTTGCATGAGGCATTAGGCGTGGATTTGGATATCGCGCGGGAAGACGCTTGCGGCGTGGAACATGTTATCAGCGGGCAAAGCTATCAAGCCATCTGTGCGTTTCTCGGAGAACGGGCGGCCGGATGAGCTGGAACGGAGGGGCGGGGCTATGTTCGCCTTTTTGGGGCCGCATAAACGCGGCCTGCTGATACTGTTGGTTTTTACGTTTTTTATGAGCGTGGGTTTTGAGATGCTGATGCCGCTCGTCATCGGGCACTATGTGAACGACATTGGGTTTACGGCGACCGCGGTTACTTTTGCCCTGGCGTTAAGAAAGTTCCTTCAGCAGGGGCTCGCGCTGTTTGGCGGCAGGCTGGCGGATAGTTTTCAGATCCGCACGCTGATCTGTGCCGGCGTGCTGCTCAGAATGCTCGGCTTCGGCGCACTGGCGTTTGCCGAAGGCTATTTTTTGCTGCTGCTGGCGATGGCACTGACCGGGTTGGGCGGCGTCCTCTTCGATGTACCCTATCAAGCCGCCGTCGCCCTGTTGACCACGGAAGAAAACCGTCCGCGCTATTATTCTTTGAGCAATACGCTCGTCGGCATTGCGGGTGCGCTAGGCCCATTGCTGGGTGCAATCCTGTTAAGGCTGGATTTTAGGCTGGTGTGCTTTGGGGCAGCAGGGTGCTTTTTGATCAACTTTCTGCTCTCCTGCCTTGCAATGCCGCCGATTGTTCGCGCCGAAAGGGCGTACCCGGTTCGCACAGCCATCCAGAAAATTGTGTGTGACCGCCGCTATCGCATGTTTTTGCTGCTCATGGTTCTGTTTTGGTTTGCCGCGGCCCAGATTGATATCAGTTTTCCGCTAAAAGCGGTGCAAATCTTCGGTTCAGGTGAAGGCGTGGGGGTTATGTACGCTGTGTATGCGACTGTCACCATGGCGGTACAGTATCCGCTTGTCGCGTTCGCATCTAGGCGGCTGTCGTGTCAGCAGAGCGCCGCCGTCGGCGCATGTCTCATTGCGGCGGCACTGTACGCCGCTGCTTTTGCCGCGCGAACGCTGCCCTTTATGGCCGCGGCGGCGGTCTTTGCGGTGGGGATGGCCTTGGCGAGGCCAAACCAGCGGCATATCGCCGTATCCATGGCGGATCCGCGCTCGCTCGGGATGTACTTGGGGGCAGGCGATGTCACCTTCGCGATAGGGAGCGGCATCGGTGGAATCATGGGGGGCGCGCTATTCGATCTTTCGAAACAGGCGCATGCGGGCGTGGCGCCATGGTTTGTCTTTGCGTCGCTGGCAGTGGTGTCTGTGTACGGATTTTGGATCAGCAAAGGCTTAAAGCAAATTGCCCTGAGAGAAGATCCGTACGGCCACCCGTGATGGATCATTTCGCGCGCCACCTCGCCAGTCCCCGATCAGGCATTTACTGCCATCCGTGGTGTATGGTATAATAAGGCATATCATCCGTACCATCGCTATGGAGGGATCGCATGAACACCGCCGCCACCGCCGCGACTATCTGGCTGTACTTTGGCGCGCTGCTTGCCGCCGTGGCGCTGTGCGCGGTGTGGCTGGGGATGCGCTGCGCGCATGCCCGTCTGCCTGCGCCGTGGCGCTTTGTTTTGCGCGCGGTGGTGCTGGGCGCGCTGGGGGCCAAACTGATCTACGTGCTCATTGATATGGGGCACCTGCTGCTGGTGGCGCGCATGCAGGGGCTGGCGGATGCCGCGCGCGAGGCATTTATCAATCATCAGGGGCTGATGGATGTAAGCAAGTTTGCCTTTACCGGCGCGTGGCTGGGCGTGTGCCTGGCCTGTTTATGGCAGGCGCGGGCACTGGGCAGAGAGAAGACCCCTTTGTTTCTGGATGCTCTTGCCGCGCCCCTGGCCCTGCTGGCGGGGCTTGCCCGCCTGGCCGAAGTTCTGCTGAACCGGGATTTTGCCTGGTTCGACATCGGCAAGTACCTGGCGCAAGCCCCGGCGCTGCAGTTCTTTCCCATCGGTATGCCGCAGGATTACGGTGGCGGTTACGTGGCCTGGCCCTTGGCTGTGTGCGTTTACGCAGGGGTATGGGCGCTGCTCGTCAGCCTGCCCGCCGCCCGATGCGGAGACGGGCGGCCCGGTCAGCGATTCTGGTTTGTGCTGGCGGCTTTGGCCATTCCGCAGGTGCTGTTTGAAAGCCTGCGAGGCGAGGCGCTCAGTTGGGGCTTTGTGCGCGCGCAACAGCTCTTTTGCGCGTTGGCGGGCTACGGCGCGGTCTGCATGCAGGTTCGCGCCGCGTTGCGGAGCGGGCTGCCCCGGTGGCGCGCGCGCATCCGCCTGGCGATGGGCCTGCTCTGCGTGCTGGTGTTCGCCGGGCTGGAGTTCGCGCTGGATAAGAGCGGCATCCCCGCCCACTGGTGTTACCTGGCCATGGCGCTGAATGTCGTAGCCATGCTCGCCGCCGGGCGGTGCCCACACCCCTCTCTGGCGGGGCGTTGCGAGGAAGCGTAAATTTTATGCGCGGGGTTGCCATAACCTTTGTATTCCCCAAGTTATTGGCATGTATTTCATAAATGGATGCAGGGTTTTAGGCCTTTCCTTCGTCCGATATAAGAAGGGGGCGAAGCAGTGTTTCGGGATAAGCGCGCGCTGGCGCTGTTTTTAGGGCCCGGGCTATTGGGGTTGCTGGTGTTCTATCTGGCCCCTTTCGCGGGCGGGGTGTACTATAGCGTGACAGACGGCTCTTTTCGTAACGCTTTCGTGGGCCTGGATAACTATCTGAAGGTCTGGCAAAATGAGATGTTTCAGGTGGGCCTGCGCAATACGCTGGAGCTGTCGTTGCTGTGCGCGCCGGCCATCTTTGTGCTCTCCTTCGTCATTGCGGTGCTGTTGCGCGATCTGGGCAACAGCACCTTCTTTCGCAACGCCATGCTGCTTCCCTACCTGATGCCGTCCTCGGCCATGATCCTCATCTGGATGCTGGTGTTCGATTACGGCGGGGTGTTCAACCGCCTGATGGGGCTCTTCGGCCTGCCCCAGCAGATCTGGATGGATGGCGCGCTATTGCGCTTGCCTGTTATTTTGCTTTATATATGGAAAAATTTAGGATATTCTGTGGTCATCTTCACATCTGCCCTGCAGGTGATTCCCCAGGCGCTCTACGAGTATGCCTCGCTGGAGGGTGCAGGCAGACTGCGGCAGGAGACGGCGATCACCCTGCCCCTGGTATCGCCCACGGCCTTTCTCATCTTTGTGCTGGCATGGGTGAACGCCTTCAAGATATTCAAGGAGATCTACTTCATCGGCGGGGCCTATGCGGATCTGTACACCCTGCAACACTTTATGAACAACCACTTCGCCCGTATCAACTACCAGTATGTCACCACTGCGGCCTACACCTTTGCCGCTATCGTGCTGGCGATTTTTGCCGTGCTCTACGTCACCGAACTTCGCCGCCGCGCCAACGTGTAGCCGCCGCGTCCGCCGCCCGATCCTGACAGAGAGAGGAATTGCTGATGATCCGCAGTCGCAAGCACCCCATAGCCGCCATAGGACTGACCTTGCTGTGCGCGCTGCTGCTGTTACCCATCGCGTTCACGTTCTTTTACTCTTTTTTCCCTAAGACCGAGATGCAGGCGTACCTCGCCCTGCGAGGCCGCTACGACGGCAGCTGGCTGCCCATCTTGTTATCGCCCAAGCTGTTTTCCCTGCGGCAGTACTACACCATCCTCATTGAGGATACCGTGTACCTGCGTTTGTTCTTCAATTCACTCTACTATACGGTGACCATCCTGCTGGGGCAGGCGGTGTTCGTGCCCGCCATGGCCTGTGGGTTATCCAGGTTTCGCTTTCGCGGGCGCGAGCTGCTCTTTTTTACTGTGTTGGCCATGATGCTCATGCCCTTTCAGGTGACGCAGGTGCCCAACGTCATCACCCTGCGCATCATGGGGCTGATGAACACATCCTGGGCGGTGGTGCTGCCCATGTGGTTTACGCCGTTCTACATCTTTCTGCTGCGCCAGTTCATGATAGGCATCCCCAGCGAAATGTTCGAGGCAGGCATGGTGGATGGCGCGGGCGCCATCCGCGGCTACTTTTACGTGCTGCTGCCCGTGTGCAGGCCCGTGCTGGGCGCGGCGCTGGCCCTATCCTTCGCGGATAGCTGGAACATGGTGGAGCAGCCCTTGGTTTACCTGCAGAACGAAGCCACGCGTCCGCTGTCGGTCATGTTCAACGTGCTGACCGACACCCGGGCGGATATCGCCTTTGCCGGGGCCGCGCTCTACATCCTTCCCACGCTGATTCTGTACTTTTACTTTCAGGAGGATATCCTGCTGGGCGTACAGCTGTCGGATCTAAAGTAATCCCCCGAGAGAGAGGAGCCATTGATCCATGAAGAAAGTAGCGATCCGCGCGGGGGTCATCCTGGCCGTTGTGCTGGCGTGCAGCATGTTTTTCGCCCAAACCATCCTCACGGTCACCACGCCTAAGATCAAGTATGTCCAGGTGGCCTACCGCCGCTTTGAAGAGAAGGTGGAGTTTACCAGCGCGCTCTACTTCGCGCGTACGGATAAGATAGCGCTGCCGGATGCGGCCAAGACCCCCATCACTGTGGATAGGTTGTACGTGCGCGTGGGCGATCTGGTCAACGCGGGGGATACCATCTGCACCACACGCCTTTCGGATGACTTTCAAAAAAGTGTGGATGACGCCAGTGACGCGCTGGTGAAAGCCCGTGAGGAGTACATGCAGAATGAGGTCGCCAACATCAAGCTTGTCGATCATACGGATACGGACAAGAACGAGACTTTCCGTGAGGTAAACGACGCCGGCGCGGCCTTGGCGCAGGCGCAATCCGAGATTTTGGGCGCCGCAGCCAAGCTGGGGCTGGTGTTGCCCCAGGATGCCGCGCAGTGGGCCGCGCTGGTGCAGCAGCAGAACGACGAGAATCTGACCGCGCTGATGGAGACCACCCTGGTGGCCCAGACGCGCGTGACCGCCGCCAACCAGGCCTTTTTGGATACCTACGCCACCAGCAAGACCAAGAAGGAATTGTACGATTTTTTGAACCGCCGGGCAGAGTTGCAGCGCACCGTGGATAGGGCGCAGAATACCCTGGTGCAGCTGGTGGCCACCAGCCAGGCTATGACCACCGTGCGGGCCGAGCATGCGGGCTACGTGCTGGCATTGGCCCTGGCAGAGGGGGAGACCTACGCCGGAGGAGGCCCGGCCTACGAGTTGAGCGCCACGGAGGATCCACCGGTGCTGCGTGTGGATGTATCCGGCAGGCAGCGGGTTTTCGCCACGGGCATGCGCGCGGAGATACAGGGTGAGTTTGGCCCTCTGCGGACGGAGGTGGCCCGCGTGGTTCGAGAGGGTGTGGATAAAAAATATCTGCACATTGCGCTGAGCAGCGAGTTGATCTCGCAGCTGGGCGGCGTGCGCGCCATGTTGGAGAAAGGCGCCACCGTGGGCGTTACCTACCGCGCGCAGGATAATACCAGCGTGTTGCCTGCCGCCGCTGTGCGCACGGATGGCAGCGACACGACCGCCTTTGTGTACGTGGCCGAAGAGACGGACGGCGGGCTGTGGGGCGGCAGCACCGTGGCGCGCAAGACCCCGGTCACCATCACCGACCGCGGGGATAAGGAGGTGGCCGTGCGCGAGGATCTGCGCTACAGCCGCGTGGTCTATCAAGAGGACCGGGCGCTGACCGACGGCGGCCGGGTGATGGAGTATGTGGATTAAACGCTGAGCCCGGAAGGAGCGCGTATGAAGAGAGCCAAGTTTCCCCTTGCCCTGGCGCTGGCCGGGCTGCTGCTGGTAGCCTACGCTGCATACACGGCCTGGCAGATCCCCGGCTTGCTGCAGTACGCCGTGCCGGCGGATGTGCCCCCCACCCGCCTGGAGAAGGATGAGCGGCCGCCGCTCTACGCCCGCATGCAGGCCCTGGCGGAGGAGAAGGAGGCTTTGGCCGCTGTGACCGATGCCGTGACGCTGACGGGTGTGCGTGCGGATATGTCCGTATCCGCCGAGGCGCAGGGTGAAGCCGCCGCCAGCAGCGCCCCCGCGGGGTTGCTGGCCGTGGATGCGGCTTACCAGGCCATCCACAACCCCCTGCCCCTGGTGGGCCGCCTATTTCAGCCCGAGGAACTGAGCTTGGGCGAAAACGTGGCACTGCTGGATGAACAGCTGGCCATCTCGCTCTTTCACATGGTGGAGGCGGTGGATCGCCGGGTGACCGTGCAGGGCGTGGCTTACCGGGTCATCGGGGTGCTGCGCCACGCCCGGCGCGTGGGCGATCTGGCGGATGCCTTCGTCTACATCCCGCTGGAGGCCGCCGCCCGCGAAAATTTGGCGCTGGATACCCTGCAGATGACCGCCCGGCCCCTCTCCGGTGGCGGGGCCACGCCCACTTTTACACAATCCGCGCAGCTGGTGAAGCCTGGCGGTACGATCTATAGCCTGCGCAAAGAGAAGGAGGCCGCCATCTTCTGGGCCCGCATGCTGGTCTGCGGCCTGGGTGCGGCCTTGCTGGTCGCGCTGTTTGGGTGGTGGCGGCGCGCTGTATCTGCCCTGACGGCTGCCCTGCGCGAACGCCTGCTGCACAGTTACCTGCCCGGCTTACTGCCTTGGCTGTGCCTGCGCGGCCTGCCCCTGCTGCTGTGGCTGCTGGCTATCATCGCCGGGGCCTGTCTGGCGGTGACCGCGGCGCTGGCCCCGGCGCTCATCTTTCCCGAGTATGTGCCCTCCATCCTGGTGGAGCCCCGCGAGATTGCCGCGACATTCTGGAATCTGCGGCGCGCGGAGGCCGCCGCCGTGGTGGTGCGCACCGCCGAGGTAGTGCGCCTGCGCTACTTCGGTGGGTTGGTGAACATAGGCTGCATAACGGTGCTGGCGGGGGTGGGGGCGCGCCCCCCCCCCCCCCCCCCCCCCCCCAAAGCCCAAAAAAAAATAAAAAACGCCCCCGGCCCCACCGGTGTTTGTGTTGGGACAAAAAGAAAAA
>JAITTS010000080.1 GCA_031286995.1 Oscillospiraceae bacterium
ATATCCTTTTGCAGGCGACAGCGCTTGGTTTGGGGACATGCTGGTGCGGCGTGTATCCAAAAGCGGATAAGGTTGCGGCTTTCCAAAAATTATTTGATTTGCCCAAGACGATGGTGCCGTTTAACGTGATTGCTGTCGGCGTGCCGAATGAGGAATGGGGCGGCCGCGGGCGGTATGAGGAAAGCAAAGTGACGTGGATAGACTGAGCGCAGCGCGCAATGGCGGCGGTGGCTTACAGGCATCCGGGCAGAGCGCACAGACGGCTCATCATGCCTCATGGGCCGGAAAACAACAAACCCAACGAGGACAAGCAGCGCGAAGAGAGGGCTGGGGTGACTGAAATAGCCAGCGGGGCAGAGCAGCTCAAGTGTCTCATCCGGCAAAGCAAATCCACTGTCTTTTTCGGCGGGGCGGGCGTATCCACCGAGAGCGGCATTCCGGATTTTCGTTCGCCGGCAGGTCTGTATGCCGCTAAACGCATATACGGTCATACACCGGAGGAGTTGCTTTCGCACAGCGTATTCGTGCGCGAACCCGAACTGTTTTTTCGCTATTACAAGAAAAACCTAATCGCCGAAGAAGCAAAACCCAATGCAGCGCACATCGCGCTGGCGTCGTTAGAGCGCCAGGGTTTGCTTAGCACAGTGATCACGCAGAATATTGACGGGCTTCATCGGGCGGCGGGCAGCAAAAACGTCTTGGAACTTCACGGTTCCAATTGGCGGCAATATTGCGTGCAATGCGGCGCAAGCTATTCACTGCACTATATTTTGGATGAAACCCATTGCAAAGAGGGCGTGGTGCCCGTTTGCGAAAAGTGCGGCGGTATCGTGCGCCCGGATGTGGTGCTGTACGGAGAAAGGCTGCAGGACGCAGTGATCCATGCCGCCGCAAAGGCCATCGCCTG
Organism: Oscillospiraceae bacterium; assembly: GCA_031286995.1. Lineage (GTDB taxonomy): Bacteria > Bacillota > Clostridia > Christensenellales > Aristaeellaceae > JAITTS01. The sequence goes on from JAITTS010000080.1 coordinate 908, forward strand.
CACGCAACTGCTGATAGTCGGCGGCACATCACTGCGCGTTTACCCGGCGGCGGGCTTGCTGGGTTGCTTTGAGGGGCGGCATCTTGTCCTGATCAATCAATCCGAAACGCCCGCGGACGCGCGGGCGCAGCTCATCATACGGGATGCAATCGGCAAGGTGCTGGCAAACGCTGTGTGAAAGACCGCAGATATCTCTTCCGCAGGATAAGGAGGCCGACAACTGCCGGCATGCGGCCCTTTTACACCAACCGCACCTTGTACGCCTTCAACCAGTAATTAACTTGCAAAAAGTAAGCGATGGTCTGCGGCGTGGTCATCAACTGGCCGTACCAGGGCGTGGGGTTGTCAGCATCCAGCATGGCTTCCAGCGCCTCTTTGCGCGCAATCTGCAGCAGCGGGGCGGCAGGATCATCCAGCACCTTGCGCAGCGCCCGGCGCACAGCGCGCAGGTAATCCGGGTGGTGCGTCTTGGGATAGGGGCTTTTTTTGCGCAACCGTACCTCTTCCGGCAAAAGGCCCTGCACGGCGGCGCGCAGCAGGCCCTTTTCCTGGCCTTGGTGATCCTTCATATCCCAGGGCACGCTGTAGAGATACTCGGCAATGCGGTAATCGCAAAACGGTACGCGCACCTCCAGCCCCGCAGCCATGCTCATGCGATCCTTGCGATCCAGCAGGGTCTGCATAAACCAGCGCAGGTTGAGGGCGGTCATCTCGCGCATGCGTCGCTCTGTGCCGGTCAGGTCGGGCAACGCGTGCGCGGCGGCCAAAGTATCCCTGTAGCGCTGATCCACATATTCCCTGGGGTCTATGGCGCCTAGCACGCCCGGCAGCAAAAAATCAGCCCGATAATCCGTGGATTGCGCCCAGGGGAAGCCATAACGGGCGCGAATCTCGGCATCCCGATACCAGGGATAGCCGCCAAAAATCTCGTCCGCGCATTCGCCGGATAGGGCCACAGTGACGTGGCGCTTAATCTCGCGGCAAAAGAGCAACAGCGAGGCATCCACATCCGCCATGCCCGGCAGATCCCGCGCATCCACGGCAGCAAACAGCGCGTCCACCAAAGGCTCGGTATCCAGTGTCACCTGGTGGTGAATGGCGGCCAGGGCCTCGTTCATTCGGCGGATGTAGGCGTCATCGCTCTCGGGCTGAAACTTGCCCGCGCGAAAGTAGCGTTCGTTGTCGCGATACCCCACGGAAAAGGTATGCAGCCCCTCGCCTTCCGCCCGCAAGGCGCTATCCGCCAAGGATGCGATGATGCTGGAATCCAATCCGCCGGAGAGAAACGCGCCCACTGGTACATCCGACACCAACTGGCGGGTGATGGCATCCGTCACCAATTCGCGCACAGTTTCTACGGTTTGGGCAAAGGTATCCCTATGTTCCCTATCCCGCAACTGCCAATAGGCCCAAACGCGCAGGCCATCCCTGTCAAAAAAACCGCAGTGGGCAGGCGGCAGCTCCGCCACGCCGCGAAACACGCCGCAGCCCGGCGTGCGCCCTGGGCCCAGCAGCATAATCTCCGCCAAGCCTTCCGCGTCCACATCCGGCGAGACCGAGGGGTGGGCCAGCAGGCCCTTCAGCTCGGATGCAAAGAGAAACGCCTGATCGCGCGCTATGTAAAAGAAAGGCTTGACGCCGATGCGATCCCTGGCCACAAAGAGCCGCTGGCGCGCACTCTCCCACACCGCAAAGGCGAAAATACCGTTCAGCTCGCCCACACAGCCCGGCCCCCACTGGGCATAGGCATGCAGCAACACCTCGGTATCCGAATGGCCCACAAACTCGTGCCCCAAGGCGGCCAGTTCTTTGCGAACCTCTGGCGTGTTGTACAGCTCGCCGTTATAGACCAATATGTAATGCTCCTGCCCCCAGGCCAGGGCCATGGGCTGCCTGCCGCCCTGCAAATCCACCACGCTCAGGCGGGTGTGGGCCAGCCCAGCGCTGCCCTGCTGGTACAGGCCCTGCTGATCCGGCCCGCGGTTCTGCAAGGCCGCGCGCATGGCCTGCAAGGCCGCGCCGCGCTCTGCCTGATTTTGATCCCGCCGCCAATCGATAACCCCCGCAATTCCGCACATGGCTCTTCCCCCTTCGCATCGCTGCCCGCGTTCTCCATTGTATGGCGCGCGCGCGGATTTGTGACGCGCAAAGGGCGCGCCGCGAAAGCTGGCGCGCCCAGGGACGATACCGGGATTGCTGCCAAGGATTACTTGCCGGCCATTTGGCGCTCGGCCTGCTCGATCAGGCGCTTGACCATGTAGCCGCCGATGTAACCGGCCTGGCGCGAAGGCAGATCGCCATTGTAGCCCTGCTTGAGATTGATGCCCAGCTCGTTGGCGATTTCATACTTCATGGTGTTCAGGGCCTGCTTGGCCTCGGGCACCACGGCGCGGTTAGATGTAGCGCTGGCGGACTGATTGGCTTGATTGTACATGTTGCTTCTCCTCCATTTCTTGTTTTAGCATGGTTGGGTTTGCCTGGGGGCTTGCCGGTTACCGGCCGGCCATCTGGCGCTCGGCCTGCTCGATCAGGCGCTTGACCATGTAGCCGCCTACATAGCCATTATCCCGCGAGGAAAGGTCGCCGTTGTAGCCTTGCTTGAGGTTGATACCCAGTTCGCGCGCGATTTCAAATTTCATCGAATCCAGCGCTTGGCGGGCCTCAGGCACATTGGCACGGTTAGAACCGCTGTTGCTGCCCATCTGCATGTCGCTTTTCACCTCCCATTCGTTTTCAACGGTATTGTTCGCGTCAGCTGCGCGCAATACACTGACAATGCTTTGCAGGCCCTTTTTGGCGGCGCAGCATGAAAACGGAAAATAAAAAAACGGCAAAGACATTTTAGGCGGGGAGTGGCCACGCGCACAGAATAAAAGAAATTGAGCAAGAAGAAGTTTGTGGAATGTATGGAATATTTTGGAATGCTTTGGGCTTTGTGAATGATAGGAACGCAATATTTCAATTTTTCCCCGGCAAACTTGTTGCAGCTGTCAACAAACACCTTACAACCGCTTATCATTTTAATTTTATTATCTCTTGCGCGTTTGTTTACTTCAAAAATATATTAGAAAATTAACACAAAAAAAAAAAAATTGTAACTTTTTTTAGGTATATTGATTTCGACGGCACATCACGGTTCCCGTAGCGCCACGCTTTGCCGCGGCCTGCGTGCTATCAACCCAAATTACAGCAAAGGAGACTACGATGAAGGCGAGCAACCATAGAATCTGCGCGATTATCCTGATATTGCCGTTGTTTTTCTCGGGGCAGGCCGCCTGTGCTCCCTTGGATACAGATGTCACTTGGGATGCGATGAATGCCCGCGCGGCGGTTTCCATCGCTGGTTTAAACAACGATGTCTATGTGCTGGCTGAGGATGCGATGTATCGCTTTAGCGGGCCAGACCGCGAGCCTGCCGGGGTGATTGGCGCGCAAGGCATTACACACCTCGCCTCATCTGCCGATATGCTCCTTGCCTTCAGCGCGTCTGGCGATATATATACCGTAGCGGAACAATCTTTAATCCTCAACGGGCGGCTCGCGGTGTTGAATGGCGATGACATTGCTGCAGCGGAAACCCATTTACGCGCTGTCACCATCAGTGGCGGTTACATTTTCGCGGCGGTTGATATCGCCGCTGACAACGGGCGCGAAACAAAAATGTTCAGAATGGATCTGGACGGGCGCAATGCCATAACCCTGGATATCCCTTTTCTGCAATCCGCTTGCGCCTATAGGCCAGGCGAGCTTTTGCTCTTTCAAAGTGATCTGGATGACTACTCGGTATCCCCGGCCCTGATTGCCTACGAAATTGCTTCCGGCAGCACACGGAAGGTTTTCGAGTTTTCAGCACCGGCCGGTGGCATTGCCTATTGCGCCCAAGAGGATCGGGTGATTTTCTCATCGGCTGGTGAAATGTTTAGCGCGCGGGAGGGCCAGCGCCCAGAATCGCTTGGCAATGCCGAAAGCCATTGGGTGGGCGTAGAAAGGGATGTTTTTCAGGCAATCTGCCTGCCCGACAGGCGGTACATCAGCATATCGCCCACCGGTAAACTCTCGGATATCGCCTGGGACAAGTTGGATAAACCCCGGCATGTCCTGAAAATCGCCGGCGGCATAAAGGATCAGGCGTACCGGGCCTTCTACAAAGACAACCCTGATGTGTTTGTCAATGTGGATTTACCGGAGGCAACAGCGGAGGAAATGCAGCGACTGATTCTCACCGGCATCGACGCGCCCGATTTATTTCTGCTTGACCTCTACGATGGCTATGCGGGTCTTCGCAGCAAAAAGTATCTCGGTTCCCTAAACGGCTCTTCCGCGCTTATGGAATCCGTCCGTCAGTTTTATCCCCAAATTCAGGGGGCGCTATTTGATGGCGCCGATCTCGTCGCTTACCCCCGCATTTTTTCGCTAAACCCTTGGACGCTCAACGAGACGTTGTGGCGCGCCATCTATGGCGAGCGGCAATACCCTTCCACTTATTCCGATTTGTTCGATCTGTTGGAAGAGTGGCCTGAAAAATATGCGGAAGATTATCCGGAGGTTACGCCCATTGAGTTTGGCGGGGATACCCGCATGCTCGTTCTGGCAATTACGCGCAGCTACGCTTTGCAACAATATCAGGCAGGTATCCCCATTGTTTTTAACACACCGGCATACGCCGATATTATCAACAGGGCACTGGCGCTAGAGCGGCCCGGCATGGATACGGTCGCGGAAGAAGACGCCTACATTGCACAAAAGAAACTCATCACCTTTATGCCGTTGCAAACCTTTGGTATCTTTTACGACGAGGAGCAGAGGATCATTCCGCTTGCCCCCGCTGTGTTTGATAAAAGCGCTGATCCCGCCGTGCCCGTGCGCTTTCAGGTGTATGTGCTGAATCCCCGCTCCGCGAACATTGATATAGCGCTAAGCTACCTTGAAGCTGTCATGCGAAGTTTTCCGCCGGAGACGAAGGCGGGCATGATTCAAGGGTGGAACGAAACCGCGCTATCCGAGAACGCCACGCAAACCATCGGCGAGCTTGACCATGCCATTGCGCGCAAGCAGGAAGAGCTGCTGTACGCCAAAGAGCAGGATCGGCGCATGCTTCAGGAAGCTATTGAGGAACTGTACAAACAGAGGGCTTATCAATACCAATATGGATACGCGGTTTCAGCCGAGTCTCTGGCGCTGTATCGTACCCTTGCGCCGCACATGGTCATCCCAGTGGATTCCCCCTTTTGGGGCGAAAACAGCACCGCCATGCGGGAAATTGACAAGATACTGGAGCGCATGCTGGATAAGCAAATTTCCCTTGCCCAGTGCGTGGCGGAGATGGATAAAAAAGCGGCCATGGTCTTTCTGGAGAATGCCAATTGATCTTGGAGGAAGAAGTATGTTGAAAAAGCGGAACGCGGCCGCCTGTTTGGTGCTCACTGTGGTATGCCTGCTCGCCGCCTGCCCGGGCGTCGTGGCCGAAGAAGCGCTGTTC
>JAITTS010000110.1 GCA_031286995.1 Oscillospiraceae bacterium
CATGATATCCGTGGCGCGGCAGGTGAACGACGCGGCAATCAGGTCAATGCCCTTATCAATACCAAAGAGGATATCCCGCTTGTCCTGATCCGTGATGGGGGGCATCTGCAAATCCACACTGGGTATGGATATGCCTTTATGGTCGCTGATCTCGCCGCCGTCTTCCACCACGCAGAGCACATCCGTACCCCTCTCCACACGTTGCACGCGCAGAGCGATCAACCCATCGTCGATCAGGATACGGGTACCCGGCTGCACCAGGCGGCACAGGGGCGGATAGGTGACGGATACGATGTGCTCAGTGCCCGGCACATCGCGGGATGTAAGGGTAAATTCCTGCCCTTCCACAAGGGTCAGCTTGGCGTGCCCCTGAAAGGCGCCGGTGCGCACTTCCGGCCCCTTGGTGTCGAGCATCAGCGCCAAAGGCACGCCTTTTTTCTCCCGCAGGCTACGCAGGACAGCGATGCGACCGCCGTGCTCCTCATAATCCCCGTGGGACATGTTCAGGCGGGCCACGTTCATGCCGATATCCAGCATTTTTTCTAATACATCCGGCTGCTCACAGGCCGGGCCGATGGTGCAAATGATCTTTGTTCTGCGCAAACGCATACCCCCCTTCCATTTCTACCACATGCAGTATAGCATATGCATAGAAAAATAGAAAGAGCACAAAACCTCTGCTATCCATTAAAAGCTATCCGTAAAGGTGCATACAAAACAAAAAATACGCCACGCTGATGGTATACCGCAGCGAGAGGAGGATGGCATGATCGCGCCATTTGATCAGAAGAGCAGGCTGGGCGCAGCGCTGGATCGCCTGGGCATCCGCCTGCTGATCCTGTTACTGTGCTGCCTGTGGTTCTACCGGCTGTGGAATCAGTGGCCACCCGCCTTGGCTGCGGGGCTGGCCCTGGCCGCGCTATGCTGGCAAGCGCTGGCCTTGGGGAGCAAGCGCGCCCTGGCCAGGCGTGAATCGGCCCTGCGGCGGCGCATCGGCGGAGCGCTGGCGCTTGATGCACTGCTGCTGTGCCCGCCGCGCCAGAGCGCGCTGCGCGTGGCCCAATGGCTGGCCTCGCTGTACCCGCTGGAGAATCTCCGCCCCGGCGTGGGGGGCGCGTTGGCGGAATACCGGGGAGAGACCCTGTTGCTGCGCTGCCTGCAGATACACCCCAGCCAGAGCGCCGCCGCCGGGGATGTGCTGGCTGCCCAGCGGGCTCTTCGGGCATCCGCGGCTGCGCGCTGCGTGCTGTGCGCCCCCGGCAGCTTTGATCTGCACGCACAGCGGGCGGCCGAGGCCCTGGATCCTCCCGTGCGGCTGATAGACGGGGATGCCCTGCGCGGCCTGGCGGGCCGCCTGTACCCGGCCACGGACGCGCAGCTGACAGAACTGGGCGCACGGCAACGCAAGCCTTTTGCCTGGGTCTCTCTGCGCCGCCACGTATTCGCGCCGCAAAAAACCCGCCGGTACGCGGCCTACGCAACGGGGTTGATGGTCTTTTACATTGTGACGGGCCAGGCGTACGCCCTGGCCTGCGCGTTGTGTTGCTTTCTGCTGGCCATGGGCAGCCACAGGCGCAGGCACGCGCCGCTGCAATTATAGCCAATCCGCCATTTTCGCCCCATCAGCCAGCGGCGTTCCCGCCCGGCATGTTCGGTCTCAAAAAATAAAAATTTTTATAAAATGCACGCTCTTTCTTGACACAGTCTTTGCATTTCCATGGTACAATCACTGTGCTTTGCATAGCCAACATCCCTAAGCTTACATTGAGGCCTACACCTGCACCATCGCCTTCATGATGGATAAGGACAATCTCAAAGGCCGCGCCGTGCCCACTAGCTGGCAAGAGCTCAAAGACGGCGGCTTTAAATTTGGCATATCCAAAGAGGAGTACGACCGGCTGCTAAAGCAGATTGCGCAAGTGACCGGCCCGGAGCAGCGGCGCATACTGCAAGCTCGCGCGTCAAGCGCGGCCTACAGCTGGCGCATGGGACGTCAGGAAGCGCTGCAAACCAGCGTATCGGCGCGGCTGGCGCGGCTATCCGAAGCGGAGCTCAAGACCGACACGGAGTTTTTCCGCAAACTGATACCGCAGGCGCACGGGCGCACCCTGTACGACCTGCAGCGCGGCACACGGATGGGGTTCAGCTTTAGCTCCGTCAGTGATGAGGTCATCCGGGAGATCATGAAAAACCCGTGGAGCGGCGAAAACTATTCTGAGCGCGTCTGGAAGAACAAGCAGGCGCTCGAGGACGCGCTTGTGGAGGACGTGACAGCCGGGTTTTTATCCGGCAAATCCTACGAGCAAACCGCGCGGGACATTGCGGACAGGATGGGCGTGGGCTACAGCAACGCCGAGCGCCTGGTGCGCACGGAAAGCAACTACATGGCCAACGCGGCGGAGATTGAGGGCTACAAATCGGCGGGCATAGAGCGCTACCGGTTTCTGGCCATTCTGGACGGCAGAACAAGCCCGGCGTGCCAGGATCACGACGGGAAGACCTATGCGGTAAGTGAGGCAAAGGCGGGCGTAAATCTGCCGCCGCTGCACCCGTGGTGCAGGAGCACAACCACCATGGCGCTTGACGATGAAACCCTGGCGGGCATGAAGCGCCGGGCAAAAGACCCGGTGACGGGCGAAGAGAAGATCATCCCCGCGAACATGGACTACAAGGAGTGGATGAAGTGGGTAGAGGCGGGCAGCCCCGCGGATGTGGAGGAGTGGCGGGCGGCAGGGGAAGAGCATTTACTTTTCAGGGAGGAAAGAATATGGTAAAGTAATTCCGGTGATAAAAAATGGATATAAACAAGCTAAAAGAAGAACTGCATACGGTGCCAGACCCACGGCGTC
>JAITTS010000109.1 GCA_031286995.1 Oscillospiraceae bacterium
TACAAAGCCGTGCCCGGGTGTGCCTGCTGATCTCCGCGGGCATCATGCTGTTGGCGCTTATTCTAACCCTGTGCGGCTACGGCCTGAACATGGGCATCGACTTTACCGGCGGCATCATCCTCAAGTATGAGATGGGTCAAGCCTTCGATGTCAACGACATTACCGACGCCCTGGCGGCGGAAAATCTGACGAGCGTATCCGTTGCCAAGACGGGCGAGGCCCAGACGGAAGCGCAGATACGCACCCCGGATGTGGGCGAGCAATCCGATGAGATGCGCGCATCCTTTGAGGCTGCCCTCTCTGAAAAATACCCCAACATGCGTTACATTTCCGTAGAACGCGTGGGCGCCGTCGCCGGACGCAGCCTGATTGACAACGCCATCAACAGTGTGTTGCTGGCTTGGGCGCTGATGCTCATCTACATCGCCATTCGGTTCGACTTTTTCTCCGGCGTGGCGGCGGTGCTCGGCATTCTGCACGATGTGCTGATGATGCTCAGCTTGATGGTGTTGCTGCGCAGCTTCATTCAGATCAACTCCACCTTCATTGCGGCCATGCTCACCATCGTAGGGTACTCCATCAACAATACCATCGTCATCTTCGACCGCATTCGCGAGAATCTGCGCAAGAGTTCTCTCCGCGGCGTGCCCCGCAGCGAGGTGGTCACCCAATCGGTGAAGGAATCGCTGACGCGCACCGTTAATACCACCCTCACCACGCTCATCACCACGGTGTTGCTTTTCGCGCTAGGCGTGGATTCGGTGAAGGAGTTCTCGTTGCCGCTTATTGCCGGCATGCTGTCGGGCATCTATTCCTCCAACCTCATCAACGGCTATGTGTGGGGTTATCTGCTAGAAAACCAGCACATCTTCCGCCGTCAGTTTAAGGGTAAAAAAGCCTGACGCGTACAGCCAACGCATGGAGCCTTTTCGATATTGCATATCGAAAAGGCTTCATCCTTATCTTCCAAGGAGGCGCAAGTCATGATGCGATTCATGCCCAAAGAGAGTGCACAACCCCCGCAGGTGTTGTTGGATATGGGGCTGGATGCGCACTTGGCGCAATTGCTGGCCCTGCGGGGCGTGGACACACCCGAGGCCGCCAGAGCCTTTTTATCCCCGGATATCTCCCAATTGCACGATCCGGGTCACCTGCTAGGCATGGGGGATGCGGTGTCCTGCATCCGCCGGATCATGGATGCCGGAGGGCGCATCGTGGTCTACGGCGATTACGATGTGGATGGCGTATCCGCCACTGCCATTCTATTGACCTACCTGCGCCAGCAGGGCGCGCGCGTGGATTATTACATCCCCAGCCGCCACGGGGAAGGCTACGGATTGAACGCGCGGGCCGTGGAAAAGCTGGCGAAGCAGGCGGATTTGCTTATTACCGTAGATTGTGGCATCACCTCGCCGGATGAGGCGGCCCTGGCACGCAAGCTGGGACTCGCGCTCATCATCACCGATCATCACCAGCCCGGCCCACACCTGCCGGATTGCGCCGCAGTGCTCAACCCCGTGCTGGGCAGTTACCCTTGGCCCAAACTGTGCGGCGCGGGGGTAGCGCTCAAGCTGGTACAGGCCCTGGGCGGGCAGCAAGCCATCCTGCCCCTGCTGGATCTGGCGGCCCTGGCCACCATCGCAGATGTGGTGCCCTTGCTGGATGAGAACCGGGTGATCGTAAGCCTGGGTTTGGCGCTGATGCGCGAAAAACCGCGCATCGGGCTCCGCGCGCTGATGGATGCGGCGGCTATCGCGCCTTCAGCGCTCAGCGCTGGGCGAGTGGCCTTTCAATTGGCCCCGCGTATCAATGCCGGGGGCAGGCTGGCGGATGCGGGCCGCGGCGTGACGCTGCTGACAACGGATGACGAGGCCACGGCCCGAGGCATCGCTTTGGATCTGGATCACGCCAACCGTATGCGGCAAGAGGTAGAGCAACGCATACTGGATGAAGCCGAAGCCATGCTGCAGCGAGATGTGAATTTTCTGCGCGACAAGGCCATTTTGCTCTGCGGGCAGGGATGGAACCCGGGTGTGGTGGGTCTGGCGGCATCCCGCCTGGTGGAAAAGTACCGATGGCCGGTGGTGCTGTTATCCCAGGATGGGGATGTGTGCGTGGGTTCCGCCAGATCCATTCCCGGCATCGACATATACCGCGCGCTGAGATCGTGCGCGGATCTGTTTTTGCGCTTTGGCGGGCATGCGCAAGCTGCCGGGCTGACTCTGCAGGCTGCCAATCTGCCGCAGCTAAAGGCGCGGCTGAACGCCGCCATTGCCGGGCAAGCTCAGCCGGATACCTTCATGCCCACCGAGTATTACGATCTGGAGATGGATTTGGCTGAGGTGACCGAACCCTTTGTGAGCCGGCTGGAGATGCTGCAGCCCACGGGCATGGGCAACCCTGCGCCCGTATTTTGCCTGCGGGGTGTGCGGGCCTCCAACGCGCGCGCCGTGGGCAAGGAGGGCAATCATCTCAAACTGTTGCTGAGCCAGGATGGAGAGGCGCGCGATGCCATCGCCTTCCACAAAGGCACGCAGGCGGATGCCATGCCCGCGTGCGTGGATGTGCTGTTTTGCCCCACGATCAACGAATGGCGCGAGGTGCGCAACGTGCAGTGCGAGGTGCGTCAGATTGCCCCCCATACCCCCGCACGCGCCTTTTTGGATGCGTGTGCCAAGGATGCTCCGGCTTTTTTGCGTGCAATTTGCCGCCAAATACTCTATAATAATAGCACCCCTCCGCCGCCTGCGGATGGTGTAGAGAGAGATAAACTGCGCATGCTGGCCACCGACGAGCTGGATAGGGCCATCACAGCAGCCTTGGCGCGGGATACGCAGGGCACGTTGCTGGTGGCGCGCACGCTGCCCGGCCTGCGCAAGTGGATCGTGCGTCTGGCGGCGCAAGGCGCGCCGCTGCAATACTGCCTGGGTGCACCCACAGACCCGCGTCTGTTCAACACCCTGTGTGCCGCAGCAGATTTGTCAGCTCTGCCCGTACATTTGCGTTGCATCGCCCTGCTGGATGGCGCGCTGGCCCCGGGTGAGGCCGAAACCCTGGCGGATCGCCTGCCGCAGACCGAGATACTTTGCGCAACGGATGCCGCATCCCTGCTGGCATCCGCCCTGGATGGCTGCGTACCTACGGATGACGCGCTACGGGCACTTTACAGGGCCTTGCGGGATGAGGAAATCTTCCTGGCCAAGCTGCGGGAAAAGACAGGCCTCTCCTCTGGCGCGGTGGAGGTGGGCCTGGCCGTGTTACACGAACTGCGGCTGGTGGATTACACCCCGTTGCCCTGGACAGCGTGCTTGCTGCCGCCTCACAAGTGCACCCTGATGGATAGCGTGCTGCTATGTGCGCTGCGGGGCGCCTAAGCGCGGAGATTATCATACTACAGGCTTTGGAAAGGAGGAGGAGCCATGGTAAGCGCGCAGCCGGTCATCGGGCTGGATGAGCTCCTCGTCAAGCTCTCCAAGTATCATCCGGATGCAGACCTGAAATTGGTAGAGAAGGCCTACCGCTTCTCGCAAATCGTGCACGAGGGCCAGGTGCGCAAATCCGGAGAACCCTACTTCAGCCACCCCGGCACCGTGGCGGATATCTTGGCCGATCTGATGATGGATAGCCCCACCATTGTCGCCGGGCTGTTGCACGACACGGTGGAGGATTGTGAGCGCGTCACCCAGCAGACCATTGAAAAAGAATTTACGCCCGAAGTAGCGCAATTGGTGGATGGCGTCACCAAACTCGGCAAGCTGGAGTTTACATCCCGAGAGGAACAGCAGTCCGAATCCTTGCGCAAGATGATTCTGGCTATGTCCAAGGATATCCGGGTGGTGCTCATCAAACTGGCCGACCGGCTGCACAACATGCGCACCCTGAAGTACCAACCGCCGGAGAGACAGCAGGCCATCGCCCGAGAGACACTGGATATTTACGCACCTCTGGCGCATCGCCTGGGCGTATACAAGATCAAGCAAGAACTGGAAGATTTGTGCCTGCGCTACCTGGATCCAGAGGAGTATCAAAGCCTGATACAGAAGGTGGGCATGCGCTGGGCAGAGCGGAATGAATCCATCCGCCTGGTGGTGCAGCAGTTGGGCAAAAAGATAGAAGAATTGGGCATACGCTACGACATAGACGGCCGCCCCAAGCACTTCTACAGCATCTATAAAAAGATGGTGCTGCAAAACAAGCCCTTTGAGCAGATTTATGATCTGATAGCCATCCGGGTGCTGGTGGATACCGTGCCGGATTGCTACGCAGTGCTGGGCATCGTGCATACGCTGTGGAAACAGGTGCCCAACCGGTTTAAGGATTATATATCGATCCCAAAACCCAACATGTACCAATCCCTGCACACCACGGTGGTGGGGCAGAATGGCATGCCTTTTGAGGTGCAGATACGCACCTGGGAAATGCACCGCATGGCGGAGTTCGGCATAGCGGCCCATTGGCGCTACAAAGAGGGCAAGCAGACCGGGGATGAGCTTGATAAAAAACTGCACTGGCTGCGCCAGATTATGGATTGGCAGAACGAGACCCACGACTCTAAAGAGTTTGTAGATTCACTGAAGGTAGACCTCTTCAACGAAGAGGTGTTCGTCTTTACACCCAAGGGCGATATCCTGGATCTGCCCCGAGGCGCTACACCCATCGACTTTGCCTACCGCATCCACAGCGGGGTGGGCAACAAGTGCGTGGGGGCCAAGGTAAACGGGCGCATCGTGCCCATCGATACGGAACTGAAGACCGGCGACTTTGTGGAGATTATCACCCAAAACAACGCCAAGGGCCCCAGCATGGATTGGCTGAAGATCGTCAAGACCTCTCAGGCCAAGGCCAAGATACGGTCTTTCTTTAAGCGGGAGCTGAAGGAGGAGAACGTGGCCAAGGGCCGCAGCATGCTGGAGCACGAGGCCAAGCGCATGGCCACCACCCTGCCATCGTTGCTGAAAAATGAGTACATTGAGCCCATTCTCAAAAAGTATGCCTTTGATGATGTAGATGATATCTATGCTGGCGTAGGCTTTGGCGCGCTGGCCGCCAGCCACATTGTGGCACGGCTGCTGCAGGAGCAGCGCGCCCGCGAGCGGCCCGCGTCCCCCAAGTTGCCCGATGCGGCCGTACCGGATACGGCGGCCTTGCCGCGTCCTCAGGCGCACAGCGACCAAGGCATCTTTGTGCGCGGTGAGCCGGGCATGCTGGTTCGCTTTGCCAAGTGCTGCAGCCCCTTGCCAGGGGATGAGATCGTGGGTTATATCACCCGCGGCAGGGGCGTTACCGTGCACAAGGCGGATTGTATCAACATGCTTTCCGAGATTGATGCGGATCGGCTGGTGCAGGTATCGTGGGACGCGCAGGCCAAATCCCAGTACAGCGGCACCATCCACATCATCGCCTACGACAGGCAGGGCCTGCTGGCCGACCTGGTGTTGGCCATCGGGGGCATGAAGGTGACCATCACCGCCGTATCTGCCAGAGCTAATAAAAAGAACGATACCTGCAACCTCACTGTCACCCTGGAGGTCGAGAACGTGCAGGAGATGGATAGGGTGATACGCCAGCTGGCCAAGCGATCGGATATTGTGGAGATCTATCGCCTCAGTACATAAGGGGGAAACGCTATGCGGGCAGTGGTGCAGCGGGTTACCCAGGCCAGCGTGCGCGTGGGCGATACGCTGTGCGGCGAGATAGGCCGCGGGTTGCTGGTGCTGCTGGGCGTGGAGGAAGGCGACGCGCAGGCGGATGTGGATTACTGCGTATCCAAGACCGTGCACCTGCGCGTTTTTGAGGATGAAGCTGGCAAAATGAACCGATCCGTGGTGGATGTGGGCGGCACAGCGCTCGTCGTATCTCAGTTTACGCTGCTTGGGGATGCGCGCGGTGGGCGGCGGCCCAGCTTTATCCGCGCCGCCCGGCCAGAGCAGGCCATTCCCCTCTACGAGGCATACTGCGACGGCCTGCGGCAGGCGGGTCTGCCAGTGAAGACCGGCCGGTTTCAGGCCGAGATGGCGGTATCTTTGGTCAATAACGGGCCTGTTACCTTGCTGCTGGATAGCAGAAAGGCGTTTTAGCATTGCATTTCTCTCTACTTCTATCGGATCATCTTACGGGCGCTCAGGTAGGTCACAAGAAAATACCCGCCGTAGATTAATACGAGCATCCCGCCCGCGATTAGACTGATCGCAAAAATATTTATATTGCCCATCATTTCTACCAGGATGCTCATAACTTTAATGGCTACAAAGGAATGGGCAATCGCCAATATCAGTGGCAGCAAGAAGTAAACAAAAATTTGAATAAATAGGCTTTGCGACAATATTTTTCCAGACGCGCCCAGCTTTCCGAGGAGATCGTAACGCGCCTTGTTATCACTTGCCTCGGACAGTTGCGTAATAGCCAACAAACTGGCACAGGTGAGTAAAAACACTATGCCGATGTAAAACGACATATACGAGATAGCGATGGCCGCGGTAGTTTCCTTGAGGTTATCGCGCAGGGCATACGACATGGAATAGCCCACCGAAATGGCGGAGATGGCCAGAAACAGCATCAGGCACACGAAAGTTTGCGACAGAAACGCCATGTGCATTTTGCTGCCAAGCTGCTTTAGTGTGAACATATTCAGCCCCTTGAAATAAACGCCCTTGATTTTAGAAATCAGCCTGAGCAAAAAACCGGAAAGCGAAAAGAAAAACAGCAGTGTGCCCACAAGTCCCAAGACAATGGAAATCAGCTGCGCGATGCGCTTTGTTTCATCGAAAAAGCCGACAAGCCCGGTTGTGAGCATGAAATGGTACGCAACGCCGAGCATAATCGCGCTGATGATAAACAGTATGAATGACACGGCAATCGGAATTTTGTGGAATTGTGGCGTCCTTTTTTCCGCGTAGATTAAGTGGAGCAGCTTTTGGCGGTTGATATTGATCACGTTAAACAGCACCACGATTAGAAACGCAATGCCGAAATAATTGATGCTCTTGCGAACCGCGTCCATAGAAAATACAAAGGCGAAACGGCTGACGCTTACACCGAGCAGCTTGGCTGTGATAAGCGCCATGCCTTGAGAAAGAAATATGCCCAGCAGGACGCCGACGGCGAGGGAAACCAACCCCACCACAAAGGTTTCCGCCAACAAAATGGCGGATATTTTGCCTTTTTTCATGCCCAATATCATATAAATCCCGAGTTCTTTCTTGCGGCGGCGTATGAGAAACGCGTTGGCATACACGATCAAGAAACCCAAAATCGCCGCCACAAACCCGGAGAGCATATCCATTTCTCGCGATATGCCAAGCAAAGTCAATCGCGTGTCCTGGTTCAACTCCATCATAACCGATTGACTTGCGATGGAATTGAAGATATAAAACAACGCCACGCCGATCACAATGGTGAGGAAATAAATGCCGTAATCGCGAAAACTCTTGCGCACATTGCGAGAGGCCAGCGTAAAGGTGTTCATGCCGCTTCGCCCCCCAGCACTGCCATAACTTCCATAATTTTGTCGAAGAAAGCCTTGCGGGAATCTTCGCCCCGAACCAGCTCGGTGAACAGTTTTCCATCCCGGATGAACAGAATCCTATCCGCGTAACTGGCCGAAAATGGGTCATGCGTGACCATGAGAATGGTGCTTTGCAATTCCTTCACCATGGCGCGGAAGCCTTCCAAAAGCGCCTGACTGGATTTGCTATCCAACGCGCCGGTGGGTTCGTCGGCAAGCACCAGTGCGGGATCTGTGACGATCGCCCGCGCGGAGGCCACCCGCTGCCGCTGCCCGCCCGACATCTGGACGGGATATTTGTTCAGAACATCCGCAATCCCCAGCTTTTCGGCCATGGCGCTTACCCTTTGCGTCACATCGCGTGGACTTACCTTGGCGATGGTCAGCGCCAGCGCGATGTTTTCAAAGGCGGTCAGGGTGTCCAATAGGTTATAGTCCTGAAAGATGAACCCCAGCTTGCGGCAACGGAAATCGGAAAGTTGACCCGATCTTAGGGTGGTGACATCCACGTTTTCAATATAAATACTGCCGGAAGTGGCGTCATCGATGGTGGAGATACAGTTGAGCAGCGTGGTTTTACCGCTGCCCGAGGCGCCCATCACGCCCACGTATTCGCCTTTGTCCACATCAAAGCTGATGCCGTTCAGTGCTTTTGTGACGCTGCCCCGGCCGCCGTACATCTTCTCCAAATCCCGAACTTGTAATATTTTCTGCATATCGATCTCCACATATTGTATTCAACGCTACGCTGCAACAGAGAAATAGGATTTGAAACCGTCAACAATCCGGATAATCGAGGCGAGTTTTAGAGTTGGCCTTAGTCCACGCTCTCCGTGTGGAGAGCGACCATAAATAGTACAGTTTCAATCCACGCTGCTCCCACGCGGAAGCGACGTCGAAAGGCATCGTTTACTCGATCAGGTCTTCCAGCCTTAGTTCCAAAACGTCGGCCACTACGGGCAGCCGTTTCCCTGGGATAGGCTTGCGGCCCGTCTCCCAAGCTGACACACGTCTCTGTGCATCGTTAACGTACAGTCCTACGGCCACCCCAAACTCGCGCTGGGTCATCTCTCGCAACTCGCGTGCCCGCTTGATGGTCTGGCCCACGGATTTTGACATTTCGTCATACCCCTCTTCATGGTTGCAGTAT